>JAEDIW010000032.1 GCA_016296655.1 Treponema sp. | reverse complement strand
CTAAAATCCAAAACTTGACATTTGGCTTTATTTTCATAAACCTGCAAAATCACCTGCAATTCTTTAGAAATTTGATTTTTTTTAATTTTTTCTGCGTAAAATTCTTTATCTGCGCAATTTAAAAAGCAGGTGGAATGAAAATGAAAAATTATGTTTTTATATTGCTTTGTGTTTGCGCTGGTTTAATAATTTGCAACTGTTCTGATTTTTCAGCAGCATCGTCTGGCTCTACTGGGGCTGAGTTGGATTCTTCTGCTGAAAGCCGGCAAAAACATCAAAAACAGGCTGCTTCAAATGCTTTTTCTGCAAAATTAAAAATTGTTGCGTGGAATGCAGAAACTTTTTTTGATGCGCAGACTGACGGGCTAGAATACTCGGAATTCAAAAAGTCTTCTGCGGGGTGGGGCAGGGAAGCCTATATTCAGCGGCTAGACAGGCTTTGCGAAGTTATAAAAGCCTTGGATGCTGATGTCGTTGCGCTGGAAGAAATAGAAAATGCAGGAATAATTTATGATATTTCCAACAGACTTGCTGGCAATGCCTGGCAAAAGAATAAGATTTATGACTATGCCTGTTTTGCAAGAGAAAAGGGCTCTTCTATTGGCTGTGCTGTACTTTCCCGACATTTGATTTCCGGGGTAAAAGTTCATTCTTTGAAAATCAAGACAGAAAAAGACAAGCAGCCGGCTATGCGTCCTGTCATGGAAGTTGAAATCTTTGCTGGAGGTCGTACATTGTCTTTGTTTGTCAACCACTGGAAAAGTATGTCTGGAGGAGAAGATGAAACGGAGATATGGCGCAAGTGGGAAGAGTCTGTGCTTGCACATTGTTTTGCAAAACTGGACGAAAATGCATCAGGTCTTGCCTGTGGAGATTTTAACCGCAATATTGAAAAATTTTCTATTTGTTCTGGTTTGTCGGAATATGTTCCTTTGAATTCGAAAATCTCAGGCGATGTGGTTATAAATCAGAATTCTGCTGGAAATAAGGTGAATGTTTTGCTGAATTATGTTTTTCCAAAAAGTGAAAATGACTGTACTCCAGACTTTGGCGCAGTTGGGGTTTATTCACCATGGATTTTAGAAAACGGTTCGGTAATTCCTACTGGCAGCTACTATTATAATGAATCATGGAATTATCTTGATCATTTTTTTAGCTATGGCTGTGCAAAAATAATTTCGTTTAATACTGAAAAAAATGGTGCATGGGCTGATGAAAATGGTATTCCTCTGGGCTATAAAATTTATACAGGAGGCGGCTATTCTGATCATCTGCCTGTTTCCTGCATTGTTTGTTTTTAGGTTAAAATACAATGCAGGAAAAAGGGCTGTCTTAAAAGTAAAGTCTATAGTGTCATTTCCGAAAAAATCAGCATGACAGACTAACTAGACAGCCCATACTTTTTTGACAGCCCCTTAGGCCTATAAAATCTTTTTCCTTTTACGGTTAAATTTATTGTCCGTAGTAGGCATTAGGTCCGTGCTTGCGCTGATAGTGTTTGTCGATGATGTACTGCGGAAGCGGTGTAGCATCAGACCTGATTTGCAAGGTGCATAAAGCCATTTTGCTGACTTCCTCCAGAACTGCAGCATTATAGACTGCATAGTCTGGTGTTTTGCCCCATGTGAAAGGTCCGTGTCCTGCAACAAGAACCATGTTTACTTCATCAGGATTCAGCTGTTTTTCATGGAAGTGCTTTACAATTGCATTTCCTGTTTCCGTTTCATAGTCCTTTTTGACCATTTCTTCTGAAAGATATGGCGTACAAGGCACTTCTGTCTGTATGTGGTCGGCATGGGTTGTTCCAAATAACGGAACAGGTCTTTGAGCTTGTGCCCATGCAACTGCATACGGCGAATGTGTGTGGACTATTCCGCGAATATTTGCATGGCTGCTTACGGCAAATTCTCTGTACAGTACACAGTGTGTTTTTGTATCGGAAGAAGGTTTCAGTTTCCCCTCTACGATTTTGCCGTCTAAATCAACAATGACCATGCTTTCTGCTGTCAGTTCTGGGTATGGAACTCCTGACGGCTTAATTGCAAAAACAGCCTTGTCTGGATCAAATGCGGAAACATTTCCCCATGTGTAGATAGCCAAATGCTGCTGAGGAATCTGCATGTTTGCAGCGTAGGCTTCTTCTTTTAATGATTGATAAATGCTTGCCATTTGTTTTACCTTGCAAAACTATCTGCGGTTTGCCCAATATGCTTCGTTCCAGCGAAGTTCATTACGGAATTGAGGTATATTTGTGTTTTTGTCGATTACAACACATTCTATGCCTGTCATTTCTGCCCAATCTCTCATCATTTCTGAAGTTACAATGTTGCTGAATGCTGTGTGATGTCCACCGCCTGCAAGAATCCATGCTTCTGCAGATGTTGAAAGGTTTGGATATGGCTTCCAAAGCATGCGTGCAACAGGGAGTTTTGGGAATTCTTCTGGCGGATCGATTACATTGATTTCATTTACAACGCAGCGGAATCTTCCTGCCATGTTTACTACTGCTGTAACAAGAGCTTCGCCTTTTGTTGCAGTGAATACAAGACGTGCTGGATCTTCTTTTCCACCGATCCCAAGAGGATGAACTTCAATTTTTGGCTTTGTAACAGAAACTTGCGGGTCAACTTCAAGCATGTGTGAACCAAGGTTCAATCCGTTGTCATCTTCAAGATTGTAGGTATAGTCTTCCATAAATGCGTTACCTTTACCGTTGCCTACAAGACCTGCGGTCATAACTTTTACAGTACGAACCATTGCCGAGGTTTTCCAGTCGCCTTCAGCTCCGAATCCATAACCGTCTGCCAAAAGTCTCTGGATAGCAAGACCTGGCAGCTGCTTCATTCCCCACAAATCCTGGAAGTTTGTACACAGGGCATTTGCATTTATGTCCTTCAGGAATCTGCGCAGTGCAATTTCGATTTTTGCCTGTTCGCGGATATGTTCACGTGTAAAGTCTTTGTCATTTCCCCAAACGATTGTGTATTCCTTTTCATAAACTGCCATCAGGTCATCTATGTCGCTGGCAGAAACTTTGTCCATGTATGCAACCAAATCACCGATGCCATAATATGGAACAGACCAGCCGAACTGCATCATTGCTCCGACTTTATCGCCGTCTGTAACAGCAACTTCCCTCATGTTGTCGCCAAAGCGGGCAACGATAAGTTTTTTACCGTCTGCAACTGCACAGGCACAGCGCATCCAGCTTCCAATTCTGCTTAAAGTATTTTTGCTTTCCCAGTGACCGACTATAACTTTGCGGCGGATATCCATTCTTGCTGTAATATAACCAAACTCACGGTCTCCATGAGCACTCTGATTTAAGTTCATAAAGTCCATGTCCATTGTTGAATATGGAATTTTTACGTTGAACTGAGTGTTTAGCTGCAACAACGGTTTTTTGTAGGCGTTCAAGCCTGCAATCCACATTTTTGCAGGGCTGAATGTATGCATCCAGCAGATGACTCCGGCACATTTGTCATCGGCATTTGCTTCTTCCAAAGTTTTATGAATGGAATCTGGAGTCAGCAGGGTTGGTTTCCA
Organism: Treponema sp.; assembly: GCA_016296655.1. Lineage (GTDB taxonomy): Bacteria > Spirochaetota > Spirochaetia > Treponematales > Treponemataceae > Treponema_D. Next base: position 28,619 of record JAEDIW010000032.1, on the reverse strand, counting down.
GATGAGTTTGCAAGGCAGACCTGCTTTATTCATGCTTTCAACCATTTTTTTTGAATCTTCAGCAACCTGTCTTAATGTTTCATCTCCATAAAGATCCTGACTTCCTGTTAAAAACCAAAATTCGTATTGTGTTAAATCAATCATAATTACCTCCTGTTGATTGTTTGCTTTTATTTTGATTTACCTGCAGGGAATTTTGTATTTCCTGCAGGTAGAATTAAAAACTTAGTCGAGGGCTTCTATTGCTGCACGTTCAACAGCAAGTCCTTTTTTATAGTTTGCAAAGAAAGTGTTAAATCCTTCTACGTCTGAAGAATCAGGCTCCTGAACAGTTTTCTGACTGTCGCCAAAAACTTCTTTGTCAAGGAATTCTCCTAAAGTTCTTCCGTTGCCGTTTACAAGGTATGAAGCTAGCAAAGCCATTCCCCATGGGCCGCCTTCTCCAGCTGTTTCCTGAACAGAAATTGGAGTATGCATAGCTGCGGCCATTACTTTGAGTCCGACTTCGGCAGTTTTGAAGAATCCTCCATGTCCTGTAAGAGAGTCAATTTTTACATGCTCTTCGTCAAACAGAATGTCCATTCCAGCTCTTAAAGCTCCAAGTGCTGTAAAAAGCTGTGCCCGCATAAAGTTTGCAAGCGTAAAATTATTTTTCTGGGTTCTGACAAAAAGCGGGCGGCCTTCGTTCATTTGTGTGATGCTTTCGCCTGAAATATAGTTGTAAGGTATAAGGCCTCCGCAGTCTTTGTCGCCTTTCAGTGCAAGTGTTAGCAGTGAATCATAAAGCTTGCCTTTGCTTACAGAATTGCCTGTTGCTTCTATGGCTTCGCCAAACAGTTTAATCCAGTGGTCATATTCTCCTGTACAGTTATTTGCATGAGCCATGGCTACAAGGGCTCCGTCTGGGGTTGTTACTAAATCGATGATGCCGTTATAGGCTTTTGATAAATCTTTTTCCAGAACAACCATGGCAAAGACTGAGGTTCCTGCAGAAATATTGCCTGTACGTTTGGCAACGCTGTTTGTTGCTGTCATTCCTGTTCCTGCATCTCCTTCAGGAGGGCAAAGCGGAACGCCTGCTTCCAAATCGCCGTCTTTATCAAGAAGTTTTGTTCCCTGTACTGTTAACGTTCCCGCATTTTTTCCTGCAAAAAGAATTTCTGGAAGGATTTGTTCCAACTTCCATGAAAAATTTCTGTCCTTTATAAGATTGTCAAATTCCTGTATGAATTTCTTGTTGTATGAACCTGTCGAAATGTCAATCGGGAACATACCAGAAGCATCTCCTACGCCTAAGACCTTTTTGTCTGTAAGTTTCCAATGAATGAAACCTGCAAGGGTTGTAAAGAAGTTTACCTGGCTGACATGCTCTTCATTATTCAGAATTGCCTGATACAAGTGCGAAATGCTCCAGCGCTCTGGCACCGGATAGTTGAACAGGCTTGAAAGTTCAGCTGATGCCTTTCCGGTAATCGTATTGCGCCAAGTTCTGAAAGGAACAAGCAGCTCATTTTCTTTGTTGAAAGCCAGATAACCGTGCATCATGGCACTGATGCCAAGAGATTTGATTTTTTTCAGGGTAAGTCCATATTTTTCCTTGACATCGGCTTTCATTTTTGCATAACAGCCTGAAAGTCCTGCCATGATTTCTTCAACTGAATACGTCCAGATGCCGTCTTTCAATGAATTTTCCCAATCATAGCCACCCTGTGCAATCGGTTCATTCTTTGAATTGATAAGAACAGCCTTTATTCTTGTTGAACCGAATTCAATTCCAAGAATTGTCTGTCCACATTCAATTTCCTTTTTGATATTTTCGACATTCATTTTCATATCAAATTCTCCTTTATATATATTTCCAATGGAATATGAATTTCTTTTTCAGGTTCTTCTTCGTAAACAAGTTTTTTAAATAACTGTCTGACTGAAAGTGAACCCTGTTCAAAAGGATTCTGGTCAATCAGAGCATCAATGTTTTTGTTTTTCAGTTCAATCTTGTTGTTTTCTACAAGATCGAAACCTGTGATTATAATATTTTTTTTAAGCCCAAGTCTTTGAACGGCTTTTGCAAATAGAAAAGTTTCCACGCTTACAACGCAGATTGCTGTTAAATCTGGATATTCAGCAATTATTTTTCTTACTTCTTCTTCTGCCGAGTCGATAGTAAGGCGGGCAGTATAAGTTACGATTTTTGCATGGCTTGGATTTTTTTTGAACCATTCGCAGAATCCTAAACCCCTCTGGTCAAGGTTGAATGCTCCTGTAAAAGGTTTTACGGCTATATATGTTCCTTCCTGTTTTGCGAGCATCTGTGTAAGTCTGCCTGCCAGATAGCCTGCAGAAAATGGATTTTGCGCAATTACAGAAAGAGGTTTGCAGTCTGGCAACGGTGAATCTATAAAGCAATACGGTTTTTGTACTTTATGGTCATATAAGAAATTTTTGATTTGCTCTTCCATTACAGGCGCAATAATAAAAGCATCACATTCAGAATTTTCAAGTTCTGCAAGAGTTTCAGCAAGTGATGCAACATCGCTTCTTATGAAAGAAAACAACTGAATTGAAAAAGAAAATGCTGAAAATTCCTGTTCTGCAGTTTTCTGGATTCCTGAAAAAACCTGTTCCCAATAACCGTATGCGGTTGAAAGTTTTGGCAGAACAACACCTATTTTGTATTTTCCGCGTTTTTTTAAATGGCGTGCAAGAGGATCTGGCTGGTAGCCTGAATCTTTTATGATTTGTTCTATTCGTTTTTTTGTTGTTTCTGCTACTCTTCCCCTATTATGGAGGACACGGTCGACAGTAGCAATAGAAACATTTGCAAGTTTTGCAATATCAGTAACAGTCATTTTTAACCTTTTGCACGCAGAATAGCTTGAAAACCACCGGCTGCAGTTTTTGCAGACCGATGTTTTCAAAATATAAAGCTTTGTTAAGCTTCTGTTAGTTCTTTTTTTGCTTTGAAAGTAAGTCTGCTGTTACTGCACCTAACAGAACAAGACCTTTTACGATTTTCTGAATATCGGTTGAAAGACCTACCAAAGACATTCCGTTATTCAGTACACCCATAACCAAAGCACCTACGACAGCTCCAATGATTGAACCTGAACCTCCAGAAATTGCAGCACCACCAATGTAGCACGATGCAATGGCATCCATTTCAAAACCGTCTCCAGCTTTTGGTGTTGCAGAACCGTTTCGAGCTGAAAGAACAATACCTGCAAGGGCTGCCATGATGGACATATTTGCATAAACCCAGAAGAAAACTTTCTTTGTATTTATACCGCTTAAGCGGGCAGCTTTCTGGTTACCGCCAAGTGCATAAATCTGTCTGCCCGGAACAGTTCTTTCAGTAAGGAATGAATAGCATGCAACAATAATTCCAACCAGTATCAGCTGTGCAGGAATTCCTTTCCACAAAGAAAGTTTAACTGCAACGAACCATACAAAGAATGCTGTTACGCACTGTTTCAGAACATCTTTGATAAGAGGATCATTTTCAAAGCCGTATTTTGCCTGCTGAACTCTTTTATGATGCATTGCAAGGAAAAGAATAACTGTAACTAAGAGAGCTACAATTATACAAAGCAGATTTACTTTTGCACCGGCAATCTTTACTATTGGAGAAGGAATAAAAGAAACTCCAATTGCTGTATAAGATGGAGGCAGAGGTCCTTTTGTCTGAGCCTTCAAAACAGTGTAAGTAAGACCGCGACCGATAAGCATTGTTGCAAGCGTTACTGTAAATGGTGGAATCTTCAGGAATGCAACAAAGAAACCAGTAAAAAGACCAAAACAAATACCTACTACTATGGCAAGTATAAAACCTACGAATACAGGAAGATGCATGTCTACTACCGCAATAGCACCTGTTGCTCCACAAAGGGCAACAACAGAACCTACTGCAAGGTCAATGTTTCCTGTTAAAACACAAAGCAACATACCGACAGAAAGAATAATGATGTATCCATTCTGCATGATAAGGTTATTAATGTTTGCTGGAGTTGCGTTAGTGCCTCCCGTAAGAATAGAAAACAGAAGAAAGATTGCGACAAGGGCAATAACCATGCCGTATTCTTTCAAGTTGATTTTTTTCAAGGATAATTTATTTTCCATAATTATTATGCCCTCCTGCGGCTGTTAGTGTCCTGAATAATCTTTGTCATGATTGCTTCTGGAGAAACTTCTGATTTGTCCATTTCTCCGATGATTCTGCCTTCATTCAGAATGTAAAGCCTGTCAGAAATTCCAATTGCCTCTGGCATTTCTGAAGAAATTGCAATTACTGCTTTTCCAGCTTTTACAAGTTCGTTTATCAGCAGATAAATTTCATGTTTTGCACCAACGTCAATACCTCTTGTAGGTTCATCAAGAATAAGAACATCTGGAGCAGCCATAATCCATTTAGCAAGAACTACTTTCTGCTGGTTTCCTCCAGAAAGATTTTCCAGTTTCTGGTTGATAGAAGGTGCCTTTACGTTAAAACGTGATTTGTTTTTAATTGATTCAGATATTTCTTTGTTGATATCAATTACATGATTTTTTGCAAAGAAATATGGAAGGGCTGCCATTGTCATGTTGTGCTTGATATTATCTGTTAGGACAAGACCGTAATTTTTTCTGTCTTCAGATGTATAGGCAATTTTATTTTTAATGGCATCTCCTACGGAATTTATTTCAACTTTATTTCCATGCATGTAGATTTCGCCGCTGATTTTTTGACCGTATGATTTTCCAAAAAGGCTCATAGCCAGTTCTGTTCTGCCTGCGCCCATAAGGCCAACAAATCCTACAACTTCTCCAGCATGAACTTTAAAATTAATGTCCTCAAGAACGATTCTGTTAGGGTCATCAGGATGATAAACATTCCAGTTTTTTACTTCCATGATAACTTCATCAGTCTTAAAGTTTTCTCTTGGTGGATATCGGTCGGTCATTTCACGACCTACCATAGCTTTGATAATTACATCTTCGCTGAATTCATCTACTCCGCGTGTAAGTGTCTGGATAACTTGCCCATCGCGGATAACTGTAATATGGTCAGAAACCTTTGTTAATTCTGCCAGTTTATGAGAAATGATAATGCTTGTAATCCCTTCTTCTTTTAAATTCAGCAGAATGTTAAGAAGATGGTCACTTTCTTCGTCATTTAATGAAGCTGTCGGTTCATCAAGAATAAGAAGCGTAACTTTTTTAGCAAGCGCTTTTGCTATTTCTACGAGCTGCTGCTTTCCTACACCGATTGAAGAAATTGGAGCCGTAACATCTTCGTTATGTAAACCAACTTTTTCCAGCATTTTTTGAGCTTTTATTTTTGTTGTTGTCCAGTCGATGACATTGCTACCTTTGATTTTCTGCTCGTTGCCCAGGAAAACATTTTCTGCAATTGAAAGACCAGGAATAAGTGCAAGTTCCTGATGTATGATAACAATACCTTTGCTTTCGCTGTCTTTGATTCCATGGAATTGACATAATTCTTTGTTGAAAAGGATTTCTCCGCTGTATGATTTATATGGATATATTCCACTTAGTACGTTCATAAGCGTTGATTTGCCAGCCCCATTTTCTCCGCAAAGAGCGTGAATTTCTCCGCGCTTAACATCGAGGGTAACATTAGTCAAAGCACGTACGCCAGGAAATTCCTTAGTAATATTCTTCATTTCAAGAATCATATCATCCATGACTTTTTGCTCCCTTGTTTTGTATTTAAGATTAGGTTTGATTCGAAAAAAATTGTTTTTCGAAGTTTTTATTAGATTTATTTGAAACTCAAGTGCTTTGAGTTCAGGCAAGAAGCCTGTGTATGTATTTTTTAAGGCTTCCAGCAGGCAGATGAACTCAAGAAAATCCATCTGCCTGTATTGAAAAAATCAGGAAAATCCTGAAATTTCAGCTTTGACTAGAGACCAAGCTGAGCTTTTGTGTAGTAACCGCCTTCAACGATGATTTTTTCAAAGTTGCTCTTGTCAACTGCAACTGGTGTACACAGGTAAGAAGGAACAATAAGTTTGTGGTTGTTGTACTGTGTTGTATCGTTGATTTCTGGTTTAGCACCTTCAAGAACAGCCTGTACCATTGTTGTACATTTTGAAGCAAGAAGACGTGTGTCTTTGTAAATAGACATTGTCTGTTTTCCAGAAATGATGTTCTTTGTTGCCATAAGTTCAGCATCCTGTCCTGTAATCAAAGGCCAGTTTTCTGCTGTATAGCCGGCACCTTCAAGAGCTGAGCGAACACCATAAGCGAAGCCGTCAAAAGCTGTACATGCAATGTCAAGTTTGTCTTTTGCATAGAAAGCAGACAGGTAGTTTTCACACCACTGCTGAGCTGTTTCCTGAGACCAGCGGAGAATACATGTGTCCTGGAAAGATGTTCTTCCACTCTTTACAACGAGTACGCCATTGTCGATGTACTGTTTGAGAACTTCCATGATACCGTTGTAGAGGAAGAGAGCATTGTTGTCATCTGGAGAACCCATGAAGAGTTCCATTGTGTATGAGCGACCTTCAGCTTTTGCTGTTTTAAGCTGTTTTTTGTCTTCGATGTATTTTGCAATTACAGTACCAACACCCTTGTTGTCAAATGTTGCATAATAAGAAACAGCATCTGTATCCATAAGCAGACGGTCATAAGCAATAACAGGGATGTTAGCTTCTTTAGCCTGTGCAAGAACATTTACAAGTGCGCCTGAGTCAATTGCAGCAACAACAAGGCAGCTTACTTTTTTTGCAATCAAGTTTTCAACTTGAGAAACCTGCATCTGAACATCATCTTCTGCATACTGAAGATCTACAGAATAGCCAAGGCTTTCAAGCTGCTTTTTCATGTTTGCACCATCGTTAATCCAGCGTTCTGAACTCTGTGTAGGCATACATACACCTACAGTTTTCTTTCCACCGTCTTTTCCACCTGCAGCAAAAAGGCTTCCAGCAACTAAAGCTGTCAGCAGCAAAAAAGATACAATTTTTTTCATATTTCACTCCTTTACAAAAAAATTGTCTTGAAAATAAACGTATATATTTGCGTTTACGTTAACACAAGTTTAACATCCTTATTTTAGAAGTCAAGAAAAAAGTAATGAAATTTATAAAAGGTTGTGAAATTAAAAGAATATTAGAAAATTATTAGAAAAATGACAGTTGAATTTGCAGTTTAGGGCAAAAAAAGGCTGCTCACAAGGTAAAGTTCATAGTGGCATATAGTGTTGAAGCTGAAAAAATCAGCATTACAGAAATAATTAGACAGCCCCATGACAGAACTAATGGGGCTACCCTTTCTTCTGATTAAAAAATCGGCTACAGAACTTTTCTCAGTTCATATTCAAGAATATCTGTTGCGCCAAGTTCCCGCAGACGTGGCAAAAGCGTAGGAACATCGCCTTTTTTTACTGCAATTTTAATTGCATAGCCGTTATCTCCATAGAGGGGAGAAACTGTCGGACTGCGCATTGCAGGAATGCCTTTTACAAGATCATCAAATTTTTCTTTTGTACAGTTCATTTCAAGCATTACACGGTCGCGTGCATCAAGAACAGCTTCAAAAAGCATTTTAAGTTCCATAATTTTCTGTTTTTTTGCAGGATCTTGCAATGCTTTTTTTGAAGCGAACATGCAGGTTGAACTTGTAAGAATTGTATCAACTATGCGCAGACCATTTTCCATGAGTGTTCTTCCTGTTGCTGTATTATCAATAATCATATCAGCATCATCAGGAGGAAAAACTTCTGTCGCTCCATAAGTTCTAACAATCAGAAATTCCTGTTTGCGGCTTTCAAGCCAACGGCGGGCAATCTGTTCATATTCTGTTGCAACAATTACTTTGCGTTCTGCAAGAGTTTTGTCGTCGAGTGCATTTGGAACTGCTGCTACAATGCGGACTTTGTCAAAACCAAGATCCATGATTTCTTCAACATCGGCATTTGTTTCCTGAATCCAGTCGCGTCCTGTGAAACCGACATCATGGGAACCAAGTTCAAGTAATTTTCCGATATTCTGAGGCTTCATAACCTTTGCTTCAAGGTCATCCTGATTTACTGTTGGACGGTAAGCCCGTTCCGGCAGGTCAACTTTAATGCCTGCTCCACTTAAAAGGGCTATGACGTTCTGATAGATTCTGCCTTTCGGCAAAAGAATTTTCAATTTTTCCATGTGAAAAACTCCAGATTTAAACTTATCCTTTATTATATAGAAAAAAAACGATGTAAGCAATGAATAAGTAAAAGACACCCTCAAAAAGTCATTTTTCAGGCGATTTTTTTGAAAAGCCTGATTTATCATTATAGAACAGAAATAAAGCTTAAAGTTTATCTGGCTGGAAAACTTTTGTTGATTGTAAAAGATGCGTAAATGTTTTATTGTAAGACATGGAATTTTTGAAACTAGTTTGAAACTAAAGTCTGGAAAATTCTAAAATATTTTTCAATTATAAGAGGTACCTGTATATGAATGAACACAGTGAAGAAATCCTTGCCTTATTGCGTGAAAATGCCCGCCTTTCGATTAATGATATTGCCGCGATGACTAAGCTGGAAGCCGCCGATGTACAGGCCATTATCCGTCAGCTGGAAGACAGCGGAGTAATTGTAAAATATTCTGCAATTGTAAATCCTGAAAAGGATGAAGAGTCAAAAGATAAAGTTCGCGCTGAAATTGAAATTCAGGTTACACCGCAGAGAGAGCATGGTTTTGATGCCATTGCCGACCGTATCTGGCGCTTTCCACAGGTCAAGTCGCTTTATTTAATGAGCGGCGGATATGATTTAAAAGTAATTATTGAAGGCGACAATTTGAAGGAAGTTGCTTTCTTTGTTTCAAGTAAACTTTCAACTCTTGAAGGTGTTCGCTCTACAAAAACGCATTTTATCCTTAAAACCTATAAGGAAAATGACATTGTTTATGCAGAGATGGCTCGTGACAGGCGGGAAGGAGTAACTGCATAATGAATTCAAGACAAGATAAATTCTCTACAAAGATGATGGCTACGCCACCGTCAGGGATTCGTAAATTTTTTGAAATGATAATTGGTCGTGATGACATTATTTCTTTGGGGGTAGGTGAGCCTGATTTTTCAACTCCATGGATTATCCGTGAAGAAGCTTTTTATCACATGGAAAAAGGTCAGACTTCGTACACTTCAAACTGGGGACTTGCTGAATTAAGAGAAGAAATTGCAAAGTACCTTGCAAGGTACAATATGTCCTACAGCCCGAAAAGTGAAATTTTGGTTACCGTAGGTGTTTCTGAAGCTGTAGACGCTGTGCTGCGTTCTATTTTGAATCCTGGCGATGAAATTATTGTCTGCGAGCCTTGCTATGTAAGTTACCAGCCTTTGGCACAGCTTTGCGATGTAAAGCTTGTTCATCTGGATACAAGTGTAAACGGTTTTTATCCTACTGCGAGTCAAATTGAAGATGCCATAACAGAAAAAACAAAGGCTATCATGCTTTGCAGCCCAAGCAATCCTACTGGAAGAATGATTCCTGCGGACGAGCTTGAAAAAATTGCCGGAGTTATAAAAAAACATCAGATTTGGTGTCTTAGTGATGAGGTTTACTGCGAGCTTGTTTATGACGGCCATAAACATGTTTCAATAGGAAGTTTTCCTGGCATGAAAGACTATACCATTGTCCTCAATGGATTCAGCAAGGCTTTTGCCATGACAGGATGGAGAATCGGCTTTATTGCCTGCTCGGAAGAACTTATGGCGCAGATTTACAAACTACACCAGTATTCTACAATTTGTGCTCCAATTATGAGTCAGTTTGGTGCTGCAGAAGGTTTGCGCAACGGATGGTCAGAAGTTGAAAAAATGCGTGTAAGCTATCAGCAGCGCAGGAATTTAATGTACAAGGCTTTCAACGAGATGGGGCTTCCAACCGCAGAACCAGAAGGTGCCTTTTATATGTTCCCTGACATCCGTTCTACAGGGCTTACAAGTGAAGAATTTGCTACACGGCTTATAGAAAACTATCAGGTTGCAGTTGTTCCTGGCAATGTATTTGGAAAGGCTGGCGAAGGATTTATTCGCTGCTGCTATGCTACAAGTACAGAAAAAATAAAGATAGCTATGGAACGAATTGCCTGTATGGTAAAGAGCATTAAAAGCTAAAATTCGTGTGGAAATCTGCCGATGTATTTGAAAAATCATGTTCTGCGGGTTAGCCTGACAGTCTGGTGAAATTTATAGGAGTGTAAAACTGATGGTTAATTGGATTCCACTTGGTATTGCAGTAGTTGCAGTACTGGCGGTTATTGCAATATTGTTTTCCGCATCTTCAAAAAAAACAACAGGAAGAGCTGTTGGAACTGGCACGGAATCAGATAAAAAAAGGGATTCCAAAATAATAAGAGATGCAACAAGAAAACTGAAGCAGGATCCGCATCATGCAGCTTCCTTATTTGCACTTTCTGACTGTTACTACCGGCACCATGATTTTCAAAAAGCATATCCGCTTTATAATACTCTTGTTGATATAGCCAAACTTCATCCTGAAATCAATGAATTTACAGTTGCAATTCGTCTTGGAATTTGTGCCGTAAAGCTTGAAAAAATTCAGGAATCGTTTAAGGGGCTTGCGCTTGCCTTTCAGCTGAAACCTGATGACTTTGAAGCCTGCTATTATTTGGGATATGCCTGCTATCAGAATAATGATTTTGCAAGGGCTATCCCATGTTTGAAAAAAGCGCTGGTCATAAAACCTGATTCGTCCAGTGTTTTTGGTCCGCTTGGTAAGGCACTTTATAAGTCGGGAAAATTCAAGGAAAGCTTGAAGTTTCTGCGCAGGACAATTGATGAACATCCTGAAGATAAGGAAACTTTGTTTGAAATTGCAGATGCAATGTATGAATCTGGTTTTGGCGATAAAGCTGTAAAAATTTTCATGCATTTGCGGCCAGACCCTGTTTTTGGGCCAAAGTCCTGTCTTGCTGTTGGAAAAATGCACTTTAATGCAAAACAATATGAAAAAGCCTTTCAGGATTTTGAGATTGGGTTGAAAATTCAGGACATGCCGCAGAATATTATGGTTGAGTTGAATTACAACATGGCGCAAACCTGTTTTGCCATAAACAAAATGGGGCTTGGTCTTGAATGTCTTAAGCAAATTCAAATTGTTGCGCCCAATTACAAAGATGTTCAGGCTTTAATCTCCAGATATCAGGAATTGAATCAGAATTCAAATTTGAAAATTTATATTATGTCAGGAACAAGTGATTTTGTTGCTTTGTGCAGTAAGGTTGTAGCTTCATATTATGGCAATTCATTTGTAAAGGTTCAGGACATTTCGATTATACCGGAAGGCGCAGACATCCTTTGTGCAATTGAGTCTTCAAAGTGGGAAGATACTGAATTATTCCGTTTTTATAGAACAACAGGCGTTGTAGGAGAACTTTTTGTACGGGATTTTCATGCAAAAATCCGGGATTCCAAGGCTGATAAGGGGCTTTGCTTTGCAGCAGGAACATTCAGCGAAGGTGCTCATAAATATACAGAAGGCCGGCCTATTGATTTAATTGAAAAAGATACGCTGGTAAAAGTTCTGAAAAAAATCGACCGCTTGCATTAATGACTGTTTTTGCAGATGATGACAAGGTTTCTCTGCCTTTGTTCTTTATTTTTGCAGTCTGTAAGGAAAGGAACATAAACAGGTTCTGTTGTGTATTCAGGAACAAGTTCTTTAATTCCTGCCATTTCTTCTTGTATTTTTTCAGTTTTTGCTTTGTAAGCTGCAAGAAAGCCGTCTGAAGTCAGCATGGCAAGCAAGGTTTTTGTCATTTTTTTGTCTAAAGGACGAAAAGCCCTGAAAACTGCCAGGTCTATGCTTTGGTTTTCAACTTTTTCGGCTTCTGTATTTAAGACTGTCACATTGCTCAGACCTAAAATAGCAGCACAATTTTCAAGAAAAGCACATCTTTTGCTCATTCTTTCTACTAATATGAAATTTTGTGCGGGCATTGCTGCTGCAAGAGGAATTCCTGGTAGGCCTCCGCCAGAGCCTATGTCAGCTGCAACAATTTTTCGAGACTTTTTTTCTTCAAGTTGTGCAATCAGCTCTTTAAGTTTTGCAACAGGCGCAAGGCTGTCAAGAATGTGGTTTATGACAATTTCGTCATGGTCATCGGTATTTACAAGATTATATGCTGAATTAAAAAGCCGAAGCTCGTTTATGTAGAGTTCCATTTTTTTTGCTATAGTTTCAGCTTCTTCCTGAGAAAAATTAAGTTTTAAAAGTCCTTCATGTAAAAAATCTGTCATAATTCCTTCTGCAAAATAAACTGTTGTTTATCATTTTTCTGGGATTTTATATTTCTTTGAAATATTCAGAATTTCTTAAAACTTCCGCTGCGATAAAGCTGAATTTTTTACGCTCAAAAGAAAATCAACTTCAATATTATCATTTGAATTGTGAATTGAAACGAAAGCGCCTGTTTTAAAGGCTTTCAAGTCTTCAACAACTGACAGCTGTGAAATAGGCGAAAAAGAATTTTTTATATTCTGATCAACAGCGCTGGTAACATTGTAAAGAGTTTGCCCTTCCTGAGTTCCTTGAGCTGTAAATAAAAAATAAAAAGTATCTTTATAGTTTTTGTTTCCTTCCAGATAGCAGAAATCTCCGGTAAGAATAAATGAACCGTTATTTTCAATTCCGCTGAAGTACAGGTTGCTGCAGGCTGGCTGAATATCCTGTCCGTTTACAATGAATCTGAGAATTGAAACATCGTCAGAAGCTTTTGCAAGAATCAGTTCCTGTTTTGAAGGTCTGGCGAAATTTTCAGGCAAAAATGTCCGGGCATTTTTAAGTTCTGCTACTATGGATGTTATATCGGGAGTTTGCAAGTCAAGAATTTTATTTATATTTGAAAGAAGCCCCATTCTATCCAGCAGTTGAAAATCTTCTGAACAGATACTTGTATTGATTTCTGTATATTCCTGCTGCTGTTCTTCTTGCAAAGTTTCTGATTGCAGAAGGCTTTCGTCGGGTGCATAATTTTTCTGGGCTGAAATTTCTGTGATGTTTGTTTTTCCAGGGGTATACAAAGGTTTTACGACCGACGAATTTACAAGCGGCAGGATTATATGAGGCATTTTTGAGTTTTGCTGTGCCGAAGCAAGTGCCAGTGAACCCATTAAAAAAAGCGCAGAAAAAATCTTTCCTCTAAGGTTGAAACGCAGGTTAAAGTTGTGCAAGGCTTTCCTCCACGAATTCAAGCCGTTGCGTAAGCTGGGCGATTGTTTTGTTCAGTCGATCACGTTCTTTTTCCAATTTTTCCTTTGGGCTGCTTTCTTTTGATTTTTTCTTCATCATTTCGCGGACTGTGTTTGGGGATTTTCCTGAAAGAAGCTGCTGTTCGGCAGTTTGTCTGTCTTCCGGCTTTTTTATGGAAGAAAGCATTTTCATGTTGTCAAATCCTAGTGCAGGATTTACCTGTGTAAGGCCAACTTTTGTAATGTCTTTTGCGCTGGTTCTTGGCATACACAGAATTCTGTCCAAATAATCTTCATAGCGAATCCCTTCTTTTTCACAAAGTTCATGAGCCTTTGCCAGAAGTTTACCAAATTCCTGCATGAGCCGGCCGTTTGTTTCCAGATATTCCTTTTTTATTTTTTCAGTAAGTTCAGCAAGTTCTGGGGAATCTTTGATGCTGAGGACATAATAACCCTTCTGTTCGGCAATCTCCAGCAGGTCATGAAATTTTGCCCAGAATTGCTGGTTGTGAACTCGTGTGAATTTTGGCACATATTTTCCGCCGGCTTCTTCGAGCTGCTGTTCGTTTATGAGGTGATGTGTATATTCATGAACGGCAGTATAAATCAGCATATTCTCCGATTTAAAATTTTTGTTATGCAGAAGAATTTCACGGGTTTCGGGTTTGTACAGACCGTTTACCGTTTTGCAGGCTTTTCCTGTAAGAGTTACAGAAAAGTCTAGAGAAGATTCTTTAATGTCCAGCAAAATTTGCTTTATTTTTTCGTTATCCAATGTTTTGTCCTTCTTTTATTTTAGCATATAATTTTATTTTATTGCAAAACCGAATGTAATTTATTTTCAAAGAAATCATGGTAAGCGGTCAAAATCAGTTTAAAACACCCATGTAATTCAAAATTATTGAAGCTGCTACGGTTGCTGCACTTTCGGTTCGCAGAATTCTTGAACCCATGCTGCATCTTGTAAAGCCTGATTTTTCAAGGAAAGAGCGTTCTTTGTCTGTCCAGCCACGTTCACTGCCAATTGCGGTTGTTGCCTTAAAACGATATGGCAAATTATTATTGCCAGTTTGAGAAATGTTAGCTTCAATAAAATCTTTTAGCGAACATTGAGCATTTATGTTGTCCAATGCAATTTTGAGACTGGGAACGGCCTGTTCCTGACTTGGCTGGACTGATTTTTCTGCATATTCTGCATGGTTTAAGTTTTCCATACATTCTGCAAGATTTTTATGAATGAAAAGTTCTGGGACATGGGTACTGCCGGCCTGAACAGTGCCGTCTAGCAGCATTTGATATGCAGCTCCGCGTTCTACAAGCGTTGAGTGAAGGTATGATTTTTCGCCCAATTCTGTTCCTGTTAAATAAACGGCGCTTGCTCCAAGTCCTGCAATATCACGTAAAAGCCTTTTTAGCTGAATCGGACGAGGAAAGCCGATAATCATGTTTAGCGGGTAAAGAATTTTTCCAGAAGATTCTGGTTCAAATGAAAATTCGATAAAAGATTTTTCTGAAATTTTTGTGATTAAGGCTTTGCCAGCTTGTCCTTCGACAATTCCGGCTGCAAAGCTGTCACCCTGCTTTTTATGCAGAATTTTTATCAGATGCTGGGCGCGTCCGTCATTCCAGGGCAGAGGTTTTCCAATTTCTTCGCTTGTAAAAAGGCAAATATTCATTGGCGCTGAGTATATCAGCACATTTGATTGTGGGCAACACTTTTTTCTGTCTGGCTAAAACTTTGGCTTTTTGAAATGCGGATACCAAAGCAGAACTTGAAAAACTTCTTGACAATGCCAGTTGAGTAATTGTCAAATGTCGCGTATGAATTTTCGCAGAAAATCTGGATGAATCTGTTTATCACTATAGGTATAATACAAATCTTGCATGGCGGATTTACAAGAAAACAATCTACAGTGTTATAATATCAAAATGGAGAAATAGTAATATGACATCTTTAAACATAAAAGCATTAGAAAACGACTTATGGGATGCAGCAGATGAACTTCGTGCAGGCTCTCGCCTGAGTTCTCAGGAATACTGTATGCCAGTCCTTGGACTCATTTATTTGAGATATGCTTTTTCAAGATTCAAATTTGTAGATGAAGAAATTCGTAAAAATCTGCCAAGTCGTGGCGGTCGTACAATGGAACCAGAAGCTGCCGATTACAAGGCAAAAGGTGCCATAAAATTAAGAGATATTTCCCGTTATGATTATCTTTTGAGCCTGAAAGGTGAAGACAATATTGGAAAATCAGTTGATGAAGCAATGAAAGCTATCGAAGCTGATGTTCCAGAACTTAAAGGCATTTTGCCAAAAAATTATGAAACTGTTTTCAGTGGTGCAAAAGAAAAGCAGATTCTTCAGACTCTTCTTACAAAGTTTAATCGTCCAGAACTTGATGAAATCAAAGATGATCTTCTTGGTCGCATTTATGAATATTTTTTGAATAAGTTTGCAAAAAGTATTGCCAGTGATGATGGCGTTTTCTTTACTCCAAAATCCTTGGTTCGCATGATTGTAAATATCATTCAGCCAGAAAAGGGAACTGTGCTGGATCCTGCCTGTGGTTCTGGCGGTATGTTTGTAAGTTCCGGCGACTTTGTAAATGAAAGTGGCAAAAGCGCTTCAAAAGCAATGGCTTTCTTTGGACAGGAAAAAGTTGAGTTTAACGCAAAGCTTTGTACGATGAACATGGCTGTTCATGGGCTTAATGCAAAGATTGTAAGTGGAGAAGGTGCAAACTCTTTCTATAATGATGCTCATAACCTTGAAGGTAAATGTGATTATGTAATGGCTAATCCTCCGTTCAATGTAAATAAAGTTAATTACGAAAATGCTCAGAATGCAGGCCGTTTGCCATTTGGACTTCCAGGTTACAACGAAAAAACAAAAGAAATTGGAAATGCTAACTATCTTTGGATTAGTTACTTCTATTCTTATTTGAATGAAAAAGGTCGTGCAGGATTTGTAATGGCAAGTTCAGCTACAGACAGCCAGCATGCAGATAAGGAAATCCGTTCAAAAATTATTGATACAGGGCATGTTGATGTAATTTTGAGTGTTGGAAATAACTTTTTTTATACGCTGTCCCTTCCCTGCACTTTATGGTTCTTTGATAAAGGCAAGAAAGCAGAACTTAAAGACAAAGTTCTTTTTATTGATGCAAGAAACTATTTTACAGTTATTGACCGAAATCTTAATGAATGGACTTCCTGGCAGATTAAAAACTTAAGTTCAATTGTACATCTTTACCGTGGCGAAACTGAAAAGTATGCAGCCGTAATAAATGAATACTGTACTTATTTCCATGAAGTTTCACAGCAGTTTAATGGTCGTGAAATGGCATTTACTCTTGGCAATTGTAAAGAATCAAAAGACTTTGCAGATGTAAAAAATGCTGTTGAAAAAGAAATTGCAAATATTCTGGAAGAGCAGAAACAGACAGAAGCAGAATTTGAGCGTAAGGCAGATGAAGCAGCAAACGCTGGAAATAAAAAAGCCGCTAACGAAGCAAAACGGCAGAAAAAAGCTGCACTTCAGCTATTAGAAGGTTTGCAGAATGATGTAAACGAAATCCTTACAGTTGCAAAAGATGCCTGCTGGCTTGCAGAAAAATTCGGTGATGGTGTTTATGCAGATGTTGCAGGACTATGTAAGATCGCCACAAAAGCAGAAATTGCAGAAAAGAACTGTTCACTTACTCCGGGAGCTTATGTTGGAGTTACAGAAGTTCAGGAAGAAGATGAAAACTTTGAAGAACGCATGAAAGAAATTCATGCAGAACTTAATAAGCTTCAGGCAGAAAGTGATGATTTAATGAAAAATATCAATGCAAATCTTAAAGAGCTTGGTCTGGGAGATTAAGTTATGAATGATGAAACAAAAAAATCCGCATACGAAATGGATTTTGAAGAATATATTCGACACGTTGATTCAAGCAAATCTGAAAAGGCTTCAAGCTGGCAGGCTGCTATTGGTCTGCAACAGGTAGATGGTCTAACTCCTTCTTCATATTTGTACGAGACAGCCAGAAAAAATATTGAAGGTGAAGTTACCTTTGAAGAAGTTGGAAAACTTATTGAGTCATATTACATCAACCGTTCGGACCGCAGTGAAACAGAAGAGCGCACAGAAGAGGCCGATAAAGTTTCATACCGTATCGCACAGATTTTAAGTGAACCTTCTTTTAATTTTAGTCCAAGTCATTTGATTGCAATTCATAAACGACTTTTTGACGGTATTTTTAAATTTGCAGGAAAAATCCGTGATTATGACATTTCTAAAAAAGAATGGGTTTTGAATGGTGACTCTGTAATGTACGGAGCGTCTTTTGAACTGAAAGCTGCTCTGGATTACGATTTTGAAATGGAAAGACAATTCAATTATAAGAATCTTTCAAAAGATGAAATTGTTAAACACATAACTTTCTTTGTTTCAAGATTATGGCAGATTCACGCTTTTGGAGAAGGCAATACCCGAACAACTGCAGTTTTTACAATCAAGTATCTCAGATCTCTTGGTTTTAAGGCTGATAATACCATCTTTGAACAGAACAGCTGGTATTTTAGAAATGCTCTTGTCCGGGCAAATTATAATAATCTTCAAAAAGGAATTTCTGAAAATTCTGAATATCTTGAAAAGTTCTTCAGAAACCTTCTACTTGGTGAAAAGCACGAACTTAAGAACCGATATACTCACATTGATTATGAAAAAGTTCAGAATGTCCCTAATGACCCAAATGTCCCAAACTCAAGTTTAACAGAAAGACAGAATAACATTCTTGAGCAGATAAAAATAAATAACTCAGTAACAAGCAAAGAGTTGGCAGAAAAATTAGACGTTTCTGAAAAAACAATAAAACGCGATATTGCCGACTTAAAACAGAAAGGAATACTGACATCTTCTGGAAAAACAAACAGTGGAATCTGGATTATTAAAGATGCTGGGGTGTGATTTATGGAAAATGAGATTGTTAAAATAAATGATAAAAATTTTGTAGACTTCTATAAAAATATCAGTTCAATTTTAAGAAATGCCAGAGAAAATGTTTATAAGGCAGTTAACTTTGCTATGGTTCAGTCTTACTGGGCTATAGGGCAATTGATTGTTGAAGATGAACAGAAAGGAGAAACACGGGCTGAATATGGAAAGGCTGTTCTTGGAAAACTGTCATTAAAATTAACAGAAGAATTCGGAAAAGGTTTTGATGAACGTGAACTAAGAAAAAGGCGACAATTTTATCAGGAATTTCAAATTCGGGATTCACTGCGTCCCGAATTGACCTGGAGTCATTACAGAATGCTTCTTCGTGTAAAAGATGAAAAATAATGAAGAGGATGAGAACTGATGAAAGAAGAGTGGAACACTGATATGAACACAGAAATCGAAATACAAAAGAATAATAATCGAAAAGGTTTTGCAGATTCCAAAAACAGGGCAAGATTTACAGCTCCTCCTGAAATGATTGAAATGGGAATTGAATATTCAGATTTTTTGTCTGCCCTCATAAAAAAAGTTTCTGAGACAAGAATTAAAACAGTTCTTGATGCTAATTCTTCAATGATATTGCTGTACTGGAATATAGGGGACATGATTCTGAAAAAACAGAATGAATATGGCTGGGGTGCAAAAGTCATTGACAGAATTTCCTTTGATCTGAAAAAAAATTTTCCAGAAATGAAAGGTTTTTCACCTAGAAATCTTAAATATATGAGGAAGTTTGCAGAAGTCTGGAAGGACAAGGCAATTGTGCAACAAGTTGTTGCACAAATTCCATGGCACAGTAATATTGTGCTTCTGGAAAAGCTTACGGATAACGAATCAAGAATATGGTATGCAAAGATGACAATTAAAAATGGATGGAGCAGTAATGTTCTTGACATCCAGATTCAGTCGAATGCAATTACACGCATTGGAAAAGCCATAAACAATTTTGAAGTTTCGTTACCAGATGAAAATTCTGATTTGATAACTTCGACATTCAAAGATCCATATTTATTTGATTTTCTTGGAACTGATGTGCCACGCCGTGAAATAGAAGTCGAAAAAAAATTAACGGAACATATCCAAGAATTTTTGCTGGAACTGGGACAGGGATTTGCATTTGTTGGAAGACAAGTTCATCTTGAAATTGGGAATGATGATTTTTACATCGATATGCTTTTCTATCATTTAAAATTGAGATGCTATGTTGTTGTAGAATTGAAGGTATGTGAATTTGAGCCAGGATTTTTAGGTCAGCTTAATATGTATGTCAATGCAGTCAATAAAATTTTGAATCATCCGAATGACAAGCCTGCAATTGGACTTCTTCTTGTAAAAAGCAAAAACAATACGGTCGTTGAATATTCTCTTGAAGGTTATAAAAATCCTCTTGGCGTTGCAAAATGGCAGGAACAGCTGGATCAGAATTTAAGCGATGATATAAAGTCTTCTCTTCCAAGCATTGAAGAAATTGAAAACGAACTGAAGGATGTGAAGCAATGAAAGAAGAGTGGAAGAAAGTTAAGCTTGGGGAAGTTCTCGATTCTATTATTGGTGGAGGTACTCCGTCTAAATCAGTAAAAAATTATTGGAATGGTAATTTATATTGGTGTTCTGTAAAAGATATGAGTGATGATATACATTACTTAGAAAAAACAGAGGATACTATAACTGAAGAAGGATTGAAAAACAGTACTGCTAATTTAATTAAAAAAGGAACAGTAATTACTGCTACTAGAATGGGATTAGGACGAGCTTTTATTAATAAAGTAGATATGACTATTAATCAAGATTTGAAAGCATTAATCCCAAATTCAAAGATTGATAATATATATCTTCTTTGGACTATTATTGCAAATAGAAGTGTAATAGCAAATCAAGGTCGTGGAGCAACTGTACCAGGTATTACTCTAGATATGCTAAAAGATTTAGATATTAATCTTCCTCCACTTCCAACACAGCAGAAAATTGCTTCAATTCTTTCTGCGTACGATGACCTTATTGAAAACAACCGCAGGCAGATAAAACTTCTGGAAGAAGCTGCCCTTAAACTGTACAAAGAATGGTTTGTAAAACTAAACTTCCCCGGCCATGAAAATACAAAAATTGCAGATGGTATTCCTGAGGGGTGGAAGAAAGAGAAAATAAGTGATTGGTGTAGAGTTTTTACAGGAAAAAAGAATGCTAATCAAAATGTTGAAAAAGGTGTATATCCATTTTTTACATGTGCACCAGATCCTCTCTTATCAAATGATTCTCTTTATGAAGGAAAAGCAGTTATTATATCTGGGAATGGTTCTTATACAGGTAGAACCCAATTCTATGATGGACATTTTGATTTGTATCAAAGAACTTATGCCTGTGTAAAACAAAAAGCTGTTGGTTATGAATATATGCCTTTCATTTATTATTCCATGAAAGTTTTATTTGAACCTATAAAAATGGGTGGTACAAAAGGGGCTGCAATCCCATATATTGTAATGAACGATATTACTGATACTGAATTCTTATATAACGAAGAAATATGTAAGAAATATTCTGGATTCGCAGAAATTACATTAGATAAAATCGGAGCATTGAAAAAACAAATTCAATTACTTCAACTCGCTCGTGACAAACTTCTTCCAAAGCTTATGAATGGAGAAATTGAGGTGTAAGCAGATGAATTAGAAAGAACTTACACATAAAGAAAAATAATTTACATTATGGTATAATTAGTTTGAGGAAAAAGAAATGCAGATAGAATCTATAAAAATCCACAATTATAAAGTCTTAAAAGATGTCGAAGTAAAAGATATTTCAAATATGGCTGTTTTTCTTGGAAAGAATGGTGTCGGAAAAACCACATTCTTTGATGTTTTTGGTTTTCTGCATGACTGTTTGATAGGAAATGTTAAGACTGCGTTAGCTCGTCGTGGCGGATTTAACGAAGTAATTTCAAGAAACCAAGAAGGAACGATTGATTTTGAAATAAAATTCAGAGCAAAAGAAACAGAGCCTTTAATTACATATCAACTTTCAATTGGACTTGATGAAAGAAAATTTCCTGTAGTATCATCCGAAATTTTAAAATTCAGACGAGGTTCAAAAGGTCAGCCATGGAAAGTTTTGGATTTTAAAAATGGTGAAGGTATTGCTATTGAAGGTGTTCTCAATACCAATGAAGATGTTACTAATGCAATCAGAAAATCTCAGAAACTTGATTCTCCTGATATTCTTGCAATAAAAGGTTTGGGGCAGTTTAAGGAATTTGAAGCTGTCGCAACTTTCAGAAGGCTTATTGAAGACTGGTATGTTGCAGATTTTAAAGTTGATGCTGCAAGAGAAAGAAATGAATCTGTTTATGGAGAAGATTTAACAAGAACAGGAGACAATCTTTCTATCGTAACAAAATATATTTATGACAATTATCCGGAAAACTTTCAAAAAATCATCAAAAGCATGAAAGAAAGAATACCCGGTGTTGATGATATTCAGGCAAAAGAAACAGATGACGGATATATTGTTTTGAAGTTTCAGAATGGCGAGTTTAAAAATCCCTTTTCCGCAAAATTTGTCTCAGACGGAACAATAAAAATGTTTACATATTTGGTTTTGTTAAATAGTCCAATGAAGCACGCTTTGCTTTGTATTGAAGAACCTGAAAATCAACTTTATCCAGAATTACTCGAAGAATTGGCAGAAGAATTCAGACTTTATGCATTAAATGGCGGACAAGTGTTTGTTTCAACCCATTCTCCAGATTTCTTAAATGCGATAGATGCAAATGAAGTTTTTTATTTTGAAAAGAAAAACGGATTTACGCAGATAAAAAAAGCAACTGAAAATGAACTGTTTATGAATTGCATAGAACAAGGTGATTTACCAGGCTCTCTTTGGAAACAAGGTATTTTGGTGATTTGAGTGCAGTTTCAAAAGCATACAACAAGGATTTAACAAAACTATCTCAAAAATCACAATATAAAATTCCAGATGCAATTATTAATCCAAAAAAGGAATTATAAAAATATTTGCCAGAACATCAACAAATTTCAGGAGCAGAAAAAATTGCAGAATACTTTAATCCACAAATAAATACTTCTGTTAGTTTTCAGATGTTTCTTTCTGGAATAAAAAAGTTAATTTCTTAGGTGGAGTGATGCTGAATCAGGTTCAGCATGACTGTTAAAGGAGGTGTAATAAAAACTTTGCCTGAAATAGCGTCAAAGTTTTTATTCACAAGTTCGCGTTGCGAACTTCCTTATCAACTGCCGCTTCTCATTTCATTGCGAAGCGGCATAAAAAGTCAATCGATTGCTGAAACAATCTTCTTGACTTTTTATGGGAGAAATTTTATGAACGCAGACTATTCAGAAGACAAACTTGTTCAGGAAAATGCCGCAGAAATATTGGAAAGTTTAGGCTGGGAAAGTTTCTATGCTTTTGATAATGAAATTTTCGGTGAAGATGAAAATCTTTCTTTAGGGCTTCAGCCTGATGGTAAAGTTTTTTTAGGACGCAGTTCGAAAAAGCAGATTCTTCTTGTTCCGTATCTTAAAAAAGCGCTTGAGCGTTTTAATCCTGGTATTACGGTTGATGAAATAAAAAAGGCTGTTGATGTTCTTTTGGATTATTCTTTGAATAATGACCTGGCTATGATTGTTCAGCAGAATAAGGCTTTTTATACTTTTATAAAAGATGGTATTCCTGTTGATACAACTGATGAAAATGGAAACAACGTAAGGCGTACTTTTAAAATCATCAATTTCAATGAAAATGCAGAAGCGCCTGCAGAAGAGCGAAATGAGTTTGTAGCCGTTCGTGAACTGTGGATGGAAAGTCCGATTGGTAAACCTTTAATGCGGGCCGATGTTATTGGTTTTGTGAATGGAATTCCTTTGCTTTTTACAGAACTTAAGCGTCTGGATGTGGATGTTAGAAATGCTTATCTTGATAACTACAATCGTTCTCTGGAATGTGTTCCCCATCTTTTTTACTACAATGCAATGGTAATTCTTTCTAATGGAATGGATGCAAAAATCGGTACTGTCGGGTCGAAATATAAGTTTTTCAGTGAATGGAGCCGTAAAACAGAAGATGATGAAGTGGATGATGATGAGCCGAAGATGCACATTATGCTGGAAGCTGTCTGCTGCAAACAGACTTTTTTGGATCTGGTAGAAAATTTTATTATTTTTGATAATTCATCTGGCAAACTTGCAAAGATTCTTGCCCGCAATCATCAGTATCTTGGTGTAAATCAGGCTTTTGAAAAATATAAAGAGCGGCAGATTCTTGAGGGGAAAATTGGTGTATTCTGGCATACTCAAGGTAGTGGAAAAAGTTACTCGATGCTTTTTCTTGCTGAAAAAATTCATCGCAAGACTGGCGGAAATCCAACTGTTGTTATTATTACAGACCGCAGTGAACTTAATAAACAGATTAGCGGTACTTTTGAAGCGGCTGGTTGCCTTGGCAGTGTAAAAGCTTCTCGTTACATTGCCTCAAGCGGAGATGATCTTGTAAAAAAACTTAGCAAGGAGAATTCAAAATATATTTTTACTCTTATACAAAAGTTTAACAAATCAAATCCTACTCCTATTCATGTAGATCATGATATTCTTTTGATTTCTGATGAAGCTCACAGAACAAACAATGGTATTTTTGCTGAGAATATGTGTGCATTGCTGCCGGAGGCAAGTCGTCTGGGATTTACAGGAACGCCGTTGTTTTCTAGCGATAATATTACAAAGCGAACTTTTGGTGATTATGTTTCTGTATATGACTTTCAGCGTGCGGTAAAGGATGGGGCAACTGTTCCTCTTTATTATGAAAATCGTGGCAGTAAACTTAAACTGGAAAATCCAGAAATTGATGAAAAACTTCTGGAAATAATTGAACAGGCGGAAAATGACGAGGATTCTGATTTTGACGAAAAGGATATTGAAAATCTCAAAAATCAGATAAAAAGGGAACTTCATATTATCTGCAGTGAAGAACGTTTGCGAAAAATTGCAAAGGATTTTGTAGAGCATTATTCAGAACTCTGGCTTAACGGAAAGGCGATGTTTGTTTCTGTTGATAAAATTACTGCGGTAAGAATGTACAACTTTGTTCTGGAATACTGGCAGCAGAAGATTGCTGAACTTGAAAAAGAATTAAAAGATTTGGAGCAGCAGGAATATCTTGAATCAAAGCACAAAATTGAATGGATGAAAGAAACTGTTATGCGTGTTGTGATTTCTTCACAAAAAGGTGATGAAGAGCGCTTCAAAAAATATGGTCTTAATCTGGATGTTCATAAAAAGGCCATGGAAAATAATGATTTGGATAAGGATTTTAAAGATGAAGATAATCCTTTCAGAGTTGTTTTTGTGTGTGCCATGTGGCTTACTGGGTTTGATGTTCCAAGTCTTGGCAATCTTTATCTGGATAAGCCGCTCAAAGATCATACTCTTATGCAGACAATTGCTCGTGCTAACCGTGTAAATGAAGGTAAAGAGAACGGGCTTATTGTTGATTACATTGGAATTGTTCCTTATCTGGAAAAGGCGCTTGCCGATTACACTGTAAATAAGAAAAAGCAGAAAACAAGAGTAACAATTGACCGTGAAGATTTAATCAAACAGATTTATGAGCATTGTGCCCAGATTATGCAGTTTTTACAGGATAAAGGGATTGAACTTTCGGCAATTGTTGATGAGCAGGATAAAAATGCAAAATTAAAGGCAATCAGAATTGCAGCAAATGCAATTGCGACACCTCCATTAGATATTAAAAAGCGTTTCAATTTGATGACTTCTCAATTTTTGCGTTTGTATAAGTATGCTACAGATAAGGAAATTTCGCCTGAACTTAAAAAGAATAAGGGTGGCATTGAGGCTATTTTTAAACGCTTAAATATCCGCCGACAGCCAACTGATACTACAGATGTAATGATGCAGTTGCAGGAAGTTATTAATGAATATATCAAGCTGGAAGATGGGGATGTAATTGAGGAGGAGGTAAAACTTGATATTAGCAAAATCAACTTTGAAGTTCTCAAGGCAGAATTTGAAAAAGTAAAACCAAAGGAATTAGTAATTCAGGAGCTTTCTGCAATTATTGAAATGCAGGCAGAAGATTTATTAAAGAAAAATCCTGCCACTACAGAATATTACAAGCATTATCAGGCTGTAATTGAAGAATATAATAAAGCTCAGGATAAAGCTGAAATAAGAAAGGTTTTTGAAGAGCTTTTAAAAGTTGCCAAATCGCTTTCGGATGAGCAGGACCGTTGTATTCGTGAAGGTTTTTCAGATATTAAAGAGCTGGCCGTATATGACATGCTTTTCAAAGATACGCTTGATAAAAAAGAAATTGAACAAATTAAGTCTATTGCAAAAGAACTTCTTGAGAAAATAAACAATATGCTTGCAGAAATGACAAATCCTTTTGGAAATAGTCAGAATGCGGCTGATATTGATGTTCTTATCAAAAATACGTTATGGACTGAACTGCCTGAAAGTTATGATGATATGGCAGTAGGTGAGTGCAGAAAGAAGATTTTCGAGTATGTGCAGAGTGTTTATGGAAGTGTTGCGTAAATATGAATGCAGCTGATAAAAAAAGTCCAGCAGGACAGAACTGACTGCCCTGGCATTGCTAAAAAAACGCATAAGTTATGCAGATTATTTTTTGACTGTAAACAGATAATGGGGCATGTCTACGTTGCGGTAATGTTTTGTCCATGTGTCTGTTATTTTCATTCCGTTGCGGAGGGCAACATTTTGCGAGGCTGTGTTTGTGTCACGGATAATTGAACAGACTTCATCTGCGTTTAATGTTTCAAAGGCATATTTTTTGCAGGCAAGGGCAGCTTCGGTGGCATAGCCTTTGTGCCAGTACTCCCGTTCAAAAAGGTAGCCAATTTCCAGAAGTTTGTTTTCTTTCCATTTTTGCATTGAAAGACCGCATTGTCCTATCATTCTGTCTGTTTCTTTTAAGACAACTGCCCAAAGTCCAAAACCGTATTTTCTGTAATGTTTAAACTGGTTTTCCAGCCAGTCCTGCACTTCTTTGTCAGAAAATGGGCCTTCGTAAGCGTACATTGTTTTTTCGTCCTGCATGATTCTGCAAAGTGCCGGAAAATCGGCGGAAGAAAGTTCCCGAAGATAGAGCCTTTGTGTCTGCAGGATTATTTTTGTGTTGTCGTTCATTTTTTACTTCCTTTGTTCTGTAAAATTTTGATTTTAACGGGGTGATTGTAAACATTGCACAAGAAGATTTCTTGATTTTTGTTGCGATTTTTTTGTGAGGCTGGCATCTATGCCTGGCGAGTTTGCCTGTGGCAAGGATAGGAGCACCTGCCGAAGGCAGTCCCGAAGCGTATGCGCAGGGATGAGCCGCGGTTAGACGGCGAAGTGCGGATAGCCTGGTTTTTGGCTGGTTTTGAACCAGCCAAAAAGCCACCCGAAAAATAAAAATTCAAAATTTGGCATTTGACTTTTTATTTTTTTTGTTGAATTTCAGGCTTTAAAAGTTTCCGCCGTTCCAGCCCCAGTTAGAGGTTCCCCAGTAGGAGATGTAAACTGCATTGCCTGGAATGCCAAGTTCTTTTTCCAGAATTTCGCAGAGACGGGCCGACATTTTTGCGCTTGCACCTGAGTCAACGCTGCCAAGAACTTTTACTTCAATATAAGCGCCTTTTTCAAGCTTTTTCCCGCCAAAATACAAATCCTGATTATCGGCTAGATTAATCATCAGATAAGATTCTGGTTTTCCCATTACGCTGATGGCCTTTCCAAATTCGGCTTTCAAAACATCTCTTTTTTCTACAGGTAACTGCATTGTCACCTTAGCTTCTATCATTGGCATGATTTTTCCTCCTGATTTTTATGGCTTGTTTTCGGTTTGTATAACATAAATAGTATAGCATAAAATATTTTGGTAAAACAGGTGAGGAAGTGCTGCTGAGGAAGTGCTGGCAGGGAAAATGTGAGGAATTTCCCTGTGAAAAATTTACAAAAGGATTTACCTGGGGAATTTTGCTGTATAATGGTTTCAGGAAAAACTTTATGGAAAATTTTATGAAAAAATTTATGGAAAAAAAATTCTTTTTTCTTCCATTTTTTGCTTTTTTTAGTGCATTTTTGTGTGTTTCCTGTAAGTCGGTGGAGCCTTCTGTTCTGGAGACCGAAAAAAAACTTGAAGAACAGGAAAAATTTGCTGCCTTTACTCAAAAGGAATACAAAAGCATTTCCCTTGGGGAATTTTCTGACGGTTTTAGCCACGCCCGCTATGTTTACAAGGATTCCATTCCTCCTTACCCCCTGTATAAGGAAACTATGATTGCAGGTATTGCGGAAAATATGGTTTATCTGCAGAATCCTGACGGTGGATGGGCAAAAAATCAGGACTATCAGAGAATTTTTACCCTGGAAAAACTGAAGGAACGGCAGGAAAACAACAAGAAAATTAAGCCTGTAACTTACAACCTGCTGACGGACCCCAAGGGAAGTACCATGGACAACCGCAACATCTTCTCTCAAATCCGCTACCTTGCCCAGGTTTACCAGCAGATTCCCGAAAAACGCTATGGGGACTGTGCTCTAAAGGCTCTTCAGTGGATTTTGAATGCTCAGGAGCCTGTTACCGGCGGTTTTACTGGAGCTGATGTCTATGCCATTACCTTTAACGACGACGTTATTTCCGACGTGCTGACTTTTCTGGGAGAGGTGGTGGAAGACAAAAAACTTTATTCTTTTGTGGACGAAGACATGCGGGCCAAAGCAAAAAAAGCCTGGGAGCACGGTCTTGAATGTATCTTAAAAACTCAAATTACACTTACCTTAAAAGACGGCTCAAAAATTCTTAGTGCCTGGTGTCAGCAGCACAGCTACGAAAATTATGCTCCCATTTGGGCACGGGAATTTGAGCCTCCTGCCGTCAGTTCCCTGGAATCCAGAAAAATCGTAACTTTTTTAATGTCCCTTAAAAATCCTTCGGAAGAGGTAAAAAATGCTGTGGTTGCCGCCTGTACCTTTTTTGACCGGACGGATATCCGCATAAAGGGAAAGAAACTTGTCAGAAATCCAAGAAAAGCGGAAGTTCTTGGGGGAAGGTATTACGATTACGAGCAGGTCTTAATTGACGACCCTTCTGCCAGGGACTGCTGGGCACGGTTTTACGCTCTGGACTCTTCCTTTGATGTGGAAACTGGAGCCAGAAAACCCATTCAGGGATTTTACCCTTCTGTCTTAAGTCCAATCTGGTGCGACCGGGGCTGCAGGTATGTGGAAAATTTTAACGATTTGTCTGTGGAAAGGCGCAACGGTTACGGCTATACCAACACTTCTATGGAAAAACTGGTTTCGGTGGATTTTCCTGCCTGGAAAAAAAGGATGGGGGCTTTAAGGAGAGGCCACTGAAAAAGGTCTCCAATTTTAAGGCCTGAAAAAAAAGCCAGATTTTT
>JAEDIW010000002.1 GCA_016296655.1 Treponema sp. | reverse complement strand
ACTTCTTTACTGAAGAAGGCGAAGGCACACAGGTTTCGGTTACTGTGCCCTATTAAAAGTGGCGTTAGCCTTCTCGTATTTCTCTTTTATTTCGAGTTCATCTACTGTTTTACTGACAATTCTTACAAAATGATTCTGCGGAACCAGCCCCCTCCATTTTGGGCATTTTAAATAGTAGTTTTGAGATTTAAACAAAAAATTATTACATGCGTTTGCCTTGTTGGATAATTTTTCTCCCATTGACCAAAAATCTCTTTTTTGCTATAGTATAGCACATATTTTCGGGCCATTAGCTCAGTTGGTTAGAGCAGAGGACTCATAATCCTTTGGTCCTTGGTTCAAGTCCAAGACGGCCCATTAAATTTATAAGGACTTACGATAGTGGTATTTCGTAAGTCCTTTTTTTTAGTTTACAAGTGTTTACGAATCTGCTTCACAAAACTTGTTAAAAATTCTAATCCTTACTAATGCATTTTGTTCTCAGTGTTTTGATTCTTTCAGCTATACTTTTTTCAAACTGTTCGTCGCTATAGCTTGGATCCCGGGTTTCTTTCCATATTTTGCATGGAAGGCTTGAGCATTTGCCGCAGTCGTGCAGATTTTTGCTTTGTACGCAGCTGTAAATTGCGCAGCCTTGCGGCGAATGAAAAACTTTGCCAGAAGATTTATTGCAGCCGGAACACATTTTTTTGTAGTATGGGCATTTAGCGCAGTTTGAACCGCAGACGCTTATATTTTCGTCTTCTTCGCCTAAAAATCGTTTGTACCACTGTTCTACAATATTTTGAGGATGCTGTGTGATTTTTACGGTTTCTTCTATGGTTTTGCCTTCTTCAAAAAGCTTGAATCCAACTGATTCCATGCTTTCGGAAACTTCAACGATATGACCGTCGGGATCATAGATTCTGATACCTCGCTGGCGCCATGGAAATGTTTTTGCTTCATGCAGTTTTTCAACTTCCGGGTGTTCGTTTAAAAGTGATGTAAAGGCATCGAAATCGTCTGTTTCAAAATAAAGTTCCATATTGTGAGTATGAAATTTCATCAGGGAGGCGTCAAATTCTGCAAGCTTGTCAAAATCACTTTGAAGAGAAAGTCCACAACGGAGGGTTTTGTTTGCTCCAAAATCCATGATAACGTCTTGATTGAATATTTCTCTGTAAAATTTGAGAGAGCGTTCCATATTCTGAACGGCGATTAAAATTCCTTGTAATTTCATTTTTTCTTCCATAAAATAAAAAGAGTAAGGAAGCCTGCAACGCAAACTTGTGAACAAAAATTATGTTACACATTCCTTTTTTTTGATTTTAGTAATTCATCCATTTGTCTAAATTTGTTATGGATGATTTTATTTTATGAGAGAGAAATCTGTTTTTATAGGAAAAAAACGACATTATTGCAGGGGAAAGTCCAACTCAGTATGAATCGTGCGTTTTTTAAAGGCATAGTCTAATGCTTGGCGGATATTCATTCCGTGGTGATGTCTAAAATTTTCTGTAAGATGCGACTGATCAAAAAAATCGTATTTAAAAACCAGATCCTGAATGTTTATTGAAGGATTTTTTAGAAGATCGCACCAAAGATTCTGATAGCGGATAATAGATGAAAGTGATTTTGGTGATATTCCGATTTGTTCTTTAAATATACGCTGAATCTGGCGTTCTGATTTTTGGACAGTCTGGAAAATATCCTGAATTTTTTGGGAACCTCTGGCTTTTATCATGTCGGTTACAAAATTCATCAGGTTTGGATTTATGCAGAAAGACAGAAGCGAAATTTTTTCAAGGAAATAACGGTTTGCAAAATCGGCTTTCTGATGGAATGTAGTTGCCTTTTCAAGCTCCTTAAAAAAATTTTTTGTTTCGACTGGAAAAAAGGGTTCAGCATCAAGAGTTTTGCCCGAAATTCCATTGATTTTTTCTGCGGCAAAAAATCCTGCTGTCCATGCGAAAAAACGTATTCCAAAAACTGTTTCCTGTTTATCCGCTTCAGGAATAAAAATATGTGGAGTTTTATCAATTGTACAGAAATGCGCAGATTCCAGATTATTGAAAGAATCAAATTTTAGAATTATGTCCATACAGGCATCTGGAATAATGATTTTTTGTTTTGCTGAAAAGAAATGAAAGTCTGTATGAATGTTTTCTTCATGTGTTCCAAATTTTTTCATAAAACTGTTGCATGAAACTTGCTGCCAAAAGCACCTTATATACGGGCGAAGTTCTTTGTCTGGCAACACTTCGCAATAACTTGAATCTAGAGAAAAAGGTTGTGCAGTTTGTGTATTAAAAATATCGTTTTGAGTGATCTTCATTTTAGCTTAAAGCTTTGAAAGAAAGCTTTCTGTTATTTGAAAACAGAATTTCCAGAAAATACGCTACAAAATGTACAGAAATGTATTATGTTTTTCTAGAGCTTAATTTTCAATGCTGATGTATTTGCTGAAGGGGTGTTTTTGAAACAGGGATTTCAATATTCACAAAAGACATTTTTTTAGTATATAATTTTGGCTATGAAACATAATATGCAGATTTTACAGGAAATGGCCGTAAAAAACGGACCTCTTTGTGTTGGACTTGATACAGATCCATCTTATTTACCACTTTCAGTTTTGAGCGTTTTTGATAATCCTGCACAGGCAGTTCTTGCTTATAATAAAGAAATTATTAAAAGTGTTGAAAGAACAAAAAGTGCATGCTGCTTTAAGGTTCAGATTGCTTATTATGAAGCAATGGGGCTAGCAGGTATGGAAGTTTATAAGAAAACGCTTGATTATATCAAGGAAACTGGAATTCCAGTTATTTCTGATATAAAGCGTGGAGATATTGCAGCAACTGCCGAAGCCTATGCAAAAGCCCATTTTTCTGGAGATTTTGAAACTGATATAATTACAGTAAATCCTTATATGGGGTTTGACACATTGAGTCCTTTTGCAGAATATTGTGCTACGTCAAAAGGTTCAAAAGGAATATTTGTCCTGCTCAGAACATCTAATCCTGGCATGGTTGATATTGAACAGCAGGAACTTAAATCCGGAGAGCTTGTTCTTGAAAAAGTTGGTTCAGAACTTGAACGATTGTCTTCAGAATGGAAAAAAACATATCCAGAACAGACTTGCTCACCTATCGGTGCTGTTGTCGGCTGTACAGAAGAAAGTGATGCAAAGGCTTTAAGGGCCGCCTATCCAGATATTTTCTTTTTAATTCCTGGCTATGGTGCTCAGGGTGGTGCTGCAAGAATAGCTGCAACATTGCTGCTTAATGCCGGAGGAACGGTAAATTCTTCAAGAGGAATTTTGTGTGCATGGAAGAAAGATTCTGAACTCGAGAAAAGCCGGGAAGCTGGAACTTTATGTCTGGCAGACATTGCAAAGTCTGCAGAGAAAGCTTGTTTGGGTGCCAAAGAAGATTTACTTAATGCAAAAAAATCGCTTTTAGACTGATTTCTTTCTATTTGATGAATAAACTTTTTATAAATACTGTTTTACTTTAGCAAATCTGGAGAACTAAAAATGGAAATGAGAGATTGTTCTGGCAAACCTTACCCTGTTTTTGCTCTTGGAAAGGTTATAAAATGCACGGCTTTGGCAGGCAGCTGTTCAACTGTTTTTTCTTTGCAGCTGAAAATTCCTGCTGAAGTCAAATCTTTGCCAGAGCCTGGTCAATTTTATATGCTTAAGTCTGAAAAGTCTCAGAAACCGCTTGCCAGACCGATAAGTGTTTTTCATTTGGAAAAGAAGCCGGAATACTCTGTCATTGAATTTCTTATATTGAAAAAAGGCAGCGGAACCCAGGAACTTTGCAGTATCTGTTCAGAAGACTCAGTGCAGATGCTTGGCCCTCTTGGAAATGTTTTTCCTATGCCTGAAAAAGACAAAAAAGTTTGCATTATTGGCGGCGGAATTGGTGTTGCACCAGTTGCTGGTTTTGCAGAAAAACTTGAACCTGAAAGCTATGATTTTTTTGCAAGTTTTAAAAGCGGTTCGTATGGTTTGGAGAATGTAAGAGCAAAACTTTTGACTGTCACTACAGATGATGGCAGTGTTGGAATAAAAGGTATGCTTCCAGCTGCAATTGATGAAAATAAGCTTCGTTCTGAAAAATATGAAGCTGTATATGCCTGTGGGCCTGCTCCAATGCTTGATTATGTAAAAAAAATTGCCGAAAAGGCTGGAATTCAGTGCTGGTTGAGTATGGAAGCAAGAATGGCTTGCGGTATAGGAGTTTGTCTTGGTTGTACTATAAAAACTTCTGAGGGAAACAAGAGATGCTGCAGTGATGGTCCTGTTTTTGACAGTAGGATTTTAAGCTTTGAAAACAATAAAAGCAGAATTCGACATGAAAGCCTTAAAAGCGAACCTGATTTACATGTAAATATTGCCGGCATTGATTTTTCCAATCCTGTGATTGCTGCTTCTGGGACATTTGGTTTTGGGACTGAGTATAAAACTGTTTTTGATATAAGCCGGCTTGGGGGAATTTGTTCAAAGGGTCTTACTCTTGAGCCAAGGGCTGGCAACGAAGGAATACGTATTTGGGAAACACCTGCTGGTGTTATGAATTCAATCGGCTTGCAGAATCCTGGTGTTCCTCATTTTATTCAGCATGAAATGCCGGAAATGCTGAAGCTTGGACCTGTTGCCATTGCAAATCTTTCTGGTTCTACATTGGAAAGTTATGCCGAAGGTGCAAAACTTCTGGATAAAACACCTGTACCTCTTATTGAGCTGAATATTTCCTGTCCGAATGTTACAAAGGGTGGAGCTGCATGGGGGCTTACCTGTCAGACTGCGCAGTCTGCTGTAAAAGCTGTTCGTTCAGTTACTTCAAAACCTATTGCTGTAAAACTTACACCTGCTGCTGCGAATCTTACAGAAGTTGCGCTTGCCTGCATTGATTCTGGTGCAGATGCTCTTGTCATTGCAAATTCTTTTCAAGGAATTGCAAT
Source organism: Treponema sp. (assembly GCA_016296655.1). GTDB lineage: Bacteria > Spirochaetota > Spirochaetia > Treponematales > Treponemataceae > Treponema_D. The sequence continues at coordinate 88,112 of JAEDIW010000002.1, read as the reverse complement.
AGACATTGAATCAGGCCGCCCTGTTTTTGCTAATGTAAAGGCTGGACTTGGAGGTCCTGCTGTACGGCCAATGGCTTTGAAAAATGTCTATGAAGTTGTAAAGGCTGTTAATGAATTGCCGGAAAACAAAAGGGTTCCTGTAATTGGTTCTGGCGGAATTGCAACATGGCAGGATGCTGTAGAGTTTATTATGTCTGGGGCATCTGCTGTGGAGGTTGGAAGTGGTACTTTCATAAATCCATTTGCGATGTTGAATATTATTGACGGCTTGAAAGCTTTCATGATGCGTAAAGGTTATGCTTCAATTGAAGAGTTCAGAGGTTGTGCATTGTAACCCCGCTTGTTAAGGGGAATAAAAATGTGCGTGTCAGGTATGGAAGGCCTTGGTGGGGCTGTCTCAAATGTAAAGTTTATACTGTTATTCCGAAATAAATTAAGCATGGCAGAACTTATTAGACAGCCCCACTGAGCGAAAAGCGAAGCCTGGAACACCTGTAGCCGAAAGAGTCTGCGCCATAAGTTTTTATGATTGAACATAAAATGTAAAAATGTTATTTTCTTACTATGAATACACTTGTAGCACTTTGTGCCGTTGGGGCAGAACATGTTTTAGGTAATGAAATCAAGCATTTGGGTTACAGACTTGCTGGGAACGCTCCTGGCAGGGTTTATTTTTTTGGCGATGAAGATGCTTTGTTCCGTGCAAATTTGTGTTTGAGGACTGCTGATCGTGTTTTTCTTCAAGTTGCTTCGTATAAAGCAGAAGATTTTGATGAACTTTTTGACGGTGTTTATGCAGTAAACTGGCAGGATTTTTTTAAAAAGGATACAAAGGTTACTGTTGATAAGGTTAGAATTTATAAAAGTAAATTAAATTCAGAACATTCAATTCAGGGGATGGTTCAAAAGGCTATTTATAAAAAGCTGGGAGATGTCTGGCACATTAATTCTTTGCCTGAGTCGGGTGATGAGGCAAATGTACGCGTATATCTGGACGAAAATCAGGCATTGGTTTTACTGGATTTGTCTGGAGAGCCGTTGCATAAACGTGGTTACAGAACTGATGGCGGACTTGCTCCCTTGCGTGAAACTATAGCGGCTGTCCTTTTGCAAATGATGATGTGGCGGCGTAAAATGCCTTTGCATGATGCTTTTTGTGGTTCTGGAACTTTGCCGATTGAAGCTGCCTTATATGCCTACAATGTTGCACCTGGGCTTGGTCGTGGATTTGCAATGGAAAAACTTGCTTTTTTTGACAGAAACCGTGCTCTTGAGCTTAGAAAAGAAGAAGCTGCAAAAATCCGTACAGATGTTGAAGTTCGTATTACAGGCAGTGATATTGATCCGGCAGCTGTTGCCCGCTCCCAGAAGAATGCGGAACATGCCTGTGTTATGGCTGGCAGGGCTTTGCAGATGATTGGAAGCGATGCTCATGTTATTCGCCCCGATTTTACACAGGCTGATTTTGCAGATTTGCAAGCACCTTATCCTGAAGGAATTTTGATTTGTAATCCTCCTTATGGAGAACGTCTTGGCGATGAAGAACAGGCTGAAGAGCTTTATAAAAAAATGGCCTGCCTTTTTGAAGATTTTAAAGGCTGGGAAATTGGCGTAATAACTTCGCACCGAAGATTTCAGGAATGTATTGGACATTATGCAGCCTTGATGAAAAGCTTGAAGGCAGGAAATCTGGAAACTTGTTTTTATATCTATTCAAAAGTTTCTGCAAATGGAAGGTCAGCGCAAAAGAAAAATTTTGAAAGACGACCTGCCAGAATGAAAAATTCTGGAAAAAAATCCGGAAATCATGGTAAATTTGAAGGAAATGATTCGTCTGAAAAAGGGCGCAGTGCATGGAAAGCTCATGGCGGCTATAAATTTGATTTTTAAGTTTATGGGTGGTTTTGAGAGGGATAATATTTGTTAAATTTCATTCTGTTTGCCTTTTTACAGTTTGACAAAATTTGTCAGTTTGACATAATGCGCTTGACTCAGTAAAATGTAGAAACATTACAAATTGTTTGATTCAATGGGAGAAAAAATGGCTATTGTTGTTGAACATGACAAGCGTAAGCATGAAATTCTTGAAAAATCTCTGGATGTTTTTATTGAAGAAGGTTATGAGGACGTTACTTTTCAAAAAATTGCAGATAGATGCGGAATAACCCGAACTACCCTTTACATTTACTTCAAGAACAAGCGTGAAATTTTTTTGTGGAGCATTAAACAGCTGATGGCTGGTTTGCAGGAAGAATTGGTTTCTATTACAGATACAGACAATAATTCTGCAAAACCCTCGCAGACTTTGTATAAAATCCTTATGTCAGTAATGGATTGCTGTGAAAAAAATAAAAAACTGTTTGGGGTTATTTTGGATTATCTGCTTCAGTTGAAAAAATCTGGTGCAGATCCTGCTGAAAAAGTCCGTCGCCGTGTCATTCATTTGAGGCATCTTTTGAGCAAGGTTCTGATTCGCGGTATAAATTGCGGTGAATTCAAAAAAATCAATGTGAAAGAAATAAACGAACTTTTTTACAGCATTGTTGAATCTGCAATTTTTAAGCTGGCCGTACTGAATCAGGACAGTTTGCCTGAAACACGAGAAATATTGAAACTTACAGTAGACAGTCTTGTTATTTCTGAAAAAAAATGAGTGATGATGTGAAGGTTTCTGCTATGAAAAAGAAAATTCTTTTTGTCTGTCATGGAAATATCTGCCGTTCGCCTATGGCTGAATTTGTTTTTAGGCATCTTCTGGAACAGCGCGGAATTACGGACTTTTCTGTAAGTTCATGTGCTGTAAGTACTGAAGAAATTGGTAATGATGTTCACCCTGGAACAAGGCGTAAGCTGGCTCAGGTTGGAATAAAATGCGAACGGCGGCAGGCAAGGCAAATAACTTTGTCAGACTATGCAGATTCTGAATTGATTATAGCCATGGATTATGAAAATCTTTATCATTTGAACCGAATTCTTGGCGGTGATGAAGAACATAAAATTCATCTGCTGCTGGAGTTTGCTCCAGCTGATTATAGCGGCGGTGTAAGTTCCAGATGTGGTAAAATAAAGGAAATTGCAGATCCGTGGTATACTGGCAACTTTGATGAAACTTTTGACGATATTCTTGCAGGATGCATGGGACTGGCGGATTTTTGTGCAGAAAGACAGACATCTGCTTCTCTTGCGGGTGGTAAACTATAAAAATGCAAGCTGTAAAATATGAAATTTAAGTTTTTTTAGTTGCAGTTTATGATTTGTCTTTTACATTTTGACAAAATATGTCATAATAGATTTTGTCTTGATGCATACAGTTTTTTTGAACTAACTATAATTTATGGGAGTTTGTTATGATTATTAAACCTATGATTCGAAGTAACATCTGTATTAATGCTCATCCAATCGGTTGTGCAAAAGAAACAGAGCGCCAGATTAATTATGCTGTTGCCCAGAAAGCAAAGCGCAATATCAAATCAGTAAAAGAAGGCGGCAAAGGCCCTGCAACTGTATTGGTTCTTGGTTGTTCTACAGGTTATGGTCTTGCAAGCAGAATTGCTGCTGCTTTTGAATATGGTGCTGATACAATCGGTGTATCTTTTGAAAAAGAGGGAACAGAGTCTCGAGGCGGAACACCGGGCTGGTACAATAACATGGCATTTGACAAGGCTGCAAAAAAAGAAGGACTTGTTTCAATAACGATGAATGCAGATGCTTTTTCTCATGAAACAAGAGCTGCTGTAATTGAAGAAATCAAGAAACTTGGCAAGACTGTTGATTTAGTTGTGTACAGTCTGGCAAGTCCTGTTCGCGTTGATCCTGATACAAAGGAAATGTACAAGTCTGTAATTAAACCGATTGGCAAGGTTTATTCAGGAGTTTCTGTTGATATGATGACAGGAAAACTTTCTCAGGCATCAACTGAACCTGCAACAGAAGAAGAAATTCAGAATACAGTCAAGGTAATGGGTGGTGCAGACTGGGCTTTGTGGATGGATGCTCTTGCTAAAGCAGATGTTCTTTCCAAAGGTGTTCGTACGGTTGCTTATTCATACATTGGTCCTGAATTGAGCCATGCAATTTACCGTGATGGAACAATTGGTGCTGCAAAAAAAGATTTGGAAGCAACAGCCCTCAAGCTTAATGAAAAACTTTCTTCTACTCTTGGCGGAGCAGCTTATGTTTCTGAAAATAAGGGGCTTGTAACTCGTTCAAGTGCTGTTATTCCTATCATTTCGCTTTATCTTTCAATTATGTTCAAGGTAATGAAAGAAAAAGGAACTCATGAAGGCTGTATTGAACAGATGGAACGTCTTTTTGCAGAACGACTTTATACTGGCGAAAATAGTGCTGCCGGGATTCCTGAAACAGACAGCGAGCATAGAATTCGTATTGATGACTGGGAAATGGCTGACGATGTTCAGGCTGAAGTTGTAAAGCGCATGGAAGCTGCAACGGAAGAAAATCTGAGTCAGATTGCTGATATGGAAGGCTACAAACATGACTTCCTTACAATCAATGGTTTTGATGTTGAAGGTGTTGATTACAACGCTGATGTTGCAAAGATGAATGTCATCGACTGATTTTGATAATCTGTAATTTGGAAGAAAAGCTGGTTATTCAGAAAAATTAATCAGCTTTTTCTTCTGCGGCATAAAAATGAGGGTTTGAATAAGACAGATACTAGAAAAAAAACAAATTCTGTTGTATATTGCCGCTGATATAAAAAAACTTTTTAAGTTGCTTTGATTTTTATGGGAGGCTAAATGCTGACAGGTCGTCATTTAATTGAACCTAACGATTTATCTGTTACTGAAATCAATGAAATTTGTTCTTTGGCTGAACAGATTATTGTTGACCCAGTTTCTTTTCAGGATGTGTGCCGCGGGAAAATTCTCGCGGCTCTTTTTTTTGAACCTAGTACAAGAACAAGATTGTCTTTTGAGGCGGCCATGCTACGACTTGGAGGTTCTGTTGAGGGTTTTGCAGATGCTTCTTCAACGTCCACTACAAAGGGCGAAACTTTGGCTGATACAATTCGGGTAGTTTCGTCTTATGCAGATATAATTGCTATGCGTAATCCAAAGGAAGGTGCTGCTTTTCTGGCAAGTCAGTATTCTTACTGTCCGATTATTAATGCAGGCGATGGTGGGCATTTTCATCCAACTCAAACGCTTACTGACTTACTGACAATCCGACAGCTTTCAGGGGGTCTTGAAAATCATGTAATAGGACTTTGCGGTGACCTGATGTTTGGACGGACTGTTCATTCGTTGGTACAGGCATTGAGCCGCTATCCGCACAATAAGTTTGTCTTCATCAGTCCTCAGGAACTCCAGATGCCAGAATATATTGTAAAAAATATCCTTGAAAAATCAAATATTGAGTACAGAGTTTGTGAACGACTTGAAGAAGCTATAGCAGATATTGATATTTTGTATATGACGCGTGTTCAGAAAGAGCGTTTTTTCAATGAGCAGGATTATATACGCTTGAAAGACAGTTACATTCTTGATAACGAAAAAATGAAGATGGCAAGAAAAGACATGATTGTTCTGCATCCGCTTCCAAGAGTTAATGAAATTGCTCCTGAAGTTGACAATGATCCACGAGCTGCATATTTCAAACAGGTAAAATATGGAATGTATGCACGCATGGCTCTTATTGCAAAACTTACAGGATGCCTGTGATAAGGAAATCTTTGTATTTAAAAGATTTGAACGCTTCAGATAATTTCAGGTAATGGAGAGAATATGTTAAATGTTGATACAATAAAAAACGGTCTGGTAATTGATCATATTTGTGCTGGTTATGGTCCTAAAATTTTTCAATGGCTTGGTTTGGATAAGGCAAAATTCAGTTCAGCATTAATAATGAATGTTCCTTCCAAAAAAAACAGCAGAAAGGACATAATAAAAATAGACAACATTATTAATATTGATTTTTCAGTTCTTGGATTTATTGATACAAATATCACAGTAAATGTTATCAAGGATGAAAAGATAATCAGAAAAATTACAATGGAATTGCCAGATAAAGTTGAAAATGTAGTAAAATGCAAGAATCCTCGATGCATCACGACAACAGAACATTATGTTCCCCAAATTTTCCGTCTGGTTGAAAAGGGAGAATCAATTTACCGTTGTCAGTATTGTGATTCTCTATATAAGGCAGGAAATATTACAGAATTAATGGAACGAAACAGCAATGAGTAGCAATCTTGTAATCTTTAATGTACATCTTGTTGATGAAGAACTAGATTTTAATGGTGCAGTTTATATTGAAAATGGAAAAATCAAAGAAATTTTCAAAGGAGAATTTCCTACAAAGGGCAAGATGCTGCTGGAACTTGCAGAAAAATCATTTTCAATTGAAGAAACTGACTTTTATGATGGAAATGGTTTGCATCTTATGCCGGCATTTATAGATATGCATGTTCATTTACGCTATCCCGGTCAGACTGAAAAGGAAGATTTGAAAAGCGGACTGATGGCTGCAGCAGCAGGTGGTGTTGGAACACTGATATCCATGCCAAATACAAATCCTGTTGTTTCATCGCCAGAAATTGCCAGAACCATTGAAGAGAAAGCAAAGGAATTGAACCTTGTAAATATGTTTCAGGCAATAAGCATTACAGATGCTTTTGATGGCAAAACTGTGGAAAATATAGAAAATGCGTCAAGGGAAATTACACCTGTAATAACAGAAGATGGAAGGGATGTTCTTGATTCTGGAGTAATGCTTGCAGCTATGAAAAAAGCTGCTAAAAAAGACATTATTGTCAGTTGCCATAGTGAAGATCCTACTCTGGTTCCTCTTGCAAGAAAATTCAGGACGGTTGCCTTGCAGAAAATGGAAGAATTTTCCATACCTTCATGGGGTGTTGATGCAGAGGATAGGAAAATTCCTGCTGAAGAAAATTCGAAAATTGATTCAATGCTTTCAGAGGCTAACAGGATTCTTGCCGTTGCAGAAGATTCATATACAGAACGAAATCTCCTGCTTGCAGAAATTGCAAAGTGTCATGTTCATATTGCGCATGTGAGCACAAAAAACAGCATTGATGCAATTAGACGTGCAAAAAAACGAACTCATGGGAAATATAAAGTTTCATGTGAGATTACACCACATCATCTGGCTCTTTGCGGAACTTTTTCCCCTGAACTGAGGGCTTTGGTAAATCCACCTCTCAGAAGCGAAGAGGACAGACTTGCTTTGATAGAGGCTCTTAAAGATGGTACGGCTGATGTAATTTCTACAGATCATGCTCCGCATACTTTGCAGGATAAGGCAAAAGGCGCTCCTGGTTTTAGCGGAATAGAAGTTTCTTATGCGGTCTGCAATACTGTGCTAGTAAAACAGAATGGGTTTTCTGAATGTGAGCTTTCAAAATTGATGAGTGCTCAGGCTGCACGGCTTTTAAAGTTTGAAAAAGGCCGCCTTTCTGTCGGTTATGATGCTGATTTTGTTCTCGTAAATCCAGACGAAGAATGGACTGTATGCGGAAAAGAGTTTTACAGTAAGGGAAAGGCAACTCCATTTGAAGGCAAAAAACTTTTCGGAAAAGTGCATGCAACTTTTATTGCTGGAACCAGAGTGTTTAATGCATGAAATTTTTTAGTGTGTTGATTTTCTTGTGTGTTTTTGAAATATAGAGTATAATGTATGCTAGTATGGTAGATTGTAGTTTTGCATATAATCTACCATATTTGAGGATTTTATATGACCGCAAGCCCTAGAAAAAAAACAACCCAAAACTTTGTTTATGAAGCCCTCAGAAAAAGCATTTTGACATTGAATTTGCTTCCGGGTACTGCCATTAGCGAGAACGAAATTTCCCAAAGATTTGAAGTCAGCAGAACACCTGTCCGCGAGGCTTTTATTCAGCTGGCAAAAGAATCACTTTTAAAAATTATTCCTCAGAAAGAAACTCTTGTTTCTTATATTGATTTGCAGCGGGTAGAACAGGAGCATTTTTTGAGGAGAAGTCTTGAAACTTCGGTTTTAGGCGATTTTTTGAAAGTTGCAAGTCAGGAAAGCTATCTTAAACTTCAGCAATGTCTGGATTTTCAAAATTCCTTGCTTGATTCAAAGGATTTTATTCAGTTTATTTATTATGATGACCTTTTTCATAAAACGATTTTTGAGGCAGCAGGGCAATCTTTGAGTTGGGAAGTTGCAGAAAATTTCAGCGGGCACTACTATCGCGTGAGGCTTTTGACAATCTGGCTGAAAGGCATTGCGAAAGATATTGTCATTCAGCATAGTAATATATTAAATGCGCTTAAACAGAAAAATCTTGTAGAAGTGAAAAACCTTTTAGAGCAGCATCTTCATAAATTAGACAGCGAAAAAAATCTTCTGCTTGCACAATTTCCAGAGTATTTTGAGCAAGCTACAAAAAAAAGCAAATTTGATGTTGATTTTGGCGGTTTGCAGCTTTAGCGGACAGAAGACTGAATTACTTTTTCCCTAAACTTTTGGATTTTTCACAGGCTGCTGTTACAGCTTCTATTACAGCACTTCTAAAATTATTTTTTTCCAATGTTGCGACGCCTTCGATTGTGGTTCCTGCTGGGGAACAGACTGCATCTTTTAAGGCAGCAGGGCATCGACCGTCTTCAAGAGCCATGGAAGCAGAGCCTTTGACTGTCTGGGCTGCATAGATGTAGGCTTGTTTCCGGGGCATTCCACAGCGGACAGCTGCATCTGCAAGCGCTTCAATGAACATGAATACAAAGGCCGGTCCTGAACCGCTTACACCTGTAACGCAGTCCATGAGGTTTTCGTTTACTTTTTCAACTTTTCCAGCACATTCCAAAAGTTTTGAAACATAGGAAACTTCGCTTTCCTCAACATCAGCTGTACAGCAAAGAGCTGTCATTGCCTGCCCGCACAAAGCCGGCATATTTGGCATGATTCTTATTACAGAAAAACCTTCTGCAGCAGACTGCAAACGTTCAAGAGTAACACCAGCAGCCATGGAAACTATGACAGAATCTTTTTTTAAGGATTTTTTGACTTCGCTTATGACTTGAGTGGTATATATAGGTTTTACGCCTAAAAACAATATATCCGCTTCTTGTGCTGTTTCTGAATTTGTTTTGCATGCGATGCAGTGATTTTTTTCTGCAAAAGCTTTTGCATTTTCGTAATGCCCTGAAGAAACAAAAATATTTTCTGGCTTTACGATTTTTGTCATTGCGCTTATTAAGGCTCCGCCCATTGTTCCTGTTCCAATACAGCCAATTTTCAGTTCTTCAAATGCTTTCATTTTTGTTTTGCCCCATAGATTATTTTGAACCTTTTATTATTGCAGAAAGTAAGCTTGTTTCATTTGCCAGAAACAAAGTTCCTTGTTCTTTGCCTGATGCAAGACCTTCTAGTGCATTTTCGTTTTTTCCATTTGCCAGAACCATTGGAATTCCGTAGGAAGTTGTTTTTTCTGCAGCCTGGATTTTTGTTTCTATTCCGCCTGTTCCAAAATCATTTGTTGTTCCGATGGTTATTGATTTTCGAAGTTCTTCCAGATTTTCTACTACTTCAATAAGTTTGGCATCTTTGTTGACTTTTGGATTGTCTGTGAAAATTCCATCAATATCGCTGAAAAGAATCAGCAGGTCGGCACTCCAGAGAATGGCAGTAAGCGCACTTAAATTGTCATTATCACCAATACGAATTTCATCAAAAGAAACTGTGTCATTTTCGTTTATAATAGGAACAACACCTTCATCAACTAAAGTGAACAAAGTGTTCCTCATATTTAAAGTTCTGTGATCATCTGCAAAATCGTCTTTTGTCAAAAGCATTTGTCCGATATGCAACTTTTGTTCTGCAAAAGCACTGCGCCATTTGTCAATCAGTTCAACCTGCCCGATTGCACAAAGTGCCTGCCTGTAATGAACATCTCTTTTTCTAGCCCATCCGGCAATTGTAGAAAGACCGCTTACCTGTGCGCCAGAAGAAACAAGAACAATCTGCTTTCCCTGATTGATTAAATTTTTGCATTGCAACGCAAATTTCTGCATGAATTCAAAATTAGTTGTTCCGTCATCTTTTGCAAGTGTATTGCTTCCGATTTTTATTACGATTTTTCGGGCTGATTTTATAGTACTTACGATTGTTTTATCATTTGTTGAATCTGTCATCTTACTTGTCCATCTCCATCAATCAAAAATTTTGTGGTTGTTAGGGCTTTTATCCCCATTGGCCCACGAGCGTGCAGTTTTTGTGTGCTGATACCAAGTTCCATTCCAAAACCGAATTCACCACCGTCTGTAAATCTTGTTGAAGCATTTACATAAACACAGGCAGCATCTATGAGCTGCTGAAATTTTCTGGCATTTGAACGGTTGTTGGTAACAATACATTCTGAATGTTTTGTACTGTGGGAGTTGATAAATTCAATGGCTTCATCAATTGATTCAACAGTTTTTACAGCGCATATAAAATCCAAAAATTCAAAGCCGAAATCTGATTCTGTGGCAGGAACTACACAATTATGACCATTTTTTTCAGCTTCTGCCTTAAGAATTTTATATGCAGAATCATCGGCTCTTAGTTGAACTCTGCCTGAAAGCTGTTTTTCCAGAAGCGGCAGAAATTTTTCTGCGGCATTTTTATGTACCAGAATGGTTTCAATAGCATTGCATGCACCAGGCCGCTGAATTTTTGCATTTTCTGCAATTTCTGCAGCCATCGCAAAATCTGATGCTTCATCAACAAATAAATGGCAAACACCGGCTCCTGTCTGTATTACAGGGATTTTTGCTTTTTCAACAACAGTATTGATAAGGTTAGCCCCTCCTCTTGGCAGGGCAACATCAATTAAGCCTACGGCATTTAGAATTTCATCAACATCCTTATGGTCTGTAGATTCAACCAGTTCGATTGCCTCAGGAATTCCGCAGGGAGATTTTGCAAGTCCTTCTTTAATGGCGGCGGTAATGGCTTTATTTGAAATAAGTGCTGAGGATGAACCTCTTAATAGAATTGCATTTCCGCTTTTGTAGGCCAGGCAAAATGCATCTGCAGTAACATTTGGTCTGGATTCATAAATGATTGCAGCAACGCCCATAGGAACCCTGACTTGGCGGATGGACATACCGTTTGGTGTCTTCCAACCAGAAATTTCTTCGCCTATGGGGTCTGTCTGGGAGATTACATTTTTTATTCCGCTGATAATGCTGTCGATTTTTTTGTCATCGAGAGAAAGCCGCTCTACAAGAGCTTTTGACATTCCACTTTGTACTGCTCTTTTAACATCCTGTTGATTTGCTTCAAGAATTTTTCCCCGTTGAAGGGCAATTTCTTTGCAGACAGCTTCTAAAGCTGTATCTTTTTCGCAGGCTGTCTGATTTGCAAGCTGCAAAGAACTTTTTCTAAGTGATTTGCAAATTGATTTTATGTCCATTCTGCTGCCTCTTGATTCCTGTTTTTGAAATGAAGCTTAAATCCGTCTATGCAAGGCATTCCTGACTCAGGGCCTTGACTCAGGCGTTTTCGGATTTAGTAATTTTAAACCCATAATAAAAAAGCCGGAACAGTGTCCGGCTCCTGTATCTGTTTAATAGTTAGCCAGAAAATACATTCCCAGCAGAACTAATACACGACATTTTTCTGCTGACCAATCTGTTTTTTGGGGCAGCAGTTGAATATACCACCAGAAAATTCCAAATTCCGGATCTACACGGAAAGCATATTCAAGAAAATCTGCTTTTTTTGACTGATTGCCGAACATGAGGTAAACTGCTGCAAAAATAATCTGCAGGAATAAACTATAGGATTTATCCCACTCTCCAGTTTTTGCAAGAGAGCAGAACTGTTCAAGCTGATATAAAATTTGATCTTTAATGTCAGCATCAGAACTTTCAACCCAAGTTTTCTGAATAAGAAGAGTAAGATTGCTGTTAAAACTTGAAATAAGCTTTGTTTCAGATTCAAGTTTTGAATCTAATTTTTCAGCACCGAAAGCTTTTACGATTACAGAGGCATAGGAGTTAATTTTGTCCAAATCTGATTCTTCCAAAATTTTTGAGCCTGCATCCAAAACGTTTTTTTCAATAAAATCTTCAATGAGTGACTTTAAATTACTGTTTTCTTTTATGGAAACCATCTTAAACCCATAATAAATTTTTAGACAATATTATTCAAGTAGTGTATTTTTCAGTTTTTAAAGAGTCTGATAATCAATTGCAAAAGCATAGATAAATTCACTATAATTGTAAAATGTTCCGTATCTATGTTGAAAGAAAGGATGGCTTCCAAAATGAAGCTGCCCGCCTGTTTTCTGAAATAAGAGAATTTTTAGGCATTGCTGGTGTTAATGGTGTTAGGTTTCTCAATCGCTATGATGTAGAAAATGTTTCTGATTCTGTTGCAAAAATTGCGGCAACCCGTATTTTTTCTGAACCGCAAAGTGATTTTTGCATACTTTCAGAAGTTCCTGTAAAAGATGATGAAACCGTAATTATTTGGGAATATCTTCCAGGACAATATGATCAAAGGGCTGATTCTGCGCAGCAATGTCTGCTTTTGCTTAGAGAAGGTCTTTCAAAGACAACACAGGTAGGAAGTAAGCCTCCTATTGTTCGTTGTGCAAAAATGCTGATTCTCAGTGGAAAAGTTTCTGCAGAGGATGTTAAAAAAATCGAAAACTATGTAATAAATCCTGTAGATTCAAGACTTGCAGATGAACAGATTCCTGAAACCCTTGAAATGAAAGTTGCAGAACCTGGAGACATCCCTGTTGTCGAAGGCTTTATTTCGTTTGATGCAGAAGCCCTTGATGCTTATCGCAAAAAAATGGGGCTGGCAATGGATTTTGCTGATATAAAATTTCTGCAGGACTATTTTAAGAAAGAGCAGCGTAATCCAACAGAAGCTGAAGTTCGTGTTCTTGACACTTATTGGTCAGACCATTGCCGGCATACAACCTTTTCAACCGAGTTAAAGGATATTGTAATTGAAGAAGGTCCTTATTCTGAACTTTTCACCAAATCTTTGGAAAATTACAAAGCTATGCGTGCTGATTTATACGCTGGCAAAGACAAGCCTGTGACTTTGATGGACATGGCTACAATTGGTGCAAAATATCTGCGGAAGGCAGGAAAACTTCAGGATTTGGAAGTTTCTGATGAAAATAATGCCTGTTCTATTTATATAGATGTTCATTATACAACTGATGCTCAGGGTAATCCTATTGAAAAAAATTCAGAAGGTTCAACAGAACGTTGGCTGTTAATGTTCAAGAATGAAACACATAATCATCCGACAGAAATTGAACCTTTTGGAGGTGCTGCAACCTGTATCGGCGGAGCTATAAGGGATCCGCTTTCCGGCAGGTCATGGGTTTATCAGTCAATGCGTATTACAGGAGCTGCTGACCCTACTGTACCGCTTGAAAAAACGTTGTCAGGCAAGTTGCCGCAGGTAAAACTTGTACGTGAGGCAGCTCAGGGATTTTCTTCTTATGGAAATCAGATTGGTTTGACGACAGGTCAGGTAACAGAATTGTATCATCCTGGTTATGTTGCAAAGAGAATGGAACTTGGAGCTGTAATTGCAGCTGCTCCAGTGAATACTGTTATGCGTGAAGAGCCAGAACCTGGAGATGTTGTGATTTTGCTTGGAGGCGGTACAGGTCGTGACGGTATTGGAGGAGCAACAGGTTCTTCTAAAGTTCATACTGTAAAATCTGTAACAACAGCTGCGGCTGAAGTACAGAAAGGAAATGCAGTTGAAGAACGTAAAATTCAGCGTCTTTTCAGAAATAAAGATGTAAGCCTAATGATTCGCCGTTGCAATGACTTTGGTGCAGGCGGAGTTTCTGTTGCTGTTGGAGAACTTGCTCCTGGATTGGATATAAATCTTGATGCTGTTCCAAAAAAATATGAAGGATTGAATGGTACTGAACTTGCAATTTCAGAAAGCCAGGAACGTATGGCTGTTGTTGTACGGAAATCTGATGTAGAAAAATTTATTGAAGCAGCTGCACAGGAAAATCTTAATGCTGTTACTGTTGCAACTGTTACAGATACAAATCGGCTGGTAATGAAATGGCGCGGCAAAACTATAGTTGATATTTCCCGGCAATTTCTTGATGCGGCAGGTGCAAAACATGAAAGTAAGGCTTTTATTGAAAGTCCTGCAGAACCTGAAAAATCGCCTTTGGCATTGCCTTTGAATTCTACTTCTAAAAAACTTTCAGAAAAAGATTTTGCAGGTGCATGGCTTGCAAATATTTCTGACCTTGCATGTTGTTCTCAGCGTGGGCTTGGTGAGCGTTTTGACGGCTCTATAGGTTCTTCTACTGTATTGTTTCCTTATGGCGGACGCTATCAGGCAACTCCAGAAGCTGGTATGGCTGCAAAAATTCCAGTTGTTTCTCCAAGGGAAACATCTACTGTAAGTTTGATGGCATTCGGTTTTGACCCAAGAGTTGGAGAATGGAGTCCATGGCATGGAGCTCAGACCGCAGTTCTTTCTTCTCTTGCAAAAATTACCTGTATGGGAGGCAAGGCGGACACCGCACGGCTTTCTTTTCAGGAATTTTTTGGACGTGCTGTAAGTGACAAAACTTGGGGCTACCCTACTTCTGCATTGCTTGGTTCTCTTGAAGCTCAGAAAGCAATGGGAACTGCCAGTATAGGTGGAAAGGACAGTATGAGTGGAAGCTTTGAACAGTTGAATGTACCTCATACTCTTGTTTCTTTTGCAGTAACTCATGATGAAGTTGAAAACATTACGGGCGGTTCTTTTAAGAAACCTGGTTCTTCCGTATATATTGTAACTGTGCCGTATTCAAAGGCTCTTGCTCCTGATTTTGCAGTATTTACACAGAACAGTAACATCCTTTACGATTTGAATTCTAAAGGAAAGATTTCTGCAATGTATCCTGTTTGTGCAGGCGGTATTGCAGAAGCTGTTACAAAGATGGCTATGGGCAACAGAATTGGTGTTTTGATTGAAAAAATTCCAGAAAGCCCTGTAAAAGCTTTGAACTCTGCAAAAATAGAAGATTTATTTACACCGATTTATGGTTCAATTATTGTAGAAACAGATATTGAACTTGAAAAAGAAGGCTTTGTTTGCGGAACCGTAACAAAAATTGGTTCAACTGTTGAAAAACCTGAAATTACAGTTACAGCAGGTGAAAAATTTACGGTTTCTCTTGCAGACGCTGAAAAATCATGGGAAAAAACTCTTGCAAAAGTATTTCCACCTGTTTCAGGAAAAGCAGAACAAAAACCTCTTCCTGATTTTGCAAAGAAAATACATCCGTCTCTTTCAGAAATCCGCAGAAGTCCAGTATTTAAGCCAATTACTGCAAAGCCAAAGGTCTTGCTACCAGTATTCCCAGGCACAAACTGTGAATTTGATATGGCACGTGCATTCAATATTGCTGGAGCTGAAACAAAAATAATTGTGTTCAGAAATAATACAAAAGAAGCTCTCCAGCAGTCGCTTGAAGAACTTCAGAAAGAATTGAACGATACGCAGATTCTGGCTTTATCTGGAGGATTCAGCGCAGGTGATGAACCAGATGGTTCTGGAAAATTTATTG
Organism: Treponema sp.; assembly: GCA_016296655.1. Classification (GTDB taxonomy): domain Bacteria; phylum Spirochaetota; class Spirochaetia; order Treponematales; family Treponemataceae; genus Treponema_D. Next base: position 72,553 of record JAEDIW010000002.1, on the reverse strand, counting down.
CAAATGTTTTGCGGGAAAGCAGAATTTCTGATGCTGTCATGACATTGCTCAAAAAACGCAATGGTCTTGTACTTGGCATTTGCAACGGTTTTCAGGCTTTGATAAAGACAGGTCTTTTGCCTTATGGAGAAATTACAGATATGACGGAAGAGATGCCGACTTTGACATTTAATACAATTGGACGTCATATTTCCCGTATGGTAAGAACTAAGGTTGTTTCTGCAGCAAGCCCATGGGCTATGGATCCATCTGTGGTTGACGACAGAAATCACTTTGTTGCAATTTCTCATGGAGAAGGCAGAATTGTAATAAGTGAGCCAGAAGCAAAGCGTCTGTTTGAAAATGGACAAATTTTTACTCAATATGTGGACGAAAAAGGAATGCCTGCAATAACTGAACCTGATAATCCTAACGGCTCTTTGTTTGCAATTGAAGGAATTTTGAGTCCAGACGGGCATATTCTTGGAAAAATGGGACATAGCGAAAGAACTATAGGAATTGGTAAAAATGGCGCTTCTGCTGATCTTATGAAGAATATTGCCGGCAATCCGCTGACAAATAAATTTGAAAATTCCTGCGAAAATATATTTGCTGCAGGTGTTCGTTATTTCAGCTGATGCCTGGAAAAAAATGATTTGAACTAGGGCTGTCACCAAAAGTATAGTCATTTTGAATTTATTTTGGAATCTATACGCTATATGCAGTGTAGATGTTGAAAAAAATCAGCATGACATAAATAATCGGGCAGCCCTATTTTACCAGGCGGCAAGGAGTTGAAAAACAGGCTAAGACAGTTCGTAATCTGCTTTGCTGTATCGGGGCGGTAGTGGAACTTTGGAAATCCGCCCATATACTACTGAAAAATAGGAGTTTGAGAAAAAAAGTATGAGTTCGTCGGAGCCTCCTTCGGGTAATACAGAACTTTTTACATTGGTGTTGTGTTCAGTTTGTCTTGTTGTACTTTCTATGCTTTTTTCAATTGCAGAAAGTTCTTTTTTATCGATAAACAAATTGAGGCTAAGGTCGAAAATAAATCGCAATGACAGAAAGGCTTTACGAGCTGGTAAACTTTTACAGCATAAAGAAAAGCTTTTGAATACTCTTCTTGTTGCAAATGAGCTTGTGAATATTCTGCTTTCTTCAATTTTAACGGCAACTGCTTTAAAGCTGTTTGGACCTGCTGGTGTTGGAATTGCAACTGTCGTAACAACAATATTTCTTTTGGTTTTTGGAGAAATAACCCCCAAAGCGATTTCAACAAGGCATCCAGATTTTTTTGCATATAACCTCTCTTTATTTGTAACTGTAACTGTAAAGTTTTTTTCTCCTGTCATTCCTATTTTTACGTTTATTTCACGGGGGATTTTAAAGGTTTTTGGAATTTCCATAAAAAAAGAAAGCAAATCATTTACTGAAGATGAAATAAAAACAATTATTGAAGTTGGCGGAGAAACAGGAGCTATAAATAAAAGTGAATCTACGATGATGCATAGGGTTTTTAAGTTTTCAGACCTTGAAGCCCAAAGCATAATGGTTCCTCGCACAAAAATTATTTCTGTTCCTGTAGGAGCAAAATATCATGAAGTTATAAGTCTTGCACAACAGTCACATTTGTCAAGATTTCCTGTTTTTAGAAAAGACATAGATGACATTGTGGGAATCCTTTATATTAAGGATTTGCTTTTTTGCGAAGAAAATGAAAAAGAATTTTCAGTTCAGAATATAATGCGCCCACCATTGTTCATTCCAGGAACAAAAAGCATTTCCTATGCACAGATGCAACTTGCCCAGAGTCAGCAGACTATAGCAATAGTAATAGATGAGTATTCTGGTACAGATGGGCTTTTGACAAAAGAAGATATTGTTTCTGAAATTTTTGGCTTTATAAAAAATGACACAGACAAAGCAAAGATTCTTATGGAAGTGAATAAGGCTGAAGATATAAATGAATTTTCTATTTCAGGGGAAGCACGGCTTTTAGATTTGCAGGAGCAGATGCATATTCCTTTGTCATCAGAAATAAATGAAACGCTTGCTGGCTGGCTTCTTGAACAGCTTGACCATTTGCCTGAAGTTGGAGAATCAATTGAATTTTCAGGATTTAAGTTTACTGTAGAAAAAATGAAGATGCATAAAGTTGAAAAGGTTCTGGTAAAAAATTTAGGAGAGGGAAAGGATATTCAGGAGACATGACAAAAATTATGTGTTCTGCATTTTATAAATTTGGATTAGAGCCTTTGTGTATGGTCGCTAATGCTTTTTTTTCATGGGAGAAATAGAAATGAATTGGACAGTTGTTTTTTCTTTTTGCATTTTTGTAATTTTAATATTCTGCATTGCTTTTTTTTCTTCTTCAGAAACAGCATTCCTTTCAATTTCAAAATTTACTCTTAGAAAAATGCTGAAAAACCATGAAAGTGGTGCAAAGCAGGTTTCAAAACTACATTCACAGATGGATCAGCTGCTTACAGTTGTGCTTATCGGGATAAATTTTTTTAGTATTCTGGCATCTTCAATTGGTGCAGCAACTGCAATTTCCATTATAGGAGAGGAATTTGGAATTACTGTTTCTACGGTGCTTGTAACGGTAATTATTACTATATGCGGTGAAATCGTTCCTAAGACGATTGCAGCAGCGCGCCCTGTTTCAATTGCAAAAAAACATGCATACATTTTGCTTATCTTGCAAAAATTGCTTTTTCCGCTGGTATTTCTTTTTTCAAAGCTGTCGCTTTTTTCGGCTGCGGTTGCGGAAAAACTCTGGAAAAAAAAGGAACCTCTTATTACTGAGGAAGAATTGAAAACTCTTATAGATGTAGGAACAAATGAAGGAACACTTGAAAAAGCCGAGCAGACAATGTTCCATAAGCTTTTTGAATTTAATGATTTGCATGTTTATGATATTATGCACCACCGTTCATTTATAAAGGCGATTCCAGAAAATTTGTCTCGTTCAGAGGTCATTCAGGCTTTTAAAAATTCAGGATTTTCACGACTGCCAGTATATAAGGACAATATGGAAAATATAACAGGCATTCTTTACTATAAAAGCCTTTTGTTTGCTCCAGAAAATTTAAATTCTGAAGAATTTATTTTGAAGAATAAAATCCCACCTCTTTTTTTGCCAGAATCTCTTACGGCACTGGAACTTTTAATGCAGTTTAAAAAAACAAACAGTGATGTTGCGATTTGCCTTAATGAGCAGGGGGCTGTTTCTGGAATTGTAACGATGGATGATTTGTTGAAAACTGTTTTTGGCAGAATGTACGATGAGTCGTCAATAGCAGAAACCCCGCCAGAAAAACGTATAAAAGTTATTGCAGCAGATGAATTTCTGGTTCCAGGCGATATGCGGCTTTCTGACATAAATTCAATTTTAAAATTAAACCTTGTTTCTGAAGAATTTTTAACGCTTGGAGGCTATCTTCTTGAACTTTTTGAATCTCTTCCTTCAACAGGCGAAGCAATAAAAAATGGCGGAACGCTTTTCATTATTGAAGAACAAACGAACCGCCGCATTCAGTCTGTGCGGATAAAGCTTAATATGGATTAGAAAGCTCCCTAAGGCCTGAGAAAGTATTTTTTGAAGAATTTTTAATCGATGACAGCGCTATTGCAGATAATGTCAACAGCAGCATCAATTCCAAAATATGAACTGTTTAGAATAAGTTCATAATTTTTACGGTTGCCCCATTCATTTTCTGTAAAAGTGTTGTAATGGTTTGCACGCCTTTTGTCTATTTGGGTAATGATTTTTTTTGCATCGTTGGCTGGCAGACCGTAATATTTTATGCCTCTTTCAATTCTGTCATTAAAATCTGCGCAGATAAAAATATTCAGCAGCTTTTTTTCATTGAATTTTCCAGAAGAAGACAGGATGTAGTCTGCGCATCTGCCAACAATGACACAGGGTTTTTCTTCTGCAAGTTTTAAAATAACTTTGCGCTGTGCATTAAAAATCTGGTCTGCAAGTGGCAGAATAGGGTTTGAAGAACCAGGTGTAGAGCCTGTAGTTCCTACCGCATAGCTTGAGCCAAGCATCATGTTATAAAGCCAGCCACTTGAAATATTCTGTTCAGATTTTTCAATAAATTCTGGGGCGAGTCCGCTTTCCTGAGCAGCCATATCAATCAATTCTTTGTCATAAAAGGCATAGTTCAATTTTTCTGCAACTTTTTTCCCAATTAAACGCCCGCCGCTTCCATACTCACGGCTAATTGTGATTATTCTTGACATGGAAATTCCTCCTTTTTTGAAAAATGCTGATATATTTGCAAAAGTTTTGTTTCCATTCCAATTATACCACTAATTTTTTAATTTTGTTCAAAAAAATCAACTGCCAGCAAAAAATCAGTTGTCTATGGAGTTTAACGGATCAACACCAAAGATTTTTGCAAGTTGTTTTCTAGTTGCATCCATGTCCTTTGGATAAGGTGCTGTAAAAGACATTTGTTCCCCAGTTTTTGGATGCGTAATAGTCAACTTATAGGCATGTAAGGCGAGTCTTTCAAGAAGAGGTTTTTCTTCTTCTGTATTTCCATGCCAGTTTCTTTTAAAATCACTTAGGCGGACAGGCTTTTGGTTTCCACTGTACAAAGGATCACAGACAATGCAAAATCCATTTTTTGACAGATGAACACGAATTTGATGAGTTCTTCCTGTATGCGGACGGGCTTCAATCCATGAATAAGGACCACAGGCTCCGAGCATTTTAAAATCTGTAATGGCAGGCTTTCCAAAACGCTGATTAGGTATAGTTCTATGGCGTGCATCACCGTCAGGCAGGAGTTTTGCATCTACATGCAGAGTTTCCCACAAAGGATGACCATTTACCAGGCAATGGTATATTTTTTCAACCTTGCGCTCTTCAAATTGTTTGGAAAGAAAACGGTGAGATTCTGCATTTTTAGCGTATATAATCGCTCCTGAAGTATCTTTGTCAAGTCTGTGAACTGCAAAAAGCTTGCCAAATTCCTTTTCTGCAATTAAATCAAGGCGTTGAGCTGATTCATCATAACGGTCGGCTGCAATTAAAAGCCCGGAACGTTTGTTGAGAACCAAAATGTCATCGTCATTATATAAAACCGAATAATCTAAAACTGCTTTCATCGCTGCAATTATATCATTTTTTTTACTTGTATTCTATCGTTAATTTTTTTTTAGCCTGAACTGTTTTGCTGAGCGTACTTGCGCAGCTCACTCACGCTCGGCCGCTTCACTTCGCTGCGCTACGTTCCAGTGGCTGCTTCGCACTGCTCCAGCACTTAGGCCGATTTTTTCTTTACAATTCATTTTTTGTTTTAGTGTTGCCCTGATTTTAATTTCCATATATATTTTATATGTGCCTGTTTTGTATATAGTTGGGACACCAATCGGAAATCTTGGAGATATTACGTTTCGTGCCCTGGAAACATTTAAAAGTGTAGATGTAATAGCCTGTGAAGATACACGACATACTCTGCAACTTTTAAACCATTTTGAAATAAAAAAGCCTCTCATTTCATGCCGCTCACAGAATGAAGAAACAGCAGCTAAAAAAATCATAGAGATGCTTTCTGAAGGCAAAGAAGTAGCCTATGCCAGTGATGCAGGCACACCAGGAATAAGCGACCCTGGAGCTGTTCTTGCAGGGCTTGTTCGCAAAGCAGGGTTTGATGTAGTGCCTGTGCCAGGAGCGTGTGCCTTTGCAACTTTGGTAAGTGTTGCAGGAGCAGGTGGAAAAACATTGATTTTTGAAGGTTTTTTATCTCCAAGCCCTGGCAAGCGCAGAAAACGGCTTAGAGAATTACTTCAGACAGGAGCTGCATTTGTTCTTTACGAATCTCCTTTTAGAATTCTTAAACTTTTGACAGACCTTGCCGATATTGATAAGGTACGCCGTATTGTAATTGGTCGTGAGCTGACAAAATTACATGAAGAAATAATTGAAGGAACTGCAGAGGAACTTTGCATTAATCTCCAAAATCGTGATATAATAAAAGGAGAATTTGCTGTCTTTGTTTCTGGCACAAAAAAAACTCAACTTTTAGAAGAAGATACCGATAATTAAGGTATAAAGGCAGGATGATATGATGGTAGACAAGCTTGGAGGGTTGAATCCTCTTAACAACATTCAGAATTCACGTCGCACTAATGCACCTTCGAAGTATAGTGCTGTATCTGACACTATTTCTGTATCAAAAGAAGCTCAGAGAATGGCGGAAGCTTATTACCTGAAAGAAATAGCAGATGAAACTCCAGATGTACGCTCTGACTTGGTTGCACAAATAAAAGAAAAGATTAAAGATCCTAATTATTTGAGTCCGGCAAATATAAGTTCTGCGGCAGACCGAATTTTAGCTGAATATGGTCTGTAATTTTCAGAAATTTTTGTGATGAAAGAGGCGGAACCATGTTCCGTCTTTTTTTTGCCTGGAAGTAAAAAAGTTTTAAAATTGAGGTTTTTATGGCTGATTTTATTTTTAAGATTTCACCTGATATTGTACTGGGGGCATATACTGCAAGTCGGCTTGGACAATATGCAAAAGAATGGGGTTCTAAATTTATAGTAATTGCTGATCCTGTTTTAAAAGAAGTTGGCCTTACAGAAAAAATTTTTCAGTCACTGACAGACAGAAATGTTGATTTTTTCACGTTTACAGAAATTCCTGAAGGAGCTTCTACAAAGACAATTCAACAGGCCTTGAATCTGGCGAAAGATGCACATGTCCATGGAGTTATTGCTGTTGGTGGTGTAAAAACTATTCAAATAGCAAAAGCTGTATGTGCATATTATAATGAAATTCAGAATTTATACACTTTTGTGGATGGTTCTGCGACGGCTTCGGCTCCGCTCCCATTGATTTGTCTGCCTACTACACCACGCGCACCTTTTGTTTTTACAGATGATATTCCTGTCATTGACTCTAGAAATATGCGCCTTACCCTGCTGAAAGTTCAGCAGAATATTTGCAAGCTGGTTCTGTTCGATCCGAATTTGACGGTAACCTTGACAGAAAATCAAACAGCAGCAATGTCTCTGGAAATTTTATGTATGCTTGTGGAGGCTTATCTTTCTCCTAAATCGACATTTTTTAGTGACATGATAATTGAAAAAGGGATTGAGTTGTTAGGATACGCTCTTGATGGAGTTCCGGCGCTTGCAACAACGGTTCCTTCTGAAGTGCTGCTTTCTCAAAGTGGTTGTATGGCTTCGCTTGCATCTGCATGCAGTTCAATAGGAGCTGCATCTCTTATTTCAATGTGTGTTAATGCTCGTTTTAAAATTTCACGTTCTTTGGTGTCGGCCATTCTTCTGCCATATATAATTGAAGATGCTGCGTCATTTAAAACTGCGCGTATTGAAAAACTGGCAAAACTTTTTAATATCAGCATATCTGCTGAGGGCTCTGAAAGCATTGCAGTTGCTTTTTCCGAGAATATACGCCAACGGCTTGCAAAAGCAAATCTGCCTGCAAGGTTAAAGGATTTGACCATACCAATAGAAAAAATGGCCCTTGCAGCTGAAGATGCAGGAAATCTTGATTTTATTACGTCACTGCCCAGAAGCATGACAACAGATGATTTATTCAGCATTATCAAGCAGGCATTTTAAATGATAGATCCTTCGAAACTTTTTCAACTGAAAGGTGGTCAAAAGCGCAGAAAACTGGCACTTTGTTTTGGTTCTCTTGAGCGTGATATTGCCGGTATTGCAGAAAAGGGCATGGAATATAATTTTAAGTCCCTTCCTCGCTCCGAGTATATAAAAACTCTTGTAAAGATATTGCTGGATGATCCTAAACTGACAGTTGCCGCTGCTCAGGAATTAAAGGAACTTTTAGTGCAGGAGCCTGTAAATGAACGCCGATTGTGCAATTGTGCAAGAAATCATTTGCTTGCAATAATTGGAACTTTTCCTGCTGAATGGGATTTGGTGATTGCTCCTCACAACACGGAGTCAACTGTTCAAAAGAGGGATTTTTTTTCACAGGTTTATGTTTATGCAGAGGATATTCGTTCTCCATTTAATATTGGTTCGATTTTTAGGACAGCAGAGGCAATGGGCGCTGAAAAAGTTTTTATTTCTCCAAATTGTGTGGATCCTGAACAGCCTAGAGCCATAAGAAGCGGGATGGGGTGTATAGAAACTTTAGGATGGGAACAGAAAACATTGGATGAATTGCCTCAAGACCTGCCTGTTTTTGTGCTTGAAACTGGAGGAACGCCTATTGAAGAGTTTGAATTTCCTGAAAAAGGAATATGCATAATAGGTTCTGAAGAACTTGGCGTTAGCCCGCAGGCTATAAAAAGAGCTGAATATGGATGTGTTTCAATTCCAATGAAAGGTTTAAAAGCTTCGTTAAACGTAGGCGTTGCATTTGGGATTTTAATGCAGAAGTGGGTCGAAAGTCTGGAAAAAAAATAGTTTGCAAACTTGAACAAAAATAAAGCCGTTAAAGAATAAAGTTGTTAGTTTTTTCGTTTGTTTAGAGGTTCCTATTTTTTCCCTTTTTGCATTGACTGACCTAAACGCTGTACAATTTTGTCAAATTGTTCTTTTGAGGCAATATGGAAAATTTCTAGCAAAAATTCGTCAATCTGATAAAAATCTATTTTCTTGTCATAATAGTCAACCATAAGGGAAGCTAATGAAACAAGCGAGGTAAGTTTTTTATATTCTTCTGGAGCCATGTCTGGAGTATGATGGTAACGTATTACATTTGTTATCACGTCTGGAAAATTCCATCGCTCTGTTATAAGAGCCCCTATTTCACCATGGTTTACTCCTGCAATCATTAATTCAAATACAGGAATAGGAATGTTTTTTTTGCAACAGCGTTGCTTCAAATCTCGTAGCATATTTGGATGTGCTGTCTGAAACAGAATTTTACCGATGTCATGTAAAAGTCCGCAGATATAGGAGTCTTCAACAATGTTTCTGTCCGAAGCACAATAATTCCTTGCAAGATTGTAGGAAAAAAAGGCGACTTTTTTAGCATTTTCCCAGATTTCTTTTTTTGTTTCGTCTTTTCCTGGAGAAAGAGTTGACATGGAACCGATTGAAAAAAGCAGGTTTTTTATTCCACGGATGCCTACAAGTTTTACAGCATCTGCAATATTGTGGCATGGAGAAGCCAGCGCAAATGCTGCTGAATTTACCAAGTGAAGAAGTTCTGCTGTAAGTGAAATGTCGCTGCTTATGCTCATGGCAATGTCGGAAAGTTTTGAATTTGGGTCATTTAGCAGACGGTTGATTTTGGTAATATTTTCAGGAAACTGGGGCAGTTCATTTATAGTTTTTACAAATTCCTGAGAAACTCTGGAAAGGTTGTCCTGCGTTTCCTGACTGAATGGCAAGATAATTCGGGTAATTGTTTCTCCGTTTTCGCATAGGACTTGAAAATTTTCTTCTGTAAGTCCGATTTTTGTAAGCATGAGAATCATGATAATCAGGCCAAGCCCTGCCCCTTCTGAACTGTCAAGAATCTGTGAAATAGCTTCATTTATGGAAGTGTATTGCTGGGCTCTGGAAAGTTTGTCATGGATGCGTTTGTATTCAAAATATGTCAATTCTGCATTGTTGCGGACTTCAATTTTTATTTTATTGTTGCGCATCTGAAGCATGAATTTTACATACAGACCGGTTTTTTTCTGCAAATCAAGATAATAATGAATATTTTGCATGGTATCATCTTTGAAAGTTGCCATGCCCTTTGCATATTCTGAAGGTTCATTTATATTTAAATTTTTGGTTTTAAAATAAACACGCTTTGTATTGGCTTTTTTTGCATTTGTAATTAATTCACTTACACAATAGCTCAAATATTCTATCATCTGTTTTTGATTTAATTCTGTCAAAAAAACAGTTAAAACCTCTGTCATGTAAACTTCTACACCGTGAGGAATTGTATATGTTGTAATAGAAAGAGGAACGCCTGTTTCTATTGCCATTCGAATTTTTGAGCGATCCACTGTAATTTTCTGTGCTTTAGCCATGGCAAACCGTAATCAGTATAAATTTGAAATAATTATAGCATTTTGTCTACAAAAATCAACATATCATACACTGGGATAAATTAATTAGCCCTGAAATCAGAATAATACTATGAATTTTACGTTTGGGACAGTCTTCCAATAGACATTCAGCTGCAGACACTCTTTTCAACTTTTTCATCTACTATTAGTGAATTACAAAAATGCCATTTATGAATATAAAACAGCAAAATACAATTTGGACTTTGCTATAAGGATGCCTTAGTTTTTCGAAATCAGGCTTAATGCTGTTTTTATCATGGGTGTAAGGGATTCCATTCCTCCAGAAAGACATTTACCTGTGTTGCAGTCGGCAACATTTGTTACAATGGACAGAGCCTTTTTTTTCAGGTAAGAAGCATTACAGTACAGGGCATAGGTTTCCATGTCCTGTGCAAGACATCCCATTTCTGCCCAAGGTTTCCATGCTTTTTCTGCTCCTAAGGCATTGTATTCACTGAACATGTCAGAAGAAAAAATGCTTCCTGCAGCATAGGGAACGGCATTGCTTTCGGCAAACTCTACAGCTGCTTTTAAAAGTTGAAAATCAGCACAGGGTGAAAATGTTCCAGGAAGTCCGTATTGATAAGCATAGTTTGAATCTGTACAGGCTGTCATTGCAAAAATCAAGGCTCCGAGTGGAATTTCTGGCTTATAGCCACCGGCAGTTCCAATTCTTATGATTCTTTTGACTCCGTAAAATGCGAACAGTTCATAGGAATAAATGCCGGCGGAAGGACCTCCCATCCCGCTGCCCATTACGGAAACAGGGGTCCCATTATATTGCCCTGTAAATCCTAACATTCCGCGAACCTTTGTAACTTCTCTGACATTCTGAAGAAAATTTTCTGCAATATATTTTGCCCGCATGGGGTCGCCTGGTAACAGCACTGTTTCTGAAAAATCTGTTGATTTTGCACTGTTATGAGGAGTTGGTGTTTTATCTGTGGAATTCATAAACTCTCCTGGGAATTCTTATAAAGTCTTTTAAACAGATTTTTTTAGAATTCGATTTCGTCTGGATTTCTTACAGGGGAAATGCCTGTGTCTTTAAGGTTTGCAATAATTTGACATTCCTGTTCGGAAAGTTCAATGTCAAAAACCTGAGTGTTTGATTGAATCCTTTCGGGCGTAACAGATTTTGGCAGTGGAAGAATTCCATTTTGTAAAACGTAGGCAATGCAAATTTGTGCAATTGAGCGTTTATGGGCTTCCGCAATTTTTTTCATTTCCTCGTTTTTAAAAATTGCACCAGTACCCAGAGGACTGTAGGCTTCTACAATCATGCCATTTTTTACGGAACATTCAACAACGTCTTTTTGAGTAATTCCAGGACAGAATTTTATCTGATTTACAACAGGCTTTATTACAGCTGTTTTTAAAAGTTCTTCAATATGATGACTTCGGAAATTGCTTATTCCAAGAGAACGGATTTTTCCTGCTTTTACAGCTTCTTCCATGGCTTTCCATGCTGCTGCATTTGATTGTTGCCAAGTTTGTCTGGTTTTGATGGGATTTGGCCAGTGAATTAAAAAGAGATCAAGGTATTCGAGCTGAAGATCCTTTAGTGATTTTTCAATGGCATTTTTTGCTTCTTCATAGCTGTGAAAATTGTTGTGGAGTTTTGTGGTGATGAATAAATCTGAGCGTTTGCAGGTATTTTTTTTGAGAAAATCAGAAATTGCCCGGCCTACGCTTTCTTCATTGCCATAGCCTTCTGCTGTATCAATATGCCTGTAGCCACATTCTAAAGCTGCTGTAACGGCATTGTAACATTCTTCACCGTCTGCTGACTGCCAAGTTCCAAAACCTATACAAGGAATCTTATTTCCATCTGATAAAGAAAAAGTTTCTGTCAAAGATTTAAAGTTCATTTCTCCTCCTCATATAAGACGGGGCGCCCCAAAAGTATATTTAATAGTGTTATATAGTGTAGATGCTGAAATAACTTCTGCACGACAGAAGTTATTAGCCCCGTCATTTGCCAACAAGAATCTGCAATTTAATTACATTGATTATAATGTAAAAAATTGTTATGGGCAAATTTCTGTTTGATGGCATCCTGAAGAAATAATGCAAAAATTACAGAGCCTGTACGATTCCGTATACGCAGTCACCGGCTTTTTCAATTTTGCGAACCATATTCATGTAAGCAAGTTCTGCCTTAACATCACAACCGTTTTCAATACGTTTGCGGCTGGCTTTTTTGAGTTCTCTCTTTGTTTTGTCGATTTTTTCTTCAACAAGCTGACAGTTTTCCTTTTGTACATCACTTATGCCAGCCGTCATGTAAAAGCAGATTTCTTCGTAGAAAATTCTTACAGATTCAAGATAATCAAGCACACTTTTTGTCTGGTTTTCTGAGCTTCCGCCGTTGCCTTTTTTTATGAATTTTTGCAAGGCAAACATCAGGGCTGCACATTCGTCACTTAAATCTTCAAGACACTCTGTGATTGTGATTAATTTTGAAAAATGAATGCGTTCTTCGTGATTTGCATTTGGAAGCCTTGAGCAGTTCTGCAAAAAATGCGTAATTTCTTCATTCATTTCGTCTATATAATTTTCTGAATGTTCAACTTCTTGAATTATAATTTCAATGGACTCAGAGGAATTTCTGAAGTTTGAAAGAATTTTTTCATTTATCAGTGTATTATAAATGGCATCGAACATATCCATAACTTTTGCTGCCATTTTTGAAATTTCTTTTTGAATCTGAAAAGAATAAACTTCTGCAGAAATATGGCTGTTTGGAAGAATTGCCGGCAGCTTGTAGTGTTCGTTCTGTTCTTGTTCGTTTTCTTTTATTGCTTTTTTGGAAAGACTTGCAATCTGTTCGACAAATTGTATGAAAATCAGTGTTGCTGACAGGTTAAAAATAGTATGTAGCATAGCAATGTGCGTAGTTATGTCTGAAACTGGTGTTCCTGGCACAATAAGGTCAACAAGTGCAAGAAAAGGTTTGAAAACGCAAAGTGCAATTACAGTTCCTGTAACATTAAATGCCACATGCACAAATGCGGTTCTCTTTGCATTTACGGAAGCTCCGAAGGCGGACATTACGGCATCAACTGTGGAGCCAATATTTGAACCAAGCACAATTGCTGCTGAAAGTTCCCAGCCTAGTGAGCCATTTGAAGCCATGGTTAAAACTATGGCGGTCATGGCAGAAGATGAATGAATGAGGGCTGTAACAAATGCGCCGATAAAAACTCCAAGAATAAGTCCTGCAAGACCAAGGTTGTTTAACTTTAACAGAAACGCCGCGGAATCTGGGCTTAAAGTAATTGCAGCTTTTAGTAAATCAAGTCCCATAAACAGAAGGGCAAAGCCCATGAAACTGTCAGAAAAATTATGAATTTTGAATTTTTTCAGGCGTTTTAGAAGGAAGCCGATTCCAAAAAGAGGAATCGCTGCTGATGAAATTGAAAAAGAAAATCCGAAGAATGCAACTATCCACGCTGTAACTGTAGTTCCTATATTTGCCCCAAAAATTACACCAATTGCCTGTGTAAGTGACAAAATTTCTGCATTTACAAAACTTACAACCATTACAGTTGTAGCCCCAGAAGACTGAATTATTGCAGTTATACCGATGCCTGTGAGAACGGCTGTAAAACGATTCCCTGTTATCCGGCCAAGAAGTTTTTGCAGATTATTGCCTGCTCCTTTTTGAATGCCGTCTGAAAGCATATTCATGCCGAACAGAAGCAGGCACAAAGAACCTGTGAAGCCAAGAATCTGGCCGAAAATAGTAAAAATCATAATTTAAGTTTGCTGTTTTTCTGGAAGATTGAATATAAAATTTATGTAAAATTTATGTAAAATTTGAATGAAGGAACGTCTGAAAAGTAAAATTTTAGACGTTCCGGGCGTTTTTTTTGATTCTTGCCTGTTTATTTAGTAGCTCTTACAAAATCTACTAAAGGGATAATCTGGTCTTTGCTTGAATGGTCAAAACTTGTTCCAAGATTTTCTACCATAAAAATTTCTTGTCTTGTTTTGTTTTCTTTCTTTGCAACTTGTTTTTTCATTATTAGAAGGATTTTTTTCTGAAAAGAGCTGAGTTTTTCAAAATCAAAACCACCTTCAAAATAGAAGAAAGGTGTGCTTATTTTATTTGATTTTTTTATCTCTTCTATAACTTCTTCATAGGCTGGAGTTGAACCGACAGCAAAAATGACTGATGGCTTGATTTTTTTCTGCGTTTTTGAGAGGCTGACAATTTTGTTTGCACGAATCCAGCCACCGTAAATTACGGTTTCATAGTTTTTCAGTTCGTCAGAAGCGATGTCTTTTCTGTATTTACATTCGCAACCTAGTTCTTGTGCAATCCATTGTGCGTATTTAGCAGTAAATCCTGTTTGCGATTCATAAATTACAATACATTTTGAGTTTTTTGCATAACTTGAAGTGCAGACTGCTGAAAAAGCAATAATTGATAAAAAAAATTTTGAAAATTTCATAAAAACCTCGTATCCAGGGATGTGCGGAAAGCATCTTCATTCCCCTTTTAATATGTAATATATTACATAATTTTCTAAAATATGCAATATATTACATATTTTTTCTTCGCAGATTACTTCATCGGTCATGGTATACTAGGAGTTGTTGTGTTTTGTCTGAATGCAGGTATAATTGATTTTTGTATTTGCAAACAAAGCCTGTTTTCCTTCTGAGCTGAAAAGAAAACATTTGCACTCGTAATGGAAAAATATTTAAAAACGTGTTGAATCTGTGTAAGCCTGTGGAAAACTTGTGGAAAAAAAACGAAACAGGAGTTGTAGCAGCGTTGAAGCCGTTCTAAATGGGGCTGGCTTAAAAGTTAAGTTCATAGCGCCATTGCGAAATAAGCATGACAGAACTAATTATACAGCCCAAGCAGAAAAGTTGCCCAAATAAATTTTTACAAGAAATTTACAAAGGCGATGTTGAATTTTAGTGCTTTCATGCTGAAAATAAAATCATGATTTTTATATTGGAAGATGACGATTCTATTCGCAAACTTATTGATTACACGTTGAAATCTCAGCAGTACGAAGTAAAAAGCTTTGGTCTGCCGTCAGAATTATGGGCTGAATTGAAAAAAGTTTCGCCTGAACTTTTTGTTCTGGATATAATGCTTCCGGAAGAAGACGGAATTTCAATTTTAAAAAAGCTTCGGTCCGATGAAAAATATAAAAACATTCCTGCGATTATGCTTACGGCAAAAGATTCTGAATTTGATGTGGTGACAGGGCTTGATTCTGGGGCTGATGACTATATTACAAAACCTTTTGGAATGATGGAATTAATTTCGCGGATAAAGGCTGTTTTGCGACGGTACGAAAAAAAAGATTCTTCTTCTGAAATTCTTGAATGTGGAATAGTAAAAATAGATAAAAACAGGCATACAGTGTTCTGTGGGGACAGACAGGTTTTCCTTACAGTCAAGGAATTTGATCTGCTTGTTTTATTGATTGAACATCGTGGAATAGTTTTGTCACGTGAACAGCTTCTTGATTCTATATGGAAAATTGATGCAGAGATTGAAAGTCGTACTGTTGATGTTCATATAAGGACTTTGCGCCAGAAGATAGGCGATGAGGACGGGCAGATTATAGAAACTGTTCGTGGAATCGGCTATAAGGCAAATTAAAGGCAGCTGGAAAATGAATGAAAATGAAAAATCGAAGTCACCGTCTCTCACACTGAGCATTTTTTTGGGAACTTTTTTTACAGGAATTTTGGTTTATTCTGTTTGTGCTGTAATTTTTGTGTTTAATATGTACGGTTATTTTGAAAGGCAGGTTTTCAGCGAACTTGCTCTGGAAGCAGAATTTCTGGAAGAGTTTGTTTTGACAAAAGAGTTTTCAAAATTTGCGAATTTAA
Organism: Treponema sp.; assembly: GCA_016296655.1. Classification (GTDB taxonomy): domain Bacteria; phylum Spirochaetota; class Spirochaetia; order Treponematales; family Treponemataceae; genus Treponema_D. The sequence continues at coordinate 56,671 of JAEDIW010000002.1, read as the reverse complement.
AAACGCAAAACCGCATAACACTGATTCATAGCGATGGAACTGTTTATTTTGACAGTTTTGTAGAAAGTTCTTCAATGGAAGACCATTCGCATAGGCAGGAATTTGTGGAAGCTGTGCAGAAAGGTGTTACAACTGTAAGCCGCTATTCTTCTACCATGACAGAAAAAACTTTGTATTTTGCAAGACAGCTTTCAAATGGGGATATTATCAGGTTGAGCTGCAATCAGAATTCTGTCTGGATTTTGCTTTTGCAGATGGCGCAGATTCTGCTTGTCGTCCTTGTAATAGCCATGATTCTTTCTGTCCTTATTGCGCAATATATTTCAAAAAAGGTAACAGAACCGTTTAATCATATAAATTTAGATTGTCCTGATGAAATTTCTGTATATGAAGAGTTGAAACCTTTTACCAGGCGGATTCTTGAAGAAAATTACGAAAAAAATCAGCGCGAACAGCTCAGGCAGCAATTCAGCGCAAACGTAAGCCATGAATTGAAAACTCCGCTTACAAGCATTTCGGGCTTTGCAGAAATTTTAAAAACCGAAAATGTTGATGAAAGTACAACAAGGGAATTTGCAGGAACAATTTACAGTGAATGTCAGAGAATGATTGCTTTGGTAAATGACATTATAAAACTAAGTAAACTGGATGAAAAATCGATTACTCAGGAAAAAGAAGGCATAAGTTTACGTGACATTGCCAGAGAAGTAATAACTTTGCTGTCGCCTGTTGCTGAGAAAAAAAAGGTTTCCTTAAGGCTTTCAGGAGATTCTGGTATGATGAATGGTGTCCCGTCTGTAATTTATGAGATGGTCTACAATCTTGTGGATAATGCTATCAAATATAATAAAGAAAATGGATATGTCATTGTTGAGATAAAAAACATGATAGACACAGGAAAGATATTCTTTTCGGTTACAGACAGTGGCATAGGAATTCCTGAAAATGAAAGGGACAGGATTTTCGAACGTTTTTACAGAATCGATAAAAGCCGTTCCAAAGAGCTTGGCGGAACAGGTCTTGGTCTTTCAATTGTAAAACATGCTGCAAAATATCATAACGCATCGATTTTAATTTCCAGTGAAGTTGGAAAAGGCAGCAAATTTACTGTTGTTTTTACAAATTCTTAACATAGTATTACGTAAATTTTAACATAAACTCTGTAACTTTAAGGCATCGTAGATGGAAGCATAGACGAAAGGAGTTTTTATGAAAATTATGTTTGAAAAAAAATCATTCAGGAAAGTTGCCATACTTGGTCTTTTAATTGCTGCTGTTGCTGGTGCCGACTGTTTTGCAGCTCCAAAATTCAGCACAAGGAAAGCAATAAATGTGTTAAGCCGTGAAGAAGGTTCAGGAACTCGCGGTGCATTTATTGAACTTTTTGGAATTGAAAAGAAAAATGCTGAAGGAAAAAAAGTTGACTACACTACAGATGAAGCTGCCATTACAAACTCAACAGCAGTAATGCTTACAAGTGTTGCAGGCGACCAGTATGCAATCGGTTATGTTTCTTTGGGTTCTCTTAATGACACTGTAAAAGCTTTGCAGATTGATGGAGCTGAAGCTTCTGTTGAAAACATCAAAAATGCTTCGTACAAAATCAGCCGCCCTTTTAACATTGCTGTAAAAGAAAATCTTTCTCCTGCAGCTAAGGATTTTGAAAACTTTATTGTAAGTTCTGAAGGTCAGAAAGTCATTGAAAAGAACAAGTACATCAAAGTTTCAGACAATGCATTTGCTTCAAGCGGTGCTTCAGGAAAAGTAGTTGTTGCTGGTTCTAGCTCAGTTTCTCCTGTAATGGAAAAATTGATTGAAGCTTACAAATCAGTAAATCCGAATGTAAAAATTGAACTTCAGACAAGTGATTCTACTACAGGTGTTGCAAATGCAATCAATGGAACTTGTGACATCGGTATGGCAAGCCGCAACCTGAAGGCTAGCGAAATTGAAAAAGGTGTAAAGCAGGTAACAATTGCCATTGACGGAATTGCCGTAATTGTAAACAAAGCAAATCCTAATTCAAACCTCTCAAAAGCTCAGGTTGAAAAAATCTTTACTGGCAATACAAAAAAATGGAATCAGCTTGGTAAATAAGTTTATCAGATGATTGTTTAGATGTGTGTTAGAGGGAAAAGTCTTTCCCTCGCACCCATTTCATTGGGTGCTACCCTTTCTAGCGGGGACACATTCCCCGCAACGCCCTTTTTTATGAGAATACGTGAAAAGATTTTTAAGATTTTGTTTCTGCTGTGCGCAGCGTTTTCAATTATTGCAAGTTTTATAATCTGTCTGTTTTTATTTATGAACGGAATTCCTGCAATTCAAAAAATAGGCTTTATAGACTTTATTTTTGGTCTTAAGTGGAAACCAGGAAATGACCTTTATGGAATTTTTCCGATGATAGCAGGCAGTCTTTATGTTACTGCAGGTGCCATAATTTTTGGAGTTCCTGTAGGTCTTATGACGGCAATTTTTTTGAGTAAATTCTGTCCAAAAAAACTTCATGAACTTTTGAAACCTGCCATAGATTTGCTGGCAGGGATTCCAAGCGTTGTGTATGGATTTTTTGGGCTAATGGTGATAGTTCCATTTGTTCGCAATGTTTTTGGAGGAAATGGTTCTTCCATTTTAACTGCTTCACTTTTGCTGGGCATGATGATTCTGCCTACGATTATCTGTGTTTCTGAAACAAGCTTGAATTCTGTTCCTCAAAATTATTATGAAGGAGCCAGAGCTTTGGGGGCTTCTCATGAAAGAAGTGTATTTTTAGTTGTATTGCCAGCTGCTAAGTCGGGGATTATGGCTGGAGTTATTTTGGGAATTGGTCGTGCAATTGGCGAAACAATGGCTGTAATTATGGTTGCAGGAAATCAGGCAAGGCTTCCGAATTCAATTTTAAAAGGAGTCAGAACTCTTACGGCAAATATCGTAATAGAAATGGGGTATGCAGCAGATTTGCATCGCGAAGCGTTGATAGCAACAGGGGTTGTTTTGTTTGTATTTATCCTTCTGATAAATTTTTGCTTTAATCTGGTAAAAAGCCGGGCTGTAAAATAACAGAAAATATGGAGGAATGATGTCTGAAAGCACAGTAAAAGTTGAATCAACAGTAAAGCTGCCTTTTCTGCCCCTCGGCAGGAAAAGACATAACTTAAAATTGAATGCAGGTAATATCAGAAAATGCAGGAAAGATTTTTCCCGGTTTTTGCGTTCAGCAGTTTATGTCTGTGCCTGTATTACACTTGGAAGTTTGGTTTTTATGCTGGGATACATACTCGTAAAAGGCCTGCCGTTTTTAAATAAGGACTTATTTAACCCGCATTATACATCAGAAAATTGTTCTGTAATTCCAGCACTTATAAATACATTGGTCATGACAGTACTGGCACTGCTTATTGCCTGTCCTTTAGGAATTGGCTCAGCAATTTATCTGGTTGAGTACAGTAGCAAGAGTAATCGATTTGTAAAGGTTGTAAGTCTTACAACAGAAACCCTTGCAGGCATTCCATCAATAATTTATGGGCTTTTTGGTATGCTGCTGTTTGTGAATTTTTTTCAGTGGGGCTATTCGATTATTGCCGGTAGTTGGACTGTTGCCATAATGATTTTGCCGACTATCATGCGGACTACTCAGGAAGCTTTGCTTGCAGTGCCCGAAAGTTATAGGGAAGGCAGTTTTGGACTTGGAGCCGGCAAACTTCGTACGGTTTTTAAAATTATTTTGCCAAGTGCTATGCCAGGAATTTTTAGTGGCGTAATTCTTGCTTGTGGAAGAATTGTTGGGGAAACAGCAGCATTGATTTATACAGCTGGAACAGTTGCTCAGATACCAGAGGATTTGTTTGGCTCAGGCAGAACCCTTGCAATCCACATGTATCTTTTAAGTTCTGAAGGTTTGCATACAAATCAGGCTTTTGCCTCAGCTGTAATTCTTCTTGTTATGGTTATAGTCATAAACAGCATATCTTCGGCTTTAATGAAAAAACTTGGTAATAAGTCTGTAAAGTAAAGTCAGAAAATTAAATGGAATGTGAATTATGGAAAAAATAAAAATAGAAAATATGGATTTATATTATTCAAATTTTCATGCCTTGAAAAATGTAAATCTGACAATTGATGCAAATGAAATAACGGCATTTATCGGTCCAAGTGGATGCGGAAAATCTACATTACTGAAGAGCCTTAACCGCATGAATGATATGGTTGAGGGTTGCCGAATTACTGGAAAGATTTATCTGGACGGTAACAGTATTTACGAACGAAAAGTTGATGTAAATGAATTGAGGAAAAAGGTTGGTATGGTATTTCAAAAACCAAATCCTTTTCCAATGAGCATTTATGACAATATTGCTTATGGGCCTAGAACTCATGGCATTACGAAAAAGTCAGAACTTGACGACATTGTTGAGCAGTCGATGAAAAATGCAGCTATATGGAATGAGATGAAAGACAATCTCAAAAAATCAGCTTTGGAACTTTCTGGAGGACAGCAGCAAAGACTTTGTATAGCTCGTGCGCTTGCCGTTCAGCCAGAAATCCTTTTAATGGATGAACCGACCTCTGCATTGGATCCTATTTCAACATCAAAAATTGAAGACTGCATAATGGAGTTGAAAGAAAAATATACAATCGTAATTGTTACGCACAATATGCAGCAGGCAGTCAGGATTTCAGATAAAACAGTATTTTTCTTACTTGGAGAAATAATAGAAGCCGGCGAAACTGAACAGATTTTCAGCAAACCCAAAATGAAAAAAACTGAAGAATATATAACAGGAAGGTTTGGTTGATATGAGAGAAAAGTATGAAGCAGAATTAAAAAATCTGAATGCAAGCATTATAAAAATGGGAAAAATGATTGAGGTTGCAATCGAAAATTCTGTAGTTGCATTGCTTGGCCGAGATACAGCAACTGCAAAAGTCATTGCAACGAACGACGACAAAATTGATGACATGGAAAAAGACATAGAAAGCCAATGCCTCCGTCTTTTACTTCAGCAGCAGCCTATGGCAAGCGATTTGCGCATAATTACTGCAGCTTTAAAAATGATTACAGATATGGAACGGATTGGCGATCATGCAGCAGACATTGCAGATTTGATTATTGAGTTGCCGGATTTTTCTTATAGCAATATGAATGCTATTGCCCAAATTGGCAGTGAAATAATAAAAATGCTGAATGATTCTGTAGAATCTTACATCAACAGGGATTTTAATGCTGCAAAAAATGTAATTGCTCATGATGATGTAATCGACGAACTGTATTATGCAATAAAAAAGGATCTTGTTGAAAAAATAAAGAAAACAGATCAAGGGGAACAGATTCTTGATTATCTTTTAATTGCAAAATATTTTGAACGCATAGGAGACCATTGTACTAATATTGCAGAATGGGTAATTTTTGCCGTAACAGGAGAACGAAAAACCGAAAGATAATTGCAGAAAGTGCATTTTGGATGTATACATGTTGAAACAGTAAAAAATAATTTTGTGAAATCTGATTTAGGACACTGGATATTTCATGTGGTTTTTATTTGCAATACTTTCTTCTGTTTTTGCTGCCTGTACATCTATTTTGGCAAAAGCTGGCATTGAAAAGGTTGATTCAAACTTGGCAACAGCAATAAGAACATGCATTGTTGTTGTCATGGCATGGATTATGGTTTTTGTTACGAACCAGCAGCACGGAATTGTTTCAATTTCAAGAAAAAGCTGGATTTTTCTGATTCTTTCAGGCTTTGCAACAGGTTTGAGCTGGTTATGCTATTTTAAGGCATTGCAGACAGGCTCTGCCAGTAAAGTTGTTCCAATTGACAAAACCTCTGTAGTTTTTACAGTTTGCCTGGCTTTTATTTTTTTGCATGAAAGCTGTAGTTTGAAAGTTTTACTGGGATGCATTTTTATTACAGCAGGAACCTTACTCATGATTCTTTAAGGAAAATTCTATTGAGGAATTTTCAGTGTTAACCTTGAATGCAGCTAATCGTGGGTCTGTCTAATAATTCGAAAATGACACTATGAATTTTACTTTTTGGATAGTCCTAATTTGTTTGACGGAAAGTAGTGAGCAATCGCTTCAAGTGTTAATCAGCGTATAACTGCGAAATCTGAAAAATCTAGTAAAAAATTTGACAGCAGGAAAGAAAATAAATATTTTGAAGTTATGAAAAGTCCAAAAGAATTATCAGTTAATGAAAAAATCCTTACACTTACAAAAGAACTTATTGATTTAACCCCTGAAAAAGATGATTTGCCTTTGAAAATCATGAATGAACTTGTTGAAGACGATGAAGTTCAGGCTGTGCAGGATTATTCAAACAATGTTTCAATTGTTAGGCTCGGATTTAACGACCATGGGCCTGTACACATGAGGACAGTTTGCCGAAATGTCTTGAAAATGCTCAAAATACTTTATCAGGCAAAAATTAAAACTTCTTTGGAAACGGAACAGGCTGGAACTTTTTCAGACAGCATTTGTGCAGTCATGTTTGCCTCATTTCTGCATGATTTTGGCATGACTGTTGGCCGGCAGGATCATGAACTGTATTCTGGCATTCTTGCTTTGCCTGTTATAAACCGTGTGCTTGAAAAAGTTTTACCTGAAAAGAAGGATTTGAACCGTCGAGTTGTAATTCGCTCAATGGCATTGGAAGGAATTATCGGGCACATGGGAACGCGGAAAATCCATTCAGTTGAAGCAGGGCTTATTCTTATTGCAGATGGATGTGATATGACAAAAGGGCGTGCCAGAATTCCTATGGAACTCAATACAACACCGAGTGTAGGCGATATTCATAAATATTCGGCAAACTCCATTGAGAAGGTTAAGATTTTAAGTGGCAGCGAAAAACCTATAAAAATTGAAGTTCAGATGAGTGCAGATGTAGGCTTTTTCCAAATTGAAGAAGTCCTTCTTCAAAAAATTAACTGTTCTCCTGCGAAAAATCTTGTTGAGTTGTATGCAGGAGTCGATGGTCATGAAATGAAAAAATACCTCTAGTTTTCATTTTTCTAGAAACCTATTTTGCCTGAAATTCGAGTTTTCTAAATTACCCGTAATCTGAAAAAGTTTTGATAAAAGTTCAGATTGCGGTTAATCATATAAGCAGCAATGCTATAGAAAAATTGACAGAACATACTGACAATACTTCTTGCCTTATGACATTCAAGCTGAAAGTTATTTTTCAATATTTCCCCAGTCGGATTCAATGATACTTCTGTGCTTGATATGATAACACTCAAAACGGCTTATAAGTCTGTTAATATTAGGCCTCGTTTTCCATTGAACTTTGAAATAAGAAATTCATACATCAGATTTCCTTTAAGGATCTTGAAAAACATGCTGGTTAAGTTGTAAATTCTCAACTAAAGTCAAAATTCAGGCTATTTTAAAAGAAAAGCGCCCTGCCTGAAAATTCAGACAGGGCAGACTTTTTAAAAATCAATTCTTTTTTGAAAGCCTCTGTTCAGCAGAAAACTTTATATTCTATATGAACAAAGGTTTATTTTTAATTGAGTTTTTACAATTAAAATCTTAAACTCACAATTTAGAACCCTTTCCTACAAAACAGTATATTGAAAAATCTCCAGATGTCAAAAGAAAAATTTTACTTACATGCCTTTTTGAATTCATCAAATTCTTTCAAAACTTCAGGATCTTTTTCTTTATCAAGAAGGCTCACTACAATTGCAACTGTCAGACAAACTAAAAAGCCTGGTGCAAGTTCATACAGATTGAAAATTCCGCCTTTAAGCTGATGCCAAACTATTACCGTAACTCCACCTGCAACAAGTCCTGACAATGCACCAGATTTTGTTGTTCCGCGCCAGAAAAGTGACAGCAAAATCAGAGGACCAAAGGTTGCTCCAAATCCTGCCCATGCATAGCTTACAAGACTAAAAATTGAGTTGTTAGGATCAATCGAAAGGAAGAATGCTACAAGCCCAATGATTAAAACTGTAATTCGACTGATTTGCAGAACTTTTTTAGGCTCTGCTTCTTTGTTCATAAATCCCCGGTAAACATCTTCGCTGAATGCAGAAGCTGCGACCAAAAGTTGAGAATCTGCAGTACTCATTGCAGCTGCAAGAATTGCGCAAAGGAAAATTCCTCCGATAAAAGCCGGATAAGTTTGAAGAATTGAAGCAATTACTACAGTTTCCTGTTTTCCCTCTTCAAGAGGTACTGCAAGGTAGGCTTTTGCAACAGCACCAATAAAAAGAGCGCCCATGAAAGCAATAGTAACCCAAACCATAGCAATTCTGCGTGAAAGCTTTATGTCTTTGTCGCTTCGTATGCTCATGAACCGGACAAGAATGTGTGGCATTCCAAAATAGCCAAGTCCCCATGCCAGTGAAGAAGCTATGTCAATTAAGCCGAAATTTGTGTTGTCTTTTACAAATGGATTTAGAAACTGGCTTCCGAATGTACTTACTTTTGTAAAAGTTTCTGCAGGACCACCTAGTGTAAAAATCATGATGATTGTTGTAATTATCAAAGCAAAGAACATGAGTGTTCCCTGGATAAAATCTGTTGAGCAGACAGCCAGAAATCCACCAAGCAATGTATAAGTTAAAATTACGGCAATTCCGATTAAAAGAGCTATGAAATATGGTACACCAAAAACAGAATTTATAAGTTTTCCACAGGAAACAAAACTGCTGGCTGTATAAACTGTAAAGAAAATCAGAATAAAAATGACAGATACAAATGAAATTACATGTGATTTGTCTTTAAAACGGTTTGTCAAGAACTGAGGAATTGTAATTGCATTTCCGCATAATGCTGTATAATTGCGCAGCGGTTTTGCTACAAAAAGCCAGTTCAGATATGTACCTATTTCCAGGCCAACAGCTGTCCAAAAGGCTTCTTTCTGGCCTGTAAGATAAGCAACACCAGGCAAGCCCATTAAAAGCCAGCCAGACATATCAGAAGCTTCTGCGCTTAGGGCTGTCATCCATGGCCCAATTTTTCTTCCTCCAAGGAAAAAATCCGAAGAATTGTTATTCTTGCTCATGTGCTTCAGGCCAATGAATACCATAATCATAAGGTATAGAACAAAGGCACTGAATCTTAAAATGATTTCAAAATTCATTTTGACCCCTTTTAAATAATTTGCGTACAAAGTTTATGGGAAAAAAACGAATCATTCAATAGATGAATTGTATGAAATTGCATATTTATGCAATTTTTATTGAAAATATGCAATTTGGTATGGACAAACTTCAGAAAATCCGAGTTTTTTGTATAAGTTTAAGGCTTTTGTGTTTTTTTCATTTACAAACAAAACTGCATTTTTTCTGCATGAAAAAAGGAATGCAAGCAAAGTTCTGACTGTAAGGAAAGCAATATTCTGCCTTCTGTATTCTGGCAAAGTATATATTCCACCCAGCTGTGCATAGTTCCAGGAAAGTGCATTTGTTCCGGCCTTTGCAACAATTTTTCCATTCTTTACAGCTGAAAAAACAATTTGCGTTTTTAGTCTGCGCATAAGGCTATAACTGCATACAGCTGGATTTATTTTCTGACTATCAGTCAAAACTTCTTCTTTCTGATATGCAAGTTCCAGCGGAAGCAGAAATTTAGCATCATTTTCAGTGCATTTCTTAAAAATCAGGCCGTTTGAATTACATTTTTCTGGAATAACGCTGCTTTTTCTATTCATCAGAATATAGTTATTTATAATTTTGGGTTTTTGAAATCCGTGTGAATAAAAGAAATCTGCCAAGGCCTGAGAGGCTTTTTTCTCTCCATTTATACAGAACAGAGTGCGGTTTTTTACCAGTGTTAAAATCAACTTTTCAGCGGCTACAATAACCTGCAAATCTGGCAGACAGTGCAGAATGCTACCTCCTGCAGAAACTGAAATTATTCCTGCAATGGCATTTGTTTTTGTATTTCGGAAAATAAAAACTTCAGAAGGCGAGTCTTTGAGCTTTTGAATCAGTGAAACACATTTTATTTCATGTTTTAAAAGAAATTCTGCTGTTTCCAGTGAATTTTCTGCTGAAAAAGATGAAATCGTCATAAAGCCTGAAGCGGAGCCGGCTTTGAAAAATAATAGCCCTGAATAAAGTCGCATCCAGCGTCGCGCAAAAGTTCATACTGCTCTTTATTTTCCACACCTTCTGCAATAACTTCCATTTTCAGTCCATGCGCCATGTTTATAATGGTTCTTATGATATTCAGACCTGTAACATCGTTTGGCAATGGGTCTACAAATGTTTTATCAATTTTCAGTAAATCGAAAGGCAGCAGGCGCAGGTAGTTGAATGAAGAATAGCCGGTCCCAAAATCGTCAAGTGCAATTTTTATGCCCATTTCATGAATTTCATTCAATTTTTTTATAACCATGTCAGCAGAGTACATGATTACAGATTCCGTTATTTCTATTTCCAGTTTTTCAGGTGGCATCTTTGATTCTTTTAAAGTTTCCCTTAAAAAATCAATAAAATCAGGAGAACGAAATTGAACTGTTGAAACGTTTACACAAAGGAGAGGAGCTTCGTCAAGAGCTGTGACTGTTTTTAAATATTGATGGATACTTTCCTTGATTACCCACTTACTGAAAGCTACTATGTCTCCATTTTTTTCAAGAACAGGAATAAAAACCGAAGGACTTATATTTCCAGAATCTTTTGAGTTCAAGCGTGATAGGACTTCAAAGCCTCTCAGCTTTTGATTGGAGGCAATAAATTGTGGCTGAAACAAAAGATAAAACTGGGCGTCCTGGGGAGCTTTCATATTTTCAATGTCAGTTGTTTCTACATCTTTAAGAATTTCTATGCCACTGTCCAGTTCATCGATAAGGGAATGCAGTTCAATTTCCAAGCGTAAAGCTTTTCTTAAAGAATCATCAAAAATAACAGCACGATTTTTGCCTTTTTCTTTTGCCTGATATAAGGCCATGTCTGCAAAGCGTAAAATTTCAGAATCATCACTTGCATCAAATGGATAACGGGCAATTCCAATGCTGCATGTTACTGAATAGTCCTCGTTTTTGAATATAAACGGATGTGTAATTCCTGTAGTTACTTTTGAAGCAAAAGTTTCCAGCTCTTTATCTGTGAAAACTCCTGGAATTATCAAAAGAAATTCATCTCCTCCCATTCTTCCGAGTAGCATTCCAGGTTCTATGGTTCTGGAAATATTGTGTGCGGCTTCCTGTAAAAAAAGGTCTCCGATTTTATGGCCTAAAGTGTCATTTATTAGTTTAAAATTGTCCATGTCAATGAACATGATTGCAAACGGCTTTTTAAGGTTTTGAGGAGAAGCCATGGCTCTGAGTGTATCGGTTATTTTTTTTCGACTGGCAAGGGAAGTCAATTCATCTGTATAAACAATTTTCTGCAGATTTTCTTTTGTAATATTTAAATTCAGCATGGAAATGCGCAGCTTTTTTAAAAACACATATAGAATGTAGCAGAAGAAAATCGTCATTCCTGAACCAAAAAATCCTGCCAGAATTACACCTTTTTTGGAGATGATTGCAAAAATCATAAGGAGAATCTGCAAATCTGCAAAAATAATTGAAAAAATAAGGCCTGTTTTGCCGCAGGTTAAAATAGAAATACTTGCAAGTAAAAGCAAGGCCATCCCAGAAAGAGCAAATGTAGAAGAAACCCATGGCAGGCGGACAATGTTTTCGGCAGGAATTTCTGGATATATTTTTTTTATAATAACAAAAATTATTGGTCGTGAAAAAATAAGGCATATGCTTATTATTGAATAAAAAGTGAGAAAAATGCTTTTTGGAACTATTTTCTTAATCAAGAGTTTATCCATAATAAAAAATTATAGAATAGTTTGATTTAAAAAACTAGTAAATCTTCTAAAACTGGAAAAACTCCCTGTCACAATTAATTTTGCAGGGAGTTTGAGTTATAATTTGAGTTATAAATCGATTAATATTACAAATCTATGTGCCAGATTGCCATAATTGTTTTAAGACCCCATTTTGTTCCGTCATAAACTTGAAGCGGCTGCTCAGCCTTGTCGCAGTCATCATTTTCAAATTTACGATCTCTGCTTACGAGAGCTTGAACCATGAGGGACTGCTTTTTTGTCAGTTCAAACTGGGCCATCGGTATAATTGAAAATTCTACAAAATCTGGATTATAGTCTTTGTAGCGTTTGTCAAAATAACTGTCGCTGTACCATGCTTCTGCAGAACCTACTAATCCCAGCATTTTAAGTTTAGGACAGTCAAACATTTTTCCAATCATTACAGAAGTCTGATATTTCCAGCCGTTTACCCCAGTAGATTCTCCGCATTTCCAAAGTTCTTTATCATCAGCACCTGTAAATGCTACATATTCATGTTCATAGGATCCCTGCAGAATAAAAGCTTGTGGCAATGGAATTGTAACTGTTGCCTTTCCTGCAAAGTTGTATGCAAATTCTGAAAATGAAGTTAATTTATCATATTCTGCTTCTGCAGGATTATATAAACCAAGGCTTGGATTGCTTGAGCTGTAATTCCATGCTGAATGGATTCCTGAACTTGCTGTGAGTTGAAGCATTGGTGTCAGGTAAATGGAAACTTCACAGTTTGCTCTTGCATCTAAAAGAGAGATTGTTGAAGTGATAAAAAATTCAGTGCTGAACAATTGAAATTCTGGTTCTTTTTCTGCATTTTCAGCTTCATGATTATTGTGAGGCGCTGGCTGGCCGTAGCAAAGTGTTAATGCTGGCATTGCTAAAGGAATCAGAGGAACCTGCTCAAGCCAGTCTTTGTCAGCCCAGCTGTAACCTTCTTTTGCCAGGTCATCACCAGATATTGTCAAGCCTATTACGTCTAAAGACATGGAAAATTGTGGCTTAGCAGACACAACACTTAAAGAAAATACTAATGCGGAAATTAAAACTGTGAGTTTTTTCATTTCTCGTTTTGCGAAAGTATAAAAATATGTTTTCCATTTAGAATTTTTTAGCTCTTTGGTGATGTCAAAGGTTTTAAAGCCAAAATGGAAATATAGTTTAACAAACGCTTCTCCTGTTTTTCAGTCGATTACTGCCTGAAAACCCATTATATACAGTAATCCCGTTTTTATAAAATCAAATTTTGACCTATAAATTTATTTGAGATTTTCGTATGTCAACGGTAGTTATCAGACAGAAAATAATCTACTTTTTGTAATTTATATCTCTCAACTGAGAGTTTTAAGGTAAGTGCTGGCTAACAAAAAGTTGTTAACCGGTACTTACCCAAAAAAATCTGATTTTTTTCAGTGATGAAGATGAAATGCTACCATTCCTTCGCCTTGCTAACATAGCAGGCAAGACCTTCACCTACGAACTGCTTGCGCAGTGTTTTTATAAGGGCCTTTATTTTTTTACTATCTTCTTTATTGCAGTAAACAATAAACATAGTGTTAAGCTGTGGCCAGATTTCATTGCCAAGTTTTGGAACGCTGTATCCAGTTCCTACAAGGGATGGAATCTGTGTATAGCATTTGATTTTGCGGAATTTAAAGCCGTCAAGCAAATCTTCTCCCATGGCCTGAGAACAGATAATTTCAATGCGACGGAGTTTTTCCGTTTTATTTGCTGTGTCAGGAATATCATGGCTGATTTTTTCCTCTGAAGATTCGGCTTTTTTTTCCTTCTTCTGCTTGTTTATTTTTGTAAGTTTTTCAAGTGTTGCAAGTTCGTCATCTTTATCTTTCATAAAATTCAATCTCCTTATAAATGCAAGGCTGATGGCAGCTGGCTTTACCAATGCTTGTAGCCGTGCATTTAATTTTAATTAGAATTTTTTGGCATTTTCTGCTTCTATGAGTGCCAGTTCTGCAATGCGCCGTTTTTCATCACCGCGGTTAAACAGATTATAAATAAGTGGCATAAGGAACAGTGTCATGAGTGAACCAAAAGTCATACCACCAAAGATTGTAAGACCGATAGGCTGCATTGATTCTGAACCTTCTCCCGGGAAGAATGCCATTGGAATAAGGGAGAATACAGTTGTAAGTGTACTCATAAGAATCGGGCGCAGACGGTTTCCAGCAGCTTCTGCACAGGCATCGTCAAGCGTGCGTCCACGTTTTCTTAAGATGTTAATCTGGTCAATCAATACAATACCGTTGTTTACGATTGTTCCTACAAGTGTTAATACACCCATTACGGTAATAAGGTTGAACCTTGAGCCTGTAAGACCGTAAATCGTTACGACACCTATGAATGACAGCGGAATCGTAAACATGATGATGAACGGACTCTTGAATGATTCAAATTGGCTGGCCATTACGGAAAATACCAGAATAATAGCCATGATTATAATTGCAAGGAAGTTCATGACAGCTTCCATCATGTCTGCAAGGTCACCAGAATATGAAATTGTAAGGTCGCCTTCCATAAGGATGTTTTCGTTTATCAGATTTTTGATTTCATTCTGAACATCGCCAAGAGAAAGACCTGTTGCTGGTTTTACAGTAACGCGGGCAATACGAGCCTGGTTTTCGCGGAAGATTGTAACAGGAGCCGTGTTCTGAACCGTATGTGCAAAGTTAGACAGTGCGATACGTTCTCCTTTATTGTTTTTTACAAAAATGGAATCAAGGTCGGTAATTTTTGAACGATCTTTTTCTGGCAGACGGACAATAACGTCAATGTCTTCACCCCCATCGTCATAGCGGCTGGCTTTTTTACCATTGATTGCGCCACTGATTTCGCTTCCGATTGATGAAACATTCAGACCAAGTTCGTACATGCGTTCCCTGTCAAGCGCAATTTCCAGCTGTGGCAAACCTTCTTCCAGATCACAGGTAACTTCATTTATTAAGTCTTTTGCCTGAGTCTTTACAAGGTTTACAACATCCTTAGAAGTTTTTGAAACAAGTGAAAGGTCATTACTCTTAATGTCAATACTTATACCATTATTTCCACCTGAGTTGTTTCCAGAATTGAAAGTAATTGTTGCTCCAGGGAATTTGTCAAAGTACGGGCGGAGCTTTTCCTTTGCAGATTTGTCATTATCCCATCCTTCCTGTCGTTCTGCCTGAGGATAAAGGGTAAATGTAATGGAACCTTCATTTGTAGCACTGCTTGATGACATGAATGATGTTCCGCCAGATGTAATGATTGAATATTTTATTCCCTTTATAGTCTGGCGACCAATGTTTTCAAGCTGCTGAAGATATGATTCCGTAACTTCAATACGGGTTCCTTTTGGAAGTTCCATATTGACTGTAACGGTTTGAGATGCTTCTTCCGGCATATAAATGAAGCCGATTTTTGTTGCAACAAAAATTGAACCAAAGAACAAAGAAAGTATTACAACAAGGGTAAGAGCTTTGTGCTTGAGAACTTTTACTACGGCATTTGAATAAGCCTTGTCAAGTTTGTCAAAGAAAATGCCGAGTACACGATTCAATCTTCCAAATAAGGATTTGTTATTCTGTGTAGAAGCCTTCTGGATAACCAGATAATTTGAAGTTAAGACTGGTACAAGGGCGATAGCTACTACAAGAGATCCCAGCAGAGAGAATACGATTGTAAATGCAAGGTCATTGAAAAGCTGACCCATAAAGCCAAGCTTTGAGCTGAGCATAATCATTGGAAGGAAGATACAGATTGAAGTAAGTGTACTTGCAACAACTGAATTTATCATTTCCTGAGTACCAAGAATTGCTGCTACTGAAGGTTTTGCGTCTCGTTCGCGGTATGCAAATATGTTTTCCAAAACTACGATTGAGTTGTCTACAAGCATACCTACACCAATCAACATACCGCCGAGGGAAATCATGTTGATTGTCATTCCGCGCAGGAACATAAGGAACGATGTTACAAGCAGGGAAATAGGAATTGCAAGACCGATGATGATTGTACTTTTTACATTGCGAAGGAAAATCAAAAGTACAACAACTGCAAGTGCCATACCCTGAACTACGGATTTTACAACTTCAATGATAGAATTTTTGATATCATCGGTACTGTTATAAGCTTCAATAAGCTGAATGTCAGAAGGAAGCGTTTTTTCCATGTCTTTAAGTGCTTTGCGGACATTTGCAGATGCTTTTACGGCATTTTTACCGCTCTGTTTGTTAACAAGAATAACTACGGAAGATTCTCCATTGAAGTAAGCAGAAGTTGATTCATCTTCATAGCCCTGATAAACATCAGCAATGTCACGCAGCAGGATTTTCTGAGTGCTTGAAGTTGAATTTGCCCCAGTTTTTTTAGTTGAAGCATAAGAAATTACTGCATTTTTTATGTCTTCAATAGAGTGAAATTTACCGTCAGTTTTTACGGTATAGTTCAATGATTCAGATTTGATTTTTCCGCCTGAAGACTGAATGTTCTGAGAACCAATCATCGAAGCAATCTGGGAAATTGAAAGCTCATAAGCATCAAGCCTGTCTCGTGGAATATCAACATTGATTGTTTTTTCGCGGCCACCCATTACTTTTGTGGACGCAACACCATCAAGCTGTTCCAGTTTTGGGGCTATAACATCGTCTGCATACTGGTAAAGTTCATCTGGAGTTCGCTGTCCTTTTAATGCAATCTGCATGATAGGGAACATAGCCGGGTCAATCTTGATTGTTAAAGGAGTATCGGCATCTTCCGGCAGATAAGAGCGCACCATATCAATTTTATCACGGATAGAGTTTGCTGTTTCATCAAGGTTTGTGCCGTATTCCATTTCAAGAATAATAAGGCTTATGCCTGAAGATGATTCAGACTTCATTTTTTTCAAGCCGCTCAGACCAGAAAGAGAACTTTCCAATGTTCGTGTAATGCTTGATTCTACTTCTTCCGGACCTGCATTGTCATAACCTGTATAGACAATCATATACGGAATATCAATATCCGGGTACAAGTCAACATTGAGGTTGCACAAAGAGTAGATACCCAATGCTGAAAGGATAATAAATACTAACAATGCTGTTACAGGTTTTTTAACAGACATTTCTGATATAGACATATTAATTCCTCTTTGAAAATTAAAAATATAAAACACCCGTAAAATTACTCAGAATTTTGCGGAAACCGATTTTCAGTAAAAATTACTATAACGTTTATTTTGACGTAACAATGTTTACAGGCGAGCCTTCTGCAAGAACGCTCTGTCCGCGGACAACAATTTCATCGCCTACTTTAAGGCCTGAAAGAATTTCTACTTTGTCATCAACATGGATTCCAAGAGTTACATTCTGTTTTGAAACAATGCCAGGGAATCCTGTAGAAGAATTTTCATTGCCTGTTCTTTTTACGACAAAAACAAATGTTTCACCGTCGCGTGTAACGATTGCATCGAACGGAATAGCCATTGCATTTTCACGTTTATCAGTGATAAGGCGGACTTTTGAATACATACCGACCTTGATTCTTGGGTCTGTAGAATCCAGATTTAATTTTATCTGCATTGTTCTTGTTGCTGTGTCGAGTACAGGACTTACTTCAAAAACGTGGGCAGAGAAAGTTTCTCCCGGGAAAGCATCAAAAGAAATTGTTGCTGCCTGACCGTTTTTAATGCGGGAAACAAAACGCTCTGCAATATGGGTATGAATTTCAAGCTTTCCTGTTGAACCAATCTGTCCGATGGATGTTGAAGTTCCGACCTGTTCACCAACTGTATATGGGAAAAGCGTAACTGTTCCTTTTACAGGAGCCTTTACAGGGCTTGCACTGTATGTCATTCCAGGACGGCTTGGGTCAATATATGCTACGACCTGATCTTTTTGAACGACATCACCAACTTTTACCATAAGACGTGAGATTTTTCCGCTTGCATCTGGAAGTATATTTACAAGTGAAGATGCAACGATGTTACCGCCGAATTCAAGGTAATCGTCAAGGTTGCTTTCTGTTATCCGCTGTGTAATTACGGCAAAAGCAACTTTTTCATCTTCTTCATCTGCTTTTGGAGCAGTTTTTTTACAGCCAGTCAAGGATAATGACATAATCAATGCAGCTGAAACGGCTGCAATTTTTACGAATTTTTCTGCTTTCATTTTGTTTCTCCTGTAAGTTTTGTATTTAGAGTATATTCAAGGTCAAGAAGGTAAGATAAATAATTGTACTGTTCGTTCAAAGCACCAAGTTTTGCCTGATTCAGTGAATTTTCAGCATCCCGTAAGTCCAGAAGTTCTTTTGTACCGTTGCGGTATGCTACGGCTGTCATGTCATAAGAACGCTGTGCAAGTTTTATGTTGCGCTGATTTGATTCAATGGCTTTTTTTGCCTGTGAAAGGCTGTCAACTGATTTTTTGACTGTAAGTTCATTGTTTTGAATCAACGTTGTCATTTTTACTTCAAGTGAACGAATCGTGTCTTTTAAATCTTTTGCAGTCTGACGGTTTGCAGAGAACGGCAGCATATCTGAAATTGTCCATGCAAGCGTAAGGCTGAGATTTCCGTTGTCATAGCGTGCATCTGAATCATTCCATTCGCCAGCTGTCATCAGAAGCGGCTGGTAATTCCATCCAAGGGAAAGAGCTGGTGTAAAAGACTTTAAGTCAACGGCACTTAGTTTCATCTTGCAAATTTCAATCTGCTTTTTGATGTTCTGAACGTCAAGGTTGTTCATGCCATATTCATTAAAGATTTTGTCAGCATCAAGCTCTACAAATGTTGGAGAGATTTTTCCAACCAGTTCGATTTTTGTTCCGACAGGCATGCCGAGCAAAAATGCAAAATTGTCAAGGCTCTGAGCAAGATCCTGACGGGCTTTGTCAATTTCTGGGCGCTGGTTTTCGTATGTTACCTGAGCCTGAAGCATTGACAGTTCAGGAATCATACCATTTTTATAGTTTGTTTCTGACTGTCTTGCTCTCTGGCGGGCATTTTCAAGGGTTGTTTCTTTTACCTTGAGATTTTCCTGCTGCAGAAGCAGTGCATAGAACAGCTTCCTGACATTCAGTTCGTTTTCTTTTAATGCCTGCTGCCAGGTGATTTTTCCTGCTTCAAAACTTGCATGTGTTGAACGGATGTTCTGAATGAGTGCAAGGCTTAAATTAAGCGATACGCCTAAATTTCCGACTCCTGTCCATCGCTCTTTTTCGCTGTCATAATCATCTGGAATAGGAACACCTCCCATAGCATTTTTCAGTATGTCGCCAGTTCCCGGAATATAGTCATTTGCACGACTTGCAGTTCCGGAAACAGTTACAGTTGGCCAGAAAACATTCCATGCATATTTGCTTGCACGTTCTGACATTTCCAGATCAATTTTTGCAACTTTCAGTGAGCGGCTGTTTTTGTTTGCATAGTCAACAGCTTTTTCAATTGTGAGTGTGATTGGAGTCTGTTCTTTTTCTTCTGAATTCTGTGCTGCCGCTGGCACAAAAATCAGGCTTAAAAGTAAGACATTCATAAAACTTAATTTAATTAGATTATTTTTTGTCATTTTGACAACCTCCTGACTAATTTATTTTTGTTATTTATTGCTATTGCAGTTTGTCAGACCACTTTGTATATAGCTGAAACAAATCCTGATAATTTCAAAAATCTGTTCATCGCTAAGGTTATGATTGTTTTTTTGCAGGACAAATGATGATGCAACTGCACTTAACCATGAATAGAAAGTTTCTTTCTGCATCTTGAATGAGCTTGTATCATTTTCCTGTAAACCGAAAGAATCTGCATCATCATCCAGGTTTTGGATAATGTTTTCTGCTAGATTTTTTGTATCTGGAAAAATTCTGCCTGTCATACGAATCCATTGGAAAGTTACCAGAACGTCTTTTCTGTTCAGAAAATATTGTGTTGCTGTATATATAAATGCATAGGAAAGATCTACATTGTTTTTAAAGTTTTTGCAGACCTGATTTAAAACTGAAATCATCGAAGTAAGTTCTTCTCTAAGCAGGTTAAAAATGAATTCATTTTTTGAAGAACTGTATGTGTACAGACTGCTTTTTGCCATGCCAAGTTCTTTTGCCAGGCGTTCAATTGTTACACCCGGAAGCCCGCAGGTATTTACGATTGATGCCAGAGCTTTGAAAAATGGATTTGGTTCTGGTATTTTTGAAAAGTCAATAACAGCTGATTTTTCAATTTCTTTCATGCGTTCAGTAGAAATCCTATTTTCAGGTTTATAAAAGCCAAAGTCCAGTAAGTCTGCCAGAAATGTGCATAAAACTTCTTTTTGGTCTGGCATTTCTGTATTTTCAGAATTCAAAATATGGTAGGAAAGAAAGAAAAACGTTGAAGTGAATGCATAGGAAATTGCGGTGTGTTTTGAAATATCAAAAATCTGACTCTGTTCACTGGAATAATTAACACCTAGTGAAGAACCTATCAGGCAAAGCGAAAGACCTCTTTCTTCAAGTTTATGGTTGAGCTTTTCTCTGAGGTAGTAATTACCTTTTGGTGCATAAGCAAGAAGGGAAAGCATATAGAAAAGGTATTCTGGATTTTCAAAGAAAGTCTTTACAGAATTTCTGAGGATGATTCTGTAAATGGAAACATCTTTTGCCCATATTGCATCTGCAAGATTTTTATATGTTGAAAGAATAAAATCTGCAACAACAGAAAAAAAGTGATCTTCCATTTGAGTTAAGAGTTCCTCTTTGTTGCGAAAGTGTTTAAAAATTGCAGCTTTTGAGATGCCTGCTTTTTTTGCGATGTCGCCAAGAGAAACATGTGTAAGGCATGGTTTCTTGTAAAAAGAAAAGGCAGTTTTGAGAATTTTTATTTTTGTTGACTCTTTAGTTGTTGTTTTCATAATCTAAAAAAAAAGTAACCGAACAATCGGTAACACAAAAGATATAGTAATTCATTTTTGATGTCAACAAAATTTTAAAAAAATTATGTAAATTTTTTAAATAAAGATTTGAAGCCTTGACTGGTAAAAATATCGTTTGAATTGTAAAGACTGGTCATCTTTTAGAAATAATTTAGAATGGAGCTGTCCCCAAAAGTAAAGTTTATAGTGTTATTTCAATTTATTTGGGAATCTCTCCATATACAGTGGTCAGAACTTATTAGACAGCCCCTTTAAAATTAAATTGATTGATTCCATATTTGCATCTATAATAAATTATTATGGTAAATATTCTGCCTGTTGCCAGTGGAAAAGGTGGAGTTGGTAAGACATCCCTTTCAATGAATCTGGCGATTTTGCTTGCTCAAAAAAATAAAAAAGTAATTTTAGCTGATTTTGACTTTGGCGGAGCAAATCTGCATACTTTGCTTGGGTTGAAAAATAATCATGCAGGTTTGGGAAATTTCATTTACAAGCAGGAAAATTCTTTTGAAACTTTGCTTCAAGATACAGGAATTGAGGGGCTTCGGTTTATTGCGGGGGACTGTCTTTTGCCGGGAACTGCAAATCTTGGATTTTTTGCAAAAAATAAGATAATCAAAGAAATTCAAAAATCTGATGCAGACTATTTTATTCTGGATTTGGGGGCAGGATCTGCTTACAATACGCTTGATTTTTTTCTTTTAACACATAATTCAATTTTGGTTTCAACTCCTGAAATTACTTCCATACTGAATGCATATTCTTTTTTAAAGTCTGCTGCATTCAGATTTTTTACAAGGCAGTTTAAAGCAAAAAGTCCTGAGCGTTCTGTAATTCAGGAATTTATTGCAGCAAGCGGTGCTGGTGCGGAAACTTCGTTTGTTGAACTTGTGCAGAAAATTTGCATGGAATTTCCGGAAACAGGAGAAAAAGCGGCGCAGGAGATGAAGAAATTCAGGCCACAGGTTATTATTAATATGGGTGAAAGCGTTCAGGATTTGGAGATGGCAAAACGTTTGCGATCTCTGGCATTGAAAAAACTGGACATGAATATTGATTTTGTGGGGTTTGTTCCTAGAGATAAGAATCTGCCACTTTCCATTGCTCGCAGAAAGCCTCTGGCTCTTACGGATCCTGACGGAAAATTTATTGTTCAGGCTCGCTATGCAGCTGAAAGAATCTTAAGATATTCTTACGATTATGCCGAAATGTATGAAATGGAACTTGGTCAGGATGATATGTCATTGTTGTCTCAGGAGTTCACGCAAATTAACCGGAATACATAAATGAAGGTAAAAAAAACTAAAATTTTCAGTAAATCTGGAAAACAGAATTTTTATAAGGAAAGAGAGAGAATAAATGGAAATAATTGAAATATCACGGACGTTGGAAGAAACTAGTGCAAAGATTGAAGATATGTTTCTTTCGCTGGCAGACAAATTTCCTGCATTGCTTAACAAAAAGGGCGGAACTTCGCTGGAAGAATTGATTTCAGCTTTAAATGAGTTAAAAGAAAGCAATGACAAGGCTTCTGAAAAGGAAGATGCCCTTTTTAATGGTTTTGACAAGCATTATTCTGCTTTGTATACGAATCTTAATCAAAAAATTGAAGATTTGAACGAACTGGATACCATGGTAAAAGAAATAAAAAATGATTCAGAGGAAATGGAACTGATTACTTTGAATGCCATGGTAATTTCGATAAAATCTGGTGAAAAAGGTCTCGCCTTTTCCTGTATTACTGAAAATTTAAAGCGACTTTCTAATCAGATGCTTCAGTATGCAAATCATCTTTTGACAGAAGAAGATGAACTTCTGCGAAATATTTCCGATTTGGAAAATATCATAAAGGCTGTGCTGGACTGTCAGAAAAAACTTTCAGTGTTGGGAACAAGTTCCTCTGAAGGTCTTCTGGCATTGATAAAAAATTCTTCAGAAGCATTGAACGGT
Organism: Treponema sp.; assembly: GCA_016296655.1. GTDB lineage: Bacteria > Spirochaetota > Spirochaetia > Treponematales > Treponemataceae > Treponema_D. The sequence continues at coordinate 34,028 of JAEDIW010000002.1, read as the reverse complement.
ATGTCAGATTTGGCTGCAGATGTTTATTTTCCAATTCAGAAGACGATGGAGGCTTTGCAGCTTCAGGATATTATCCGGCAGGCATTGGAGCATGTTCTTCTCTGTTTGCAGGATTTTTCTAAAATCAATGAAAATGAGCAGAGAGTTGAAGAAATTCTGGATAATGTGAGTTTCAATGTTGAGCTTTTGCAGATTGCGCAGTCGGTTCTTGATGATATTATCGGGCATTTGGATGAAATTACAGAAATTTTTGACAGCAACTGGGAAAAAGTTTCAAAAATGCTTACTTCAATCGAAGAAAAAAGACAGGCCTTTTTGAAGAGATTTCTGGCTGAAGGTGAAGATAATTCTGAAAGCATGCTTCTTGCAATTGAACGTATTCAGTCTAAATTTTCTGTGATTCTTGAGGAATTCATTAATTTTCAAAATTCTCAGAGGAATCTGGAATTTACATGTCAGAGCATTACACAGTGGGCCAACAGCATGAATCGTACGTTTGAAGATTTGAGCCCGGTAATTCAGAATCTGCATCATGTTCGCGTAATGCAGGGGATTGAAGTTGCCAAAAATGATGCTATTTCTTCTGTTCGCGATTCTGTAACAGACATGGACAATTATATAAAATCTGCAAACAATTCTCTGGATGGTATGCAAAAACTTCTTCAGGCCTTTTCTAAAGATACAAAGGACATACTTTCGTTGTTTACACGGCAGATTGAAATGGACAACAAGCAGATGAAACTTTTGAAAAAAGTAAAAACTGAATTTTTCAATCAGCTTGGTGCGGACTATAACATTATTTCGGAAATTCTGCATAATTTTCATGCTCTGCCAGATGGTTTTGAACAGCAGTGTGTTGAAGTAAATGAAGAACTGAAAAATGTTGGAAAGCTTGGTCTTACTTTGCGGTCAATTAATTCTCAGCTGAAAAATATGGTTGCGGAACTGAGCCATAAAAAAGACTTTATAATGAAAAATAATGGCTTTTCGTTCTGGGAAATAAGGGACAACAGATTAAAGGATTTGATAAAGAACTTTACGATTACGGCTCATAAAGAAGCTGCCGGAAAAATCGGTGGTTTTGGAATTGAAAAAGAAGTTGCTAAATCTGGAGAAATAACTTTCTTCTAAAGCTGTTTAGTCTAAGATTATTTAGAATGATGGGGGCTGTCGAATTAGTTCTGATACTATGAACTTTACTTTGGGGACAGCCCTTTTTTATTTCCAAAAGAATGCAAGATTTTGAAATAGCTATAGTTCAATATTTTCCTCAAGCTCTGCATTTATTGAAAAAAGAATTTTTTCCAAATCAAGAATGAGAATGAATTTCCCGTCAATTTTGCCGATTCCTGATATAAAATCTTTTCTGTTTGGGATAACTCCGTAATCAGCAGTATCTGCATTGATTATTTCTAGGGGTGCTACATTATTTACGCTGTCAGAAAATATACCTATTGTCAGAGGATGGGCATTTTCCTGTTCTATTTCTGTAACGATTATTGAATTTTTTTCAATAGGTTTTACAGGGTCAAATCCAAACATTGTCCTTAAATCAATTACAGTAACTACTGAACCTCGGATGTTCATGACACCTTTGATATATGGCAATGCTTTTGGTACTGAAGAAACAGGTTCGTAGTTCAGGACCTCTTTTACGTTTTTGACAGGCAATGCAAAATTGCCTTTCCCCAAATTAAATGTAAAGAAATTGTTCGTCTCTGGTTTGTCCTGACCGCTCATGTTTTCTCCCTGTATTTTCATTTTAATTTTAGCTGAAACTTAAGTCTTTTTGTAAAGGTGATTAATTATTTTGTTTATCAAAAAGACCTTTTTTACACTCTTTATATTAGGATATAACAGTTTCCGCAGAAATTCAAAAATAAAAGTCAGAAAAGAATATATAAAGTTAGATATTTAGCCGAATATGAAATAAAATATATACTGTAGGAAATGTCTGTTTAAACAGGAACAGGATGTTTGTATCGGCAAGAGGTGGATATGGCAGCATCAGATGCAAAGAAAATTATAAAATGGCAGGGTTCCCTGACGATTGAAAAAGCAGATGCATTGAAGCAGGAGTTTTTGCAGGCTTTTGACAGCGCAAAGGAAATTTTGCTGGATATTTCTGCAATTGAAGATATTGATACGGCCATAATTCAATTGATTTTTTCTGCAGGAAAAGAAGCTGCAAAACGTGGAGTAAAATTCCAAGTGGATAAAAATATTTCTCCTGCTGTAATGCAGTTCCTTAAACTTTTGAATTTAGAACTTTCTGTAAAGCAGGATGGGTAATAGTATGGGAACATCAATAGATCAGATTTCTTCTGTATTTTTTGAAGAAGCAAATGAATTGCTTGATGATTTGGAAAACCAGCTCTTGACCCTGGAAGAAAATCCTGAAGATCAGGAAGTTATTGGTGCCATATTTAGGGCTATGCATACAATAAAAGGTTCGTCTGGCATGTTTGGGTTTGAAGAAATCCAAAAATTTACGCATGAAATAGAAAATGCCTTTGACTTGGTTCGTAGCGGTGAAATTCCTGCTGATAATGGCCTGGTTTCCATTACTCTACAAGCTCGTGATCATATTCGAAGCATGCTTGGTGTGGAAATTACAGATGAAATTCAAGCAGAATCTGAAAAACTTCTGGCTTTAGTTCATGATTATATTGACAGCCATAGGAAAAACTCTTCTGCCATGGAAAGCCCTGTGGAAAAATCTGTGGAAAAAATTGCAACTGAAAATGCAGAAGCTTCTTCCGGCAAAGAAAATTCCTGGCGGATAATTTTCAGGCCATGCCGTTCGATTATGATGAATGGGACAAGACCTGAGCTTTTAGTAAAAGAACTTGCAGAAATGGGGGAATCCACAGTCATTGCTTTTTCTGATGAAATTCCGCCGTTAAGTGAAATAAATGCCGAAGACTGCTATTTGTCATGGGATATTTTTCTGACAACTTCAAAAACAGAAGCAGACATTCAAAGTGTTTTTATTTTTCTGGATAATGAATCAAAAGTTTCCATTGAAAAAATTGATATGGAAACAACATTGCAGAAAAAGCTTGGGGAAATCCTTGTAAGCAGGAACAACATCAGCCGGGATGAATTCAACAGAATTATAAATGAGCAGAAAAAAATAGGGCAGGTTCTTGTAGAAACCAAGGCTGTTACGGAAAATCAACTCCAGTCAGCACTTGCAGAACAGGAGCATTTACGGAAAATTTCTCAGAAAAAAGATGAAAATCATGCTAGTGGAGCATCTGCGGCAGCAAACCAGACAATCCGTGTAAATTCTGAAAAGCTGGATTCGCTTATTGATCTTGTAGGTGAAATGGTTACTTTTAATGCCAGACTTGCACAGCTTGCATTGGAAATTCAAAATCCTCAGCTTACGGCTATAAGTGAATTAAGTGAAAGGCTTGTATTTGGTTTGCGAGATACTGCAATGGATATGCGGATGCTGCCGATTGGTACTATTTTTTCAAGATTTCGCCGGCTTGTGCATGATTTGTCAAAGCAGCTGAACAAAGATATTGATTTGAATACTGAAGGCGCTGAAACTGAGCTTGATAAAACTGTTATTGAAAAACTGAATGATCCGCTCATTCATCTTATAAGAAATTCTGCTGATCATGGAATTGAAACACCAGAGGAAAGAATTGCCTTGGGAAAGGATAGGCAGGGGATTGTAACTTTAACTGCCAAACATGCAGGAGGCTTTGTCCTTATTACTGTAGCTGATAATGGCGCAGGATTGAATAAGGATGCAATTTATAAAAAAGCTCTTGAAAAGGGGCTTTTGAAACCTGATGACAACCTTTCTGACCAGGAAATTTATGAAATGATTTTCAAGCCTGGTTTTTCAACAAATGCAGTTGTTACAAATGTATCAGGTCGCGGAGTTGGAATGGATGTTGTCCGTAAGGATATTGGCAGTTTGGGTGGAACAGTTTCTGTTGAAACAGAAGCTGGAAAAGGTTCAAAATTTATTTTGAAAATTCCGCTTACGCTTGCAATTATTGACGGCATGTTGGTTCAGATTAATGAAAGACTGTTTGTAATTCCTCTTACAAATGTTGAAGAGTGTGTAGAACTTGCCCCTGAGAATGAAACTGAAAAGTTATGTACTCATATTACTTCCAGAGGGGATTATCTTCCATGTATTAATATGGTTAAATATTTTGAAATGCCTCAGGAGACTAAAGCTGGCCGGCAGGTTGTTGTTGTAAATGATAATGAATCAAAAATTGGAATTATAGTTGATTCTGTAATAGGGAATCATCAGACTGTAATAAAACCTTTGGGCGAGTTGTTCAAAAATGTGGCAGGAATTTCCGGGGCGACGATTCTTGGAGATGGTAGTGTTGCTCTGATTCTTGATATTCTAAGACTTTCTCAGATTGTCAAAAAAATAGAAATGGTAGAAAAATGATGGGAAATATAAATCAGGTAAATCCTATAAAGCTTTTGGTAATAAATGATTCTACAATTTTTCGGGAAATGATAAGGTCTCTGTTCATTCCCTATCGGGATGTCAAGATGATAGCTTCAGCACCGAATCCTGTTATGGGAATTGAAAAAATAAAGCAGGAACGTCCGGATGTCATTTTGCTTGATATTGAAATGTCAAGAATGGATGGGCTTTCATTTTTACAGGAAATGAAAAAAAATGCGAATCCTATACCATGTGTAGTCTGCTCCACTATGGTAAATGATGGTTCTCCAGATGCTTTAAGGGCAAAAGATTTAGGAGCTGCTGGAATAATTTACAGACCGCCTGCAATGCGCATAAAGCAGTATCTTGAAGAAAATAAAGAAAAAATTCATGAGGCGATTCTTGCAGCTTTTAAACCTTCTGCGGCAGTTTCACGTTCAGTCCTGCTTGCTAGAAAAGAAGTTCAGCCTAAGTTAAGTCCTGATGTAGTTATTAGTAAACCTACGGAAAATTCTCGTGTTCTGGAAACCACAAAGACAGTTATTGTTGTTGGGGCAAGCACTGGAGGAACGGAAGCTTTAAAAGATTTTTTAAATATGTTGCCGGAAGATACACCTGGTATGGTAATTGTTCAGCATATGCCGGAACATTTTACAGCTGCATTTGCGTCACGTTTAAATTCATTTTGTAAGATGAACGTAAAAGAAGCTGCTGACGGAGATGAAGTTGTTACCGGGCAGGTTTTGATAGCTCCTGGAAATAAGCATACGATATTACATCGTTCGGGGCTTTCTTATTTTGTAGAGGTAAAGGATGGACCTTTAGTAACCAGACACAGACCGTCTGTTGACGTTCTTTTCCGTTCTGCTGCCATTGCTGCTGGAAAAAATGCAATTGGTGTAATCATGACTGGAATGGGGGATGATGGAGCTAAAGGCATGAAAGAAATGCATGATATGGGTGCTTTTAATATTGCTCAGGATGAAAATACCTGTATTGTTTTTGGTATGCCGGCTGAAGCAATAAAAAATGGCGGAGTTGACGTTGTTGTTCCTTTGCAGAATATTGCAAAAACTATTTTGAGCAGACCTTTAAAACGTTGAAAATCTTGGAATTTGTTTTTAAAGGTCATATCATAATAAAGGAAGTTTTGGGCAGACAGTTTTAGTGCTGATTGTTTCAATGCTGTTTTCTTTTACAAGTTTGCGTTGCAGACTTTTTTATCAACTGTACATTCCTTTGGAAACTTGCGTTGCGAGTGGTTGCATTGTGAATGTGCTTAAAAAGTCAAATTAGAAGTTGTCTGGCGACGGAGTTTTCAGCCAATTTCTTCATTGGCTTATTATGGGAGAACTGATGAAATCTATTCGTAAGACTATTATTTTATTCGTATCGGTAATAGCAGTTGCTCTTGCAGGCTTGACAGCATTCATTTCTGTAAAAAATATAAATTACATTTCAGATACTATTATAAAAGCAAATCTTAGTATTTTAGGTGAAGAAATTGCTGAAAATTTTTCAAAGCAGATTCAGTCAGAATTTATCCGCCTTGAAATGATAGCAAAAAGACCTGAGTTTAAAGATTCCTCACTTTCCATAAAGCAGAAGGCTCTTTCTCTGAAAAATGAAGTACAGCCTGAATTGGGGCATAGATATTTTACTGTAGCTGATAAAGATGGAAATGGTGTAAATTCAGAAGGAGAAATTGTTTCTGTTGCAGCAAGAGAGTATTTTCAGAAAGCAATTACAGGAAAAAATGTTTTAAGCGATTTAGTTGTTGGAAAACTTAACGGAAAGGCTTCTTTCATCTATGCGGTTCCTTTTTATGATGAAGAAAATGAACTGGCAGGAGTCGTATGTCTTAATATGAACCCTGACAGCCTTACGCTTGTTTGTAAAAAGACTGTAGTTGGTTTTACAGGTTCACCATTCATTGTTTCCATGCAGACAGGAAATTTGATTGGATTTAAAGAGCAGCAGTTTGTAGACAAAAATATTAACCCTGAACAGCTTGCTAAAAGTGATGCTTCTTATAAAAGTTGGGGTTCTGTAACTTCAAAAATGAAGGCTGGAAAAACAGGTGTTGAAACGTATGAATGGGATGGTTTGAAGCGTTTTGTTGCCTATAGACCTATTTCTGGGGTTAATTTTTCAGTTGGCTGCGAACATCCGGTAAAAGATTTTTCTGTAATGAGGAATAAAGCTATCGTTCAGATGTTTATATTTGGAATTTTGGGAGTTGCCATAACAATCTTTGCAGGCTTCCATTTTTCTAACAATATAAAAAAATATATAAAATTGATACAGCTGGCTCTGGGCGATGTTTCAAAGGGAGATTTGCTTTTAAGATCTGTTGGAAAGAAAGATAAAGAGCTTTTGCTGAAACGTAAAGATGAATTTGGTGAAATGGCACGAAATTTGGATTTAATGGTTCAGGATTTGAAGCATACTGTTGTTTCTATCAGAACCGCAGCTCAGCATGTTTTTGCAGGTGGTGAACAAATAAGTGCTGCAAGCCAGGCAGTTTCTTCCGGGGCTTCGGAACAAGCAGCTTCAACAGAGGAAATTTCTGCAACAATGGAGCAGATGTCTTCAAATATACGGCAGACTGCGGATAATGCTGCAAAGACAGATGCGATTGCAACTGAAACTTCTGGCAATACAAAGGCGGGTGGTGAGGCTGTAGGGCTGGCTGTTGCTGCTATTAGAGAAATTTCAGAAAAAATAGGCATAATTGAAGAAATTGCAAGCCAGACAAATCTGCTGGCATTGAATGCTGCCATTGAAGCTGCTCGTGCAGGTGAAGCAGGCAAAGGTTTTGCTGTTGTTGCCAGTGAAGTCCGAAAGCTTGCAGAACGTTCTCAGGCATCTGCTGCGGAAATTACAGAACTGTCTTCTAGAACGGTTCAACTTTCAGAAACTGCCAATCAGATGATTTTAAAAGTTATTCCAAATATAGAGCAGACGTCTCAACTTATTGATGAAATTGCAACAGCTTCCAGAGAACAGGATAATGGGGCTCAGCAAGTAAGTACGGCTATAATTCAACTGGATACTGTTGTTCAGCAAAATGCTTCTGCTGCCGAAGAAATGGCGGCTATGGCCGAAGAACTTTCGAATGAATCTGAAAAGCTTGTGGAGTCTTTGAAATTCTTTAAAGTTGAAGAAGGTGATGCCGAGGAGCAGTCAGAACGCAAAATTTCTGTTGGGTCAAAGCCTGCCCAGAAAGTAAACAAGGGAGCAAAACTGCCTTCTGCAAAACAGAATGTACAGCCGCCTGTAGAAAACAAGGCTGAAAAGCCTGTCAGTTTACAGGAAGAATCAAAGAACATTGATTTTGTCATTCCTCCGGCAGAGCATGCATCTTCTGTAGCTGAAGATTTTGGCCACCAGGATTCTGAACATACAGAATTTGATGATTTGATTACTGATTCTGATTTCGAAGAATTTTAAGAAACTTGAAAGCAATCATTTGATTGCATAAAAAAGGGCTGTCCAATAAGCATCTGTCATGCTAGATTTATTTCGGAATGACACTATGAGCTTTATTTTGGGGACAGCCCCTTTTCAACAGCAATTAACTATTGTACGTACTTTTCAAGAGTTTTTCTTACAGCTCCTGGAGAAGCAACTAATTCTGTAAAATAGTTCAAAACTTTTTCTGCAAGACCTGCTTTGTAAAGGTCAATACCAAACAAAGATTCATCGCTTAAAAGCGGCTTTAGTTTTTCGTTGAAAGGTCCTTTATCGCCAAGTTTTATCCCTTTTAAGAATTCTTGACTGGACTCGAGGCGTGGGTCACTTGACGGTGTAAATGCATTGCCATTGTCATCGATTGCAAGCAGATAACGAAGCCAGCCTGCAAAAACCAAAGGAATAAGCTTTAAGTCTTCTGTTTTCAGAGTGCTGCTTGCAATGTATGCCTTGATTGTTTCTCCAAAACGTATTGAAAGTTTCTGGCTTGTATCTGTTGCAATACGCTGTGGTGTATCTGGCATGAATGGGTTTGGAATACGAACCTCCAGCACTTCTTTAATGAATTTTTCTGGATTAAGAATCTTTGGATTTACAACAACAGGCATTCCTTCTTTATAACCTATGATGTTTACCATTTTGTTTAATACAGAATCTTTCATTTCTTCGGAAATAAGGTTATATCCAAGCAAGCAGCCATAAATAGCAAGACATGTGTGCAGTGGATTCAGGCATGTACAAACCTTCATTTTTTCAACATTGTTTACTGTTTCTCTGTCTGTGAAATATACACCTGCTTTTTCAAGTGCTGGACGACCATTTGGGAAATCATCTTCTATAACGAGATATTCTGGGCGTTCTGCATTAACAAAAGGTGCAATGTAGGTATTTTTTCCAGTAATAACAACTTCTGTGTCTTCAAATCCGTCATTTTCGAGCATTTTCTTTACTGAAGAATCAGGGCGTGGCGTAATTTTATCAATCATTGACCAAGGAAAAGAAACTTTGGTCTGCAGGTAATCGGTAAAACCTTTTTCGCAGAAGCCTTTTTCAATCCATTTTTCGGCAACTGTCAGGACTGCTTTCTGCAGTTTTTCTCCGTTATGTGAACAATTGTCTGTACTTACCAAAGCGAGTGGAGTTTTTCCATTTAAATAACGGTGGTAAACTAAGGCTGTAATTTTGCTCATCATGCTGTTAAGTATTCCGTTAGGACCTGTTTCAAAATCTGCAGCAACAAAAGGGAAGAAATCGTCTTTTCTGCCAAGGGCATAGCCTTTTTCTGTAATTGTAAAAGTTACCATCTGAAGAGACGGATTTGCAAAAACTTTCTTAAAATTATCCCATTCTGTTGCAAAAGAGAAATCGCATTTCCAAGCCTTTGCAATTGAAGAAACAACTTTTTTGCTGATTGTTCCGTCAGAGTTCAAGGTTACAAGCAGAGAATTATTGCCATAAGGTTCATAAATTTTATCAATGATGTCATAGTCAAATCCTTCCCCAACTATAATGCCCTTTTCTGTTTCACCTTTATTCAGCAAAGTTTGCATCAATACAGCTGAAAATCCACGGAAAATATTTCCAGCCCCAAAGTGAACCCAAACAGGGGCTTTTTCTGTGGCAGTGACCATTTTGGCATAATCAAATTCAGGCAATTCGTAATTTTTATCTGCCCAAATATCACGATTTGCAAGATTTTTTAAGGATAACTTCATAATTCCTCCAAGTACATCTAACCAAGGCAAGATTTTGCTTTGACGTTTTTGTTAAAAATGCAGCACAGCAACACTGAGCTTTTTTATAGTTGGTATAAAAAGTTTTTAAACCAACTTCAAAAAATACGAATTTAAGGATTCCTGCTTTTTATTCAAAATAGCCAGGATATTTTGTTTCAAGAATATCAATTTCTGCAATAAGCTTTGTAAGGTGTTTTTTATCAAGTAAAAGACATTCCTCCATTTGCCCTTCAGAAAAAGAATTCAGTATTCTTTCATGTTCTCCTATGATGTTGTTCAAAATTTCTGGAACCTGATTTGAAAGAAATCTGATTCTTCTGTAATTTCCAGATTGACTTTGAATTAAATCCCAGATTCTTTCCTTGCCAGTTGCGCTAAAGAAAACTTTGTGAAAATCATCATCAGCATTTAAGAACGCTTTCTGATCAGTTATCTCAAGAGCAAATTTCTGTTCTTCAAGGGCTCGGCGCATTTTAAGCAGATGTTCTTTTGTACAGGCTTTTGCAAAAAGCGGAATAACTGCAAGTTCTAGTGTTGAGCGCATAAAACGTTCTACTTCTACCTGTTTTAAATTGATTCTTGAAATTTGCGAGCCTTTTTGCGGGAAAATTTCCACAAGGTTGTCTTCTTGTAATTTTAGAAGAGCATCTCTTAGTGGTGAACGGCTTACGCCTGCATTCTGCAACAGTTTCTGCATGTTCAGTTCTTCTCCTGGCTTTAATTCCAGAAACATGATTTGCGAATGCATTTCCTTATAAATTTGCTCTGAGGCGGTAATTCTCTTCATCTGCATAAGCATATACCTCTTTTATGATAACATACTAATATATTAGTTGCAAGAATTTTCTAAGTATCTGATTATTTTAGGGATAACGAAAGACTGGGAAAACCTTGCATTCATAAATCCAATTATATAAATGAACAGAAAAAAGACTAGCTTAAAAATTCAGAATATAATGAACTTTTTAAAGCTGCAAGTGGATTTGAAGAAGCTGTAAAAAAGCTGTATTTCCTGTATAATTAGACTATGGATATAAAACATTTGATTTTTGATTTGGATGACACGCTTTATTCATCTGCATGTCAAATGAGCCGGCAAATTTCTGAAAATATGGTAAAAATGACGGCAGATTTTTTTAATGTTGATTTTGAACAGGCTTCTCAAATGCGCAGGGAAAATCTTCCGAAACACAGTTCAACACTGGCATGGCTTATGAGTTGTGGTTTTAAGGACAGCGAAAAATTTTTTGCAGCTGTTCATCCTGAGTCTGAAACTGAATGGCTGTTGCCTGCACCAAATTTGCGCAGTCTGTTGCTTTCGTTTAATATACCGATGTCTGTTCTTACAAATGCGCCGGCAGAACATGCTGAAAGAGTTTTGAAGTTCTATGGCGTGCGGGATTTGTTTTCTTCAATAACTGATATTAGGGATGCAGGTCTTAAGGGTAAGCCTTTTTCATGTGCTTTTGAAATTGCCCTGAAACGTTGTGGTGGAACCGTAGATGACAGCATCTTTATTGATGACCAGATGAAGTATGTTTTGGGTTATAAAATTTTGGGTGGTACGGCGATACATGTTGGAAGGCAGGTTACAGAAGAACAGATGAAAGCCTATCCGCAGTTTTTATTTGAAGATAAAAGAACTGGAGGCAGAATTTTTCATCTGAATTCCATTTATGAAATTCCTGATTTTTTGAAAACTTTATAAAAAAAAGTTGTCTGCTTTTAGTGTCAGAATTTTTAGGCTCTATGTCTGAATAGTACAAAAATATGACAGGGAGCGTCTTTGACAATAGCCAGATTCACTCAGATACTGTTTCTATCATGCAGAACGTATTTTTAAAAGATTTTGGCGGAAAGCCGGAACAGACTGATTCAACTAAATTTGATAATACAGAGGCTTTTTCAAAAGCTATTGGTTTCTTGAAAACTTCAGGTGGCGGAACTTTGACAGTTACTGAAGGTATATGGCATACAGGACCAATTGAACTTTTTTCCAATATTACGCTTAACCTTGAGAAGAATGCTGTAATTTCGTTTTTTACAGATGAGGAGCGTTTTCCTCCTGTGTATACACGCTGGGAAGGTGTTGACTGCTATGCTATGCATCCTTGTGTTTTTGCAAATGCTCAGAAAAATGTAAAAATAACAGGGCATGGAATAATCGACGGAAATGGTCAGGATTGGTGGACTAAACGCATTGCAAAAAAGCCTCAGGCAGAACCTGTTACGGAAATTGAAAAAATGTTTGCAAAGCTGAATCCTGACTATAAGAGTCAGCCTAGTGGTGGCGGTGGAAGATACATTCAATTTTTACGTCCTCCGTTGGTTCAGTTTTACAAAAGTGATGATTGCAAGATTGAAGGCATTACCATTCGCAATTCTCCTTTCTGGACAGTGCATCCTGTTTACTGTAAAAATCTTGAAATTACAGGTATAACAGTTGAAAATCCTGGAGAAAATGCACCTAATACTGATGGTATTGATATAGATTCCTGTACAAATGTTGTTGTAAAAAATTGCAGAATAAATGTTGGTGACGATGCTATTGTCATAAAATCTGGAGCTGGCGAATCTGGCATAAAGGCAGCGGTTCCATGCAGTCATGTACTTGTTTCTGGTTGTACAGTTCATAGCGGACATGGTGGTATAGTTCTTGGAAGTGAAACTGCTGCCGGAATTAATAATGTTGTTGCCGAAAATTGTGTTTTTGATGGAACTGACCGTGGAATCCGCATAAAAACTAGAAGGCAGAGGGGCGGAGCTCTGCATGATTTGACTTTCTCCAATTTAACTATAAAAGACAGTCTTTGTCCGCTGGCAATAAATATGTACTATGTTTGTGGCGCAGATCCAAAAGATCCGTATCTGTTCAGCCTTGATGCGCAGGAAGTTGATGCATCAACTCCTTCTATTCGGGATTTAAAAATTTCAGGAATAAAGGCTACTGGCTGCAAGGCTTCAGCAGGATTTATTGCAGGATTGCCTGAAGCTCCTGTTGAAAATCTTTCTATAACAGATTGTTATATAGAAACAAATGAAAGCAGCCCCCAAACTCCTGATGTTTCAGATATGTTTGCAGGAATTCCGTCGGTAACTGAAAAATCATTTAGAATTATCAATTCTAAAAACCTTTCTATTACGGGAACTGAAATAAAGGGACCTGCAGAGAAATTTTTATATAACTGATGAATTCTGCTGATAAATTCTAGGGGTTGTCCCAAAAGCAAATTTCATACTGGCACTGCGAATTTATTTCGGCAGTTCTACGATGCGGTAGGGATGGTAGGGGCTTGGCCACTGGACTGATAGGGAACGACGGCAAAGCCGGCAAAACGCGAGTGGCGCAGCGTTTTGAGTGAGTCTCGGTTGAGCCCCTGCGAAACCGCAAGAGGGAAGCGGCTGTAGTGCTTTTGCACGGAACCCCGAACAGCCCGTTTTTCGAGGCAGTTTCTGCCTCGAAAAACCGCCCTGAAAAAAAAAGTTCGGAATATACTGCTTTTTAACAAATTTTAATTATTTTTTGAATTTTGGACTATTCAGTCTTTTGATTTTACGAATTCTGGCTTATAATTAAAGGCAATGAAGAAGAAAAGAATAGGTTTAATTCTTGCCTCAATTCATAGTGGCTCTGCTAATCAGGTGTGTTCATCTCTAATAAAAGAAGCTTCTTTGTTTGATACTTCTTTTTATATTTTTCCAGGTGGACGTCTTAATGCAAAAGCAAATTCTGAATATTTGCGCAATGCTGTTTATAATCTTGCGAATAAAAAAAATATTGACGGTCTTATAAGCTGGGCTTCTGCCATTGGCGGTGCGGTTTCTCTAGAAGAATTAACAGATTTTCATAAAAAATTTGAACAGGTTCCTTTTGTTACAATTTCTCAAAAAATCGGCGGTCATTCTTGTGTAAATTTTGATGCCTATTCTGGAATGGCTGAACTTGTGAACCATTTTATAAAGGTTCATCATATTACAAAAATTGCATTTTTGCGTGGGCCTGAGAATCATGGCTCTGCAGCGGACAGGTACAGGGCTTTCTGCGACACAATGGAGCAGGCTGGAATTTCTGTTGAAAATTCACCGTTGATTTCAGATCCTTTTGAGTGGCGTAGCGGAAAGGAAGCAATTATCCAGCTTTGTGAAAAGCGCAGACTGGTTCCCGGAAAGGATTTTTCTGCATTGCTTGCAGCAAGTGATATTATGGCATTTGATGCAATTGCATATTTGCAGAAAAAAGGATTTGAGGTTCCTGACGATTATCTGGCAGCGGGTTTTAATGATGTTTCAAAAAGCCGAATGCTTTTGTCTGCGCTTACAACTGTGCATATGCCGTACAGAACAATGGGGCTGAATTCTTATGAGTTGATTTTAAATGAAATGAATAATTCCTCACGGTTAAAGCGAAACATAACGCTTTCTGCTCCGCTTGTAATAAGGGAGTCCTGTGGATGTACAATGTCATCTCTGTTTGTGGAAAAAACAAAGCCTGAAAAACTTTCTTCAATAGAAATGGCACGTGCAAAAGATAATTTGATTCTAACTTTGACCAAACTTTTTAGGCTTGATATGACGAATCAAAATGCAATTATTGAGCCTGTTCTGAATGCTTTATGGTCAAAGAGTACAAAGTTGTTTTTCAATTTGTTCAGCAGGGCTATAAAGCGATTTTATGAAAGCGAAATGGATGTAAGGACGGTTTTTAAAGCCATTACTATTTTAAAAAATTCTCCGTGCATTGACAGTGATTACATAACTTCGATAGAAAAAGACATTTTTGTTATTTTACAGCAGGTTTCTGAGCGATATCAGGAAGAATTGCGAACCATGCATGAAGAACGCTCAAAAATCCTTGATTCGTTGAAATGTGTGCTGATAAGCGAACATTCAGTAAAAGAGTTTTTAACTGCACTACAAACTTATTTACCGCAGATTGGAATTAACTCGGCTGCAACTGTGCTATATGAAGAAAAAGGTTCCCGTTTTATAGGTGGCTTTGCAAAGAATAAGCTTTTTGACGAAGAACAGGTTTTTGCGTCAGAGGAAATTTTGCCGTCAAATGTTGTTTCTGCTTTTAATAATGGCATTTATCTGGTTCAGCCGATTTTTGCAGATAATAAGACTTTTGGGCATTTTATTTGTTCTGTTTCTTTTTTTGATGGTCTGCTTTTTGAAGATTTGCGTTCTGTAATAAGCAGTGCTTTTTCAGGTATCTTTCTGTTTAATGAACTGTCTGCTGCAAGAAAGGCTGCCGAGCAGGCTGAACAGGCAAAAACCAAATTTTTTGCAACTGTTGGAAATGAACTGGCAGCACCTTTGCAGGAAATTTCTAAAAATACTGAAGAACTTGAACAGCTGCTTGCACAGAATCAGGTACTTTCAGGCGGTATAAAGCAGATTGTGGAGAAATTGAAGGATAATTTGGGGCGTCAGATGGAGCGCACAAACCTGATTGTTGATCTTACAAGATCTCAGAGCAATGAAATTCATTTTGACAATCATTTGTTTTATCCGCAGGAACTTATCTGCTCGGATTCTGCAAGTCAGTATGTAACAACTGATTTTCCTATTATTTATGGGGATAAAGCCCGCTTGAAACAGGCAATCGGCATTTATGCAAAGAATTTCAATTTTTCTGTTGAAAATTGCCGGCTTGAAAAAGCTGAAAACGGCATGAAGATTCTTCTGCCCTTTTCTTTAGCTCCGCAGGATTCGGAAATATGGAATGAGCCAGGAATTCTTCTGGCAAATCAGATTTTTTTAATGCAGAACTGTGAATTTGTAAAAAAGGAAGAATATAGCGAGCTTTTTATAAATTGGCCTGCTTTTTCCTGTGAGGAAAAGGCTTTGGAAATCAGTCCTGAAAATGAAGCCTTTATATGGAATTTTGAGGGTAAATCTGAAAATGAAATTCGTGCTGTTTATAATCAGCGAACAAAAGATGGTTTTTCTCAAAGGGCGTTTATCTGCTATGATATTGAAAATCCTGAAAATTTGGAAAAAAGCAAGGATTTCTGTATGTTGTTTGAGCGCAAGCTTGGCATTGCCCAAAAACCTGTACTTCTTGTAAATTGCCCTGAAAAAATCGAAAGCAAATGGAATTTACCGATTCCTGTAACCAGGGCTGATGATATAGAAAATATAACCGAAATAATAAATAAAATTTCGCCGTCAATTATTATTTTGAAAGAAGCAACGTTGTCTGTTGTTTCTGCTATAAGAAATAATCTTAATTCAGAAACTGTACCTGTTGTTGTAATTTCTGAAAAACTTGATCAGATGCCTGAAATTGAAAAATTTTTTACTGTCCAAAAATTAATTCTCTGCAATATTTGTGTTGCAGCTTCTGAAGAATTTGGAAACAGACTGCGTGCGCTGCTGGCTGGTGATGCAATGCTTTCTCCAGATACTGGAGGAATTGTAAAAAAGACAATACTTTACTTTAACAAGCATGGAAATGAATATATTTCACGTTGGAAGCTGTCAGAAGCCGTTCATACAAGTGAGGATTATCTTACCAGAGTCTTTCATAAGGAAACTGGCTTGTCGCCTTGGGAATATTTGAGCCTTTACAGGGTAAATATTGCCTGCATCCAATTGCGCCAGACAAATGAAAGCATTTTTACGATTGCTGAAAAGAGTGGTTTTCAGGATCAGGCCTATTTCTGCCGGGTATTTAAAAAAATTACAGGAACTACACCGGGACGGTATAGGAAAGGCCTTGAAAAGTCTTTTGACAAACAGTAAGTCTTTTTGCCTGACAGGCGAAGTCTTTTAATTATCCTCACGTATTCTCATTTATTGCAGTTCTAGAGGTTCTTTAGAGTTGTCTGGAAATATTTGTAATTTTCTGTTGTTTAATTGCGTTTTTTTCGATTATTTCTTTTAAAAAGATATTAATATAGTCGGAAAAATACAAATTTTTGCATTTATAAGATACGCTTACTACGTTACATTTTAATCCAGAGGTAGCACATGAATTTAAAGGAAATTAAACGCCATAAGGACATATACATCCTTATGTTCATTCCAATTATTTACTTTATCATTTTTAAATATGTACCGATGCTTAACGGTCAGATTGCCTTTAAGGACTTTAAGCCACGTCTTGGTGTATGGGGAAGTCCATGGGCTGGTTTGAGGTTTTTTAAAGAATTCTTCAGTTCGTATTATTTCTGGGAGTTGATTCGCAATACTGTTGGGTATAGCTTTGGTAAGCTTATCCTTAGTGTTCCGCTTTCTATTATACTTGCTGTAGTTCTTTTTGAATCTCACCGTGAAACATTGCGCAAGATTGTTCAGACGCTTACATATCTCCCACACTTTTTGTCATGGGTTATTATGTATGGTATTCTTCTTTCACTTCTTGCTCCTGGAGATGGTGTTATAAATGATTTGGTCAAAATGTGTGGCGGTGAGCCGATTGACTTTTTGACTAATACAAAGTGTTTTCCATGGATTGTTCTTTTTTCTGATGCCTGGAAGGAAATGGGATGGGGTGCAATTATTTTTATTGCTGCTCTTATGGGTATTGACCCTTCTCTCTATGAAGCTGCAATGGTTGAAGGTACTACAGCATTGCAGAGAACATGGTATATTACCATTCCTTCAATCCGTCCTGTTATTGTAATGGTTGTTCTTCTTAAGCTTGGAACGATTCTTAATGCTGGTTTCAATCAGATTTTCATGTTGTACAATACATCTGTTCTTAGTGTTGCAGATATTATTGATACTTGGGTTTACCGTCAGGGCTTGCTTGATGCTCGTTTCTCATTAGCAACGGCAGTTGGTATTTTCAAGGGAATCATCGGAACTTTATTGGTTGCTTTTGCAAACCGCCTTACAAAAGTTGTTGCTGATTCAAGCCTGTTCTAACGTTAAGGTAATAAGGAGAAAATAATGCCTAAGAAAAACAGCGAAACATCCAAGATTTTGATGCAGATGACTGGCACTGATAGAATTTTCTATACTATTCTTGACGTGTTCCTTGTTATTACACTTATTGTCATTGCGGTTCCTCTTTGGAGTACAATTACTCTTTCGTTCCGTCCAGCTGACTATATTGGAAATAACATGCAGGGTATGTTCCTGCCTCCGTGGAAGTGGTCTACAGCTGCTTATAAAGCGCTTTTAGGAAACCGTGGATTTACACTGGCTTTTTTCAACAGTTTGAAGATTCTTGTTTTTGGTGTTGCTACTGCTTTGGTTCTTACTGTTCCTATTGCTTATGGTCTTTCAATACAGACTTTGCCTGGAAGAAAATTTTTCAATATTTTGATTTTGGTACCTTACCTTTTCAATATTGGTTTGATACCTCATTACCTTGTAATTACAAAACTTGGTCTTACAAATCATCTTGCAGCCGTATTCCTTCCAGTTGCTGTTACGACATACAACTGTTTGATAATGAGAAGTTTCTTTGAAGGAATTCCTGATTCTTTGAAAGAATCTGCCAGAATTGACGGTGCTCCAGAGTGGAAGGTTCTTGTGCAGATTATTCTTCCACTTTCAAAACCGATTTTGATGACAATCGGTTTGTTCTATGGAGTTTCTTATTGGAATGACTTCTTCAACGCTATGCTTTATCTTAGCAAGAATGAACTTCAGCCACTGCCAATCCTGTTGCGCAACATTCTGCTTGCAAGTGGTATGAATGAATATGTTGAAGTTAATGCTTTTGGTGAAGCTCCTATTGCAGCTATCAAAGCAGCTTCTGTATTCATGTCAGCAATTCCGATGGTAATTGCTTATCCGTTTATTCAGAAATACTTCACAAAGGGAACTTTGCTGGGAAGTGTTAAGGGTTAAGCCTGAAAACTTAAAGCTGGCGGTATTTTTTCTGCCGCCAGAATATTTTTTGAAATTTTTAATAATAGTTCCATTTATAAAGACGGTTTCTATTATTACAAATAAAATAGGAGGACTTTTATGAAAGTTACTAAACTTGCAGTTGCCTCATTAGTTTTAGCTATGGGTGCTTCACTGTTTGCAAATGGATCAAAAGAAACAAAAGCTTCTGGTCCAGTTACTATCGACCTTTGGTATGGAGCAGCCGTTACTGAAGCTGGTCCGCCACCAGCTGATTGGGAAGTATTATCAATCCTTAAGGAAAAATTCAACATCAACTTACAGCTTACAGCTCTTCCATCTTCTGCTAACGACCAGGATCAGAAAATCAACGCTGCTGCTGCTGCCAACGCTCTTCCAGATTTGTTCATGGTAGAACGTCCTACATGGCTTCGTCTTGTTGATCAGGGTCTTCTTGCTGATGTAGATGATATGTATGCACAGATGCCTAACCGCACAACACACTACAATGCAGACAGCAAACTTTTCACAACAATTGATGGAAAGTCTTATGGTCTGGCATCTCCTTCTTCAATGGTAAGAAACGAAGGTGTTCTTATCCGCAAAGACTGGTTGGATAAACTTGGACTTAAAGTTCCAACAACTTTGGATGAATTTATGAATGTAATGAAAGCATTTACTTTCAATGACCCAGATGGAAACGGTAAAAACGATACATGGGGTTATGGTGCATTCATTGAAATCTATTCAGACGCAGAAGTTCTTGGACGCCGTATGGAACCTTGGATGGGTGCATTCGGTTGTGCAGGTACATGGAACATGACAAAAGCAAGACCAGGTCTTAAAGTTCTTCAGCCAGAATATTTCGATGCAATTTCTTGGGTAAAGAAAATGTGTGATGAAAAAGTAATCGATCCAAACTGGCTCACATATAAGAAAGATGATTTCCGTGCAGCTTGGAAACAGGGTCGTTTTGGTATCATGCGTGAGCAGAATGCTGCTCTTGGTGCAAAAAACAACTATGCTCCATTTGACAAGAACTTCCCGAAAGGTGAATGGATGGTTATTGATGCTCCAAAAGGACCAAAAGGTCAGCAGGCAGCTGGTAACTACTCTACAAACTTCCGTATCTATGCAGTTTCAGAAAAAGCTGCTAGCGAAGGCAAGAAAGAAGCAATTGCTAAAATGTTGAACTGGATGTCTGACGAAGGTCCTGATGGCGGTTACTATCTGTTGGGATGGGGAAAAGAAGGTGTTAACTTTGTAAGAGATGCTGCTGGTATTCCAACATCAAAAGGTGTACCTGATCCTGCAAAAGCATGGGACAAGGCTGAAAACGTAAACATTACACAGCTGCGTAACATGGTATTCTACAATGGAAAAGTTGAAGTTCAGGCTCGCTACCCAGCTTATGAAACAGAAGTTTCAAAGAAAATCATGAATCCAGGTGCTATCCTTGTTGATATGCAGAGCCGCCCATGGGAAAATGCTGTAAACAACACATTGCTTCCACCTCCAGATGCTGATGTTAAACGTTTCTTGGAACAGGGTGCTCTTGAGTTCATCACTGGAAAGCGTGAACTTACAAAAGCTAACTGGGATGCTTGGGTTGAAGAATTCAAGAAAGTTGGTGGAGAAGAGTGGAATAAGAAAGCTGTAGACTACGCTAAGTCTAACAACCTGCTTCACTAATTTTTACCTTTAGCTGATATAGGGATGCCGGAAACTTTTGAAGCGATGGCATCCCTTTTTTGTAAAGCCATTTGAAAAAAAAGAATGAATACGTCTACGAAATTAGTCTTACAGGCAATAAAAAAGTTTCCTCCTCAGATGTCGTGGCATTATGCTCAGGCATTCTTGATGCTTGCAATTTATGAAAGTGCAAAACGTGAAAATGATGAGGAAATAATTTCCTGGGTCAAAAACAAATTTGATGCTCTGATTTTGGATAATGGGGATATTCTTGGCTATAATCCAGAAGATTTTAATCTTGATGCGATAAATCCTGGAAAACTGGCCTTTAGATTTTATTCTCTTACAGGCGATGAAAAATATAAAAACGTAATTTTAAAATTGTACAATCAGCTTCAAAATCAGCCGAGAAACCGTAGTCAGGGATTCTGGCACAAGAAAATATATCCATGGCAGATGTGGCTGAATGGTTTCTATATGTATGCACCTTTTTATGCCCGTTATGGAGTTGAATTTGGAACCAAACATGATTTGCATGACCTGTTAGTTCAAATTGCTCTTGTTGAATCTCATTTTAAGGATTCAAAAACAGGACTTTTGTATCAAGCTTGGGATGAATCGCATAAGCAGCTGTGGGTAGATACGCAGAATGGATGTTCTCCTATAATTTTTGCACGAGCAGTGGGATGGTATGCACTGGCATTGGTTGATATTTTGGATTTTATTCCAAACGATAAGGAACATCATCAGCTAAGGAATTTGGTTTTAAAATCTGCCAATTCACTGGTAGAACCTGTAATTTCCTGTCAGGATAAAAGCAATGGTCTTTGGTATCAGGTTATGGACAGGCCAAACCATAAAGGAAATTACCACGAGACATCTGCTTCTGCAATGTTTGTGAATTTTTTGTACAAGATGCAGAGAAAGCACTATCTTTTTGAAAACTCTGCTGCTGTTTTAGATGCAGCTCAAGCAGGTTATAAGGGACTATGCTCTAAACTTATAATTTCTGAAAATGGAGAAATCCATGTAACAGGAATTTGCGATAAGGCTGGATTAGGTGGAAATCCTTATCGCGACGGTTCTTATAAGTACTATATTGAGCAGCCTGTTGTTTCAGATGATTACAAAGGCGTTGCGGCTTTTATTTATGCTTCTTTGGAACATGAATTGAGAACGCTCTGACGAATAGTTTCTGATATTTTTAAAATTTCATCTGCCTGCTGACTGGTTAAGACTTTGCCAAACTTACCTTTGCCTGCTTCTTCTGAATGAAGCCATTTATTATTGAATACTGAAAAGCAGGAAGTTTTTTCATTTTCAGCATCATTCCAATTATCCCATGCCTGTTGGCAGATTATTTCACCAAAGTCACAGTTTATCCAGCAGCATTTTGCATATTTTCTCCATGGACGGCCTAAATAGACATTTTTATGCTGCTGTATGTTGTAGTCTTCTGCTTTTTGAATTTTGCAGCTGTCAAAAATGTAGCCAGTTCCGTTTGATGGGGTTGACGGTGCTGTTATATAACATTCTGTTTGAGTGTCATGAACTGAAAGTGTGCAGTTTTTAAATAAGACATCTGCGCTGCCAAAGATATAGTCGACTGTTCCGCTTATATGACAGTTTTCATAATACTGAATGGATTTTCTGCGTGGAAGGTTTTCTTCAGGTCCCCTAAAACCTCCAGGGATTTTTTCTTTTTCTGGCAGAGGTCCTGTAAAAAGAGTATCTTGAAAACCGGAAAGTATTAAATTTTTGCAATAAACAAAACTTGCGGAAGCGTACAATGCAATTGCCTGTCCTGCAATAGAACCTTGACCGGCTGTGTTTTCAATTGTAAGGTTTTCAAGATGAACGGCCTGTCCTGAAAAGTAAGCTGTATAGGTTCTGAAAGTTCCTGTTATGTTTCCATCTGAAAATGGCTGTTTGGCACCTATGCTACCTGTTATTACAGTTGTTTCAGGATTTTCACCTTTTATGCAGAGATATTTTTTTGTTGAAAATATTTGCCCTGAATAAATTCCTGGTTTGAGGATAATTGTAAGTTTTTCTTCTGGAAGTGCCAGAACTTCTTGGATTGTTGAAAAATCACCAGCTCCATTCGCATCAACGATAAATGTTTTTGTCATATTTTCTCCCATAAAAAAATCAAAAGTTTTCAATTAATCGCAATTGATAAAGAAGTTTGTAACGCAAGCATTTAGCTGATAAATGCTTGTCTTTTAAATTTTATATATATTTGTTATATAACAGGATTTTTTTAATAATCTGTTTTTTTGAATGGACTTTTTCTACAAATAAATTATAATCTGTAAATGTCTATAGCGTCCTTAATGCCCCGAAGCCTTTTTTGCTTGGGGTATTTTTTTTTGAGTTTATCCATAAAAGTTGTTTTTATAAGCGAACTTTTCCTATATCAAGTGAAATGAAAGGTTCTATTTCTCCTCTGGTTTTTCCCATGCCTGTGCGAAGAAGAATTCCGAAAGAGTCTGAGAACCGAATTCCCAAATCAATAGAAGAACGCCATACAGGCGAATCTTTAGAAATTTCTTCCCGTTTTTGCCATATATTTCCAATGGCACCACTTGCAGCAAAAAATGCCCTTCCCCCTAAAATTGAAAGCTGACTCCAGGGACAGAAAATTAAACTTGCACCTGCTGCCGCTTTGTAAACTCCGTAGTTGCCTGAAGCTGCTATTTGTGGAAAAAAGATTCTGTCTGCCAGCGGAAATCCAAAAATTGAAATGAGTTCAGGATATTCTGACAGATTTTCTGTAAAGTTGCCTCCTGTAAAGGCTTTGAGACTGGTGCTTATTTTTTTAGTTAAAGGAATGACAGCTTCTATGTTGATGGATTCAACGTCATAATAGACATCTTTGTCAAATTTTTCGATAGGGAAAATTGACTGTAAACTTGAATCTAGCAGTAAGCCAGAAACTGGAAGACAATTTGAATCAAATGAATTTATAACTGTTTTTCCAAATATACTGGTGGCACTTGTTTGACAACCATGCTCGATTTTTTCTTCTGTATTGTAAATGCCAGCATTTATGCCTAGTGAAAATACAAACCAGGAACTTACAGGAATCCCTATGGAAAATTCCATTATGTTTTTGAAAACCTGCTCTGCCTGTATTGGATAATAGTCGAGGCCGCTTGAAACTAAGGATCGGTCATTTTCACAAGAAAGGGAAAGAATGGTATAAAGAATATTTCCAAGCGGCTGAATATATTCCATAGTAATGGAATAATCGGTAAAAAAACTGCCTCGAATCGAAAAAATAGAGCCTTTGCCCAAAAAACCTTCCTTTTGAATCTGCATAATCATTGAGAAGTCATTCATTGCATCGGTTGACAGGGTTCCTTTGTAGTCCATGCCTAGTGAAAAAGACAATTCTTTTTGCTGTTTTTTTGAAAGAATTATTTCAATATTGGAGTTGCAGGAATTTATTTTTTTGATGCGGGTTACGACATTTTCATATTTTCCGCTTTTATAAATGGATTTTTCAAATGACTCGTATAGTTCTGGAGTAAGTTCCTTTCCCCGAATTGAAGAAAAAGTGCGCTGTATAAGCCAGACATCTTGTTCGTCTCCTCCAGTTACAGAAAAGCTTGTTACAACTGGTAAAGGATTTTTTTTATAGTCTGTGTTAAACGAAGTATTTTTCTTTGCTGAAAATTTTTCGCTGTAGGTTTTTGCAGAAATTTCATTCTTTATTTTTTCAAAGCCAGTTTTATATTCTTCCATGCTGGCAAGGCTGTCGCTGTAAATTTTTTTTGCTTTTGTAAAATCAAGAATGGTGGCATTTCCATAGTCTGGAAAAACAACAAGGGATGCCTGTTTGTATGCTTCACGGTTTCTTACAGCCTGTTCTATATTTGTCATTTGCTGAAGGGCTGTAACTGGACTGGATTTGAATGATTCATAGTCTTGGTTCAGTTTTGAGGAAATTTCTGAAACGATTATTATGTCATAGCCCATTTTTACGGCAATATCTATAGGAGTGTTGTTTCTTGTGCCACCGTCAATATAATATTGTCCGTCAATTCTGAAAGGCTGAAAAAATCCTGGAATGCTCATGCTGGAGCGGATAGCTTCTGCAATGTCTCCGCTGCCAAAAACTTCAATGTTGCCACTGGTAAGATTTACTGAAACAGCCCTGAAAGGAATGGGTAAATCGTCAAAATTGCAATTTGAAGGTATGGATAAAGTCATCTTTTTTATGAATTCGTATGCATATTGCCCTGAAAGGATTCCAGAGCCTAAATTCAAGTTTGTTCCATTATCGGTCTTTTTAAAGTTGATTGAAAACGGTGTGGCAGCCTTTGAAGCCTTGCTCAGACGGGATTCGTAAAGTTCTGGAACTTTGTCTTGAAATATGTCTGACCAGTCCAATGAAAAAAATTCTTCTTCCATTTCTGCAACTGAATAGCCGCAGCAGTAAATGCCTCCTATAATTGCACCGATGCTTGTACCGATTACAATATCAACTGGAATTTCATATTTTTCAAGTAATTCTAATACCGGCAGATGTGCAAAACCTCTGGCACCTCCTCCTGAAAGAATTAGTGCAACAGATGGTCTGTCAGCAGGTTTTTCAGGAGATGGAAGAACCTGCTCATAGTTGTAAAGTTCGTCAATTATGTTAGCTGTATTTGAAAATTCGCTTTGGGAGAATGCTGAAAAGAAAAAATTCAACAAAAACAAAATACAGGCTGAAAAACGTTTTTTATTCATAACATTACTTCCTGTTCTGAGATTGCAGGAATAATATAGCAGATTACTGCTCTTTATAAAAGAAGAAATTATGTGTATACTAGAACTATGTCAATTTTACAAAGTATTTTTTTAGGTATATTACAAGGAATTGCGGAATTTTTGCCGATTTCTTCTTCTGGACATCTGGCTATTGCCCAGCATCTTTTTAATCTTAAAGAGATTCCTCTTTTGTTTGATGTTATGCTGCATTTGGCAACGCTGCTTGCAGTAATTATTTATTTTAGAAAAAAAATTGCAAAATTGATGCAGGCTTTTTTCAGATTATTTTTTAACAGAAAAGCAGGAAAATCAGATAATGCAGATAGTTTTTCTGATTCGGAAAATTCTGACGGTCTTACAGGCAATGATAGATTAAGCCGAAAAACTATTGTTGCAATAATAATTGCAACTTTTATTACAGGAGTAATTGGAATTGCGACCAGCAAATTTATTCCTGAAATGCCTGTAAAAGTAATCTGTGCAGGTTTCATTTTAACAGCGTTATTGTTGATTATTTCTGATTTGTTGCAAAAGAAGCGCAGTTCTGAAAATTGTGCTGGAAACGGAGATTGTACTGGAATTTCTGCAAAGCAGGCAGCTGTAATTGGTTTGATGCAGGGAGTTGGAACGTTGCCTGGAGTTTCCCGTTCTGGTTCTACAATTACTGGAGCGCTTCTTAGCGGGGTAAAGCGCAGCGATGCAGGTGAATTTTCCTTTATTGTTTCAATTCCTGCAATTTTTGCGGCTTTTCTGCTGGAAGCAAAAGATTTGGGCGAAGTTGCCTCTTCTATCGGATTTGTTCCGCTATTGTGCGGATGTGTTGCGGCCTTTGTTTCAGGGTTTGCAGCCCTTGCATGGCTTATGAAACTCATAAAAAAGGGCCGGCTGGTTTGGTTTTCAGCCTACCTTATTCCGCTTGGTTTGGCAGGGCTGCTGTTTTTTTAACAATAATTTCAGCCTTTGAACTGAGCATTGTAAAGTTTTTCATACAGGCCACCGAGTTGCATAAGCTGCTCATGCGTTCCGTATTCAGCGATGTGCTCTCCATCAACAACAGCAATGCTGTCGGCATTTTTTATTGTTGAAAGCCTGTGTGCTATTACAATGGCGGTTCTGCCGGCTGAAAGCTCATCAAATGATTGCTGAATTTTTACTTCTGTTGCGCTGTCTAAAGCAGAAGTTGCTTCGTCAAGAATAAGAATCGGGGGATTTTTCAAGAAAATTCTGGCAATGGAAACTCTTTGTTTTTGTCCGCCGGAAAGTTTTAAGCCGCGTTCACCAACTATTGTGTCATATCCTTCTGGCAAACTGATTATATCATTGTGAATTTCTGCACGCTTTGCAGCTTCAATAATTTCTTCTTCAGTTGCATCTGGTTTGCCATAGGCGATGTTTGCCCTGATTGTATCTGCAAAAAGAAAAACATCTTGCTGCACTATGCCGATTTTTGAGCGTAGCGAATTTAATGTGAAATTACGTATGTCCATTCCGTCAATCGAAATGCTTCCGCTTGTAAGTTCATAAAACCTTGGCAAAAGGTTGCAAAGAGATGTCTTTCCGCTGCCACTTGAGCCAACGAGTGCGAGTTTTTTGCCAGGATTTATGGTCAGGTTTACGTTCTTTAAAACTGGCACACCATTTGAATAGGCAAAATTAACATTTTCATATTGTATTTTTCCGGCGGCTTTTTCTAAAATTTCAGCATCGGACTTTTCTTCAATGATTTCTTCTGTTCGCATGATTTCTGCAAATCTTTGAAAACCTGCGATGCCGCTTGAAAACTGCTCCATGAAATTTGCAAGTTTGCGGATGGGCATAAGGAAAGAGTTTACAAAAAGATTTGCTGCAATGTAGTCCCCAAAGGACATTTTTCCTTTCATTATAAAAAATCCGCCTGCAGCAAGAACGATTACGCTTAGGATGTGTGTTGAAAAATCGATTTGCGTATGAAAAGTTGCCATGGATTTGTAATAATTTTCTTTTGCAGCGATGAAAATCTTCTGTAAGCCAAAAAAACGTTCATTTTCGTAGGCTTCGTTTGTAAAGACTTTTGTAACTCTTATGCCGCTGACAGCTGATTCAAGTTCGGCATTCATTTCGGCAGTTTTTTCTTTTACTTTGCGGGAGGCGGACATCATTTGATGTTTGCTGAAAATTGTACGTAATAGCAGAACTGGCAGTAAAATTCCAATAAGTGCTGCTATTTCCCAGCGGATTTTTATGAGGAAAAAAAGTGAACTTAGCAAGGTCGTTATGGAAAGGAAAAGATCTTCTGGACCGTGATGCGCAAGTTCACTTACTTCGAAAAGGTCATAGGTTGCTCTGGACATTATTTTGCCTGTCCTGTGAGTGTCAAAAAAAGTGAAAGATTGCTTTTCAAGATGGGCAAAGATGTCACGGCGCATGTCAGTTTCTACAAAAACTCCAAAAAGATGGCCAAAATAGGCAACGAACCATTGGGCTGCATAGCGGATGAAATAGCACAGAACGATAAGTGCAATTATTGCAAAAAACTTTTTGAGGGTTTCCTGTGGAAAACTGGAATAATTGCTTATGAGGTTATTTATGATGTAGCGTGAAACAATTGGAAATGCTAAATCTACTGCAGAAACAAAGGCAGCACAAAGCAAATCCATGAAAAAAATGTGAAGATGTGGTTTGAAATAGGAAAGAAAATATTTAAGGTTTGAGTTTGGAATTTTTTTTGAATCAGGTGCTTTTTGAGGGCTATATTTAAAATTCATGTTACGATTTTATAAAATTAAAAAAAAATCTTCAATTGCCGATAAACGCTTTCGCGGAAAGGATTGGAAGCACGGCGGAGCCGGCCACCGCAGGAGAGGAGCTTTGCGACGAACTGAGGAGGCTGGAGCGGAAGCGGAATGCTGGAAAGCCTGGTTTTTGGTTGGTTTCAAACCAACCAAAAAGCCGCCCATGAATAGAGAAAAATTAAAGGTTATGGTATGCTAAAAATATGAAGAAACTTTTTTCTGATACGCGGATTTTGGACAGGGCTTGCCGGGAAAATTATGGGTTGAGCGAAGATTTGATGATGGAAAATGCTGCAGAGGCTTTGAAACAGGCAGTTTTTTGTGCAGCGAGGGCAAAGAATCTTGAAAACCCGACTGTCATAATTTTTGCCGGGGGCGGAAATAATGGAGGAGATGGTTACGCCTTGGGGCGAAAAATTCAGGGGATTTTGGAAACTTTTATTTACTGTGTGAATGAACCTGTAAGTGAACAGTGTAAAATTCAGGCAAAACGTGCAAAAAAGGCAAAAATTCCATTTCTGACAGACGAAATGCTTGAAGAAAAAACAAAAAAAATTGCAATTTTTGTTGATTGCATTTACGGCAGTGGGTTTCATGGTTGTTTTGAGCAGAAAATTGCAGAATTAATAGAAAAAATTAATGGCTGTGGGGGAATAAAGATTGCCTGTGATATTCCAAGTGGGATAGATTCCAAAGGGCAAATAGAAAGTTCTGGTTCTGATGGTAAGGAACTGGCTTTTAAAGCCGATTTTACTGTGTGCATGGGGGCTTTGAAGTCTGCATTTTACAGTGATTTTGCAAAAGATTTTTGTGGGAAAATTTCGTGTGCGGATCTTGGCATAAGTCGTGAACTTTTTGAGAACTCTGTTTGTGGTGAAGATGGTCTGGAACCTGAGGCATTTTTACTTGAGGCATCGGATTTAATTTTGCCGGAACGTAAAAAGCAAAATGCAAACAAGGGCTCGTTTGGTCATGTGGCGGTGATTCTTGGAGAAAAGCCGGGTGCTGCGGTTATTTCTGGAAAGGCGGCGTTTGGATTTGGTGCAGGACTTGTAACTTTGGTTGCTGCCAATTCTGCTGCTAATGGGGCTGAAAATCGTTTTTTGCAGGTTCCCTGCCCGGCTGAACTTATGCAAGGCTCAGAATTGCCTGATAATGTGAAAGCTGTTGCAGTTGGCATGGGGCTTGGGCTTTTTTCCTGCGGTGCTGAAAGATTTTTGAAAAATTTTTTTGATTTTCAGACACGGGAAAAATATATTCCAACGGTTTTTGATGCAGACATGTTTTACAGTAAATATCTTGTGCAGTTTCTTGAAAAATTTGCAGTGGATAAAAATATGAGTGTTTTGACACCGCATCCAAAAGAATTTGCTTCTTTGCTTGAAATGACGGGCTTTGGGGCAGTTTCTGTTAAGGAAATTGTAAAAAACAGGATTGCACTTTCAAAGAAATTTGTAGAAAACTATCCTAATGTGGTGCTTCTGCTAAAAGGGGCAAATGTTTGCATAACCTGTAAAAATTCTGCTGGAAAAATTGAAACTTTTATAAATCCTTTGGGGGATTGTTGTATTGCAAAAGGTGGTTCTGGGGATGTTCTGTCTGGAATGATTGCAGCATTGCTTGCACAGGGATTTTCGGCTTTTGAGGCTGCAAAAAATGCTTCTCTGGCGCATGCCCTTGCGTCTCAGAAAATGCATGGAAGTTATGCGGTAACGCCGTTCTCTCTTATTGAAAAGGTTGCTGGATTGTCAGAACTTGATGAATCTGAAGAATCTGAAAAATCTGCAGGAAAACAGGGAAATTAAAGAAAATGGGGCTGTCCCAAAAGTTAAGTTCATATTTTCTTCTGGAATAAATTCGAATGACAGAACTAATTGGACAGCCCCATGTGAAACTTTATGACAAGTGAAAAACTTTGAAAATCAGGTTAAAATCTTGTTGTAAGAAGCATTTGTACCGTCGTCGGTATAGACGATTTTTTCCTGAAGCTGCAGGTTTATTTGCTGTCCGAGTTCCATTCCGTCGAATGTATGCGGGTCGGAAATTACGCGCAGGCAGATGCCGTTGCCGAGGTCAATCTGGCAGTCATTTTCGTTGCCCAGGAAATACATGTTTTTTATTGTTCCTGAAAGGTCTGATTTTTCTTTGACAACCTTGATGTTTTCCGGGCGAAGAGTAAGAACTACATTGCCTGTTTTGTCGCCAGTGTATTCTATGCTCTGGTCTGTTCCATTGATGAAAATCCTGCCGTTTTTTGCCTCGCCTTTCAGGAAGTTTGCCTTACCCACAAAATTTGCGACGAATTGGTTTACAGGGTTGCAGTAAATTTCCAGAGGTGAGCCAACTTGCTGGACTACTCCGTTGTTCATGAGGAAAACTCTGTCGGACATTGTCATGGCTTCAACCTGGTCGTGTGTTACGTAAACAACGGTAATGCCAAGCCTTTTTTGAATTTCTTTTATTTCAAAACGCATGCTTTCGCGCAGTTTGGCATCAAGGTTTGAAAGTGGTTCGTCCAGCAGAAGAAGTTTGGGTTTTGCAACAAGAGCACGTCCAAGGGCAACACGTTGCTGCTGTCCGCCTGACAGTTCTGAAGGCATTCGGTTTACGTATTGTTTCAGGTGAACAACTTCGAGAATTTCTTCAACTTCTTTTTTTATTTCTTCCCGGCTGTATTTTTGGATTTTCAACGGATAGGCAACGTTGTCAAAAACGTTCATGTGTGGCCAGACTGCATAAGTTTGGAAAACCATTCCAATTCCGCGGCGTTCTGGTGGCAAAAATGTTTTTTCATCGGAAACTGTTTTGCCGTCAATCATTATTGAACCGCTTGTCTGCTTGTGGAATCCTGCAATCATGCGCAATAAAGTTGTTTTTCCACAGCCTGAAGGGCCAAGCAGTGTTATGAATTCGCCATCCTTTATTTCTGCATTGAATTTTTTTATTACAATTTCCGAGCCAAAAGCCTTTACTATATCTTTTAATATAACTGTTGACATTTTTTCCTCCCATAAAAAGTCAAGAAGATTGTTTCAGCAATCGATTGACTTTTTATGCCGCTTCGCAATGAAATGAGAAGCGGCAGTTGATAAGGAAGTTCGCAACGCGAACTTGTGAATAAAAACTTTGACGCTATTTCAGGCAAAGTTTTTATTACACCTCCTGTCAGACTTGCAAAAAGTCTGCATAATTAAATTGAAAATTTTCCTTTTGTAGCTTTGTTTAAAACTGAATTCAGGACAATAACAATAATCAGAATTCCAACTGCAAGTGCAGAAGCTGTCTGCTGGCTTGTAAATGTCTGATATGTATAAAGTTCAACACCGAGTGTATCTGTATTTTTTGAATACAACAGCGTAGACATTGTAAGTTCATAGAAACATGGCATAAAAATCAGGAACCATCCTGCAACTGCGGAAGGACTTATCAGAGGCAGAACAACGTCTTTTAATCTGCGAAGCCATCCTGCTCCTGAAATTTGTGCAGCTTCTTCCAGGGAAGGACTAATTTGCGTAAAGGCTGAAACAACTGTCCGCATTCCCATCATCATATATTTTATCATATAGGCAATTACCATGATGCTGATGGTGTTGTAGATGTTTATTCCGAATTTTCCAGTCATTGTCATAATAAGTGCAAGGGCAATTACGACACTTGGTGTGCCTGAACCAACTGTTATAAGGAAATCAGGGATTTCTCGACCTTTTGTTGTTGTCCGCTTTAAGAGCCATGCCATTGTGATGCTTATAATCATGCCGAATGTTGCAGCCATAGTTGCCATATAAACTGAATTTTTGAATGCTTTGATGATAGCCTTTCTTGAAAGGACGATGTTCCAGTATTTCCATGTAATGTTGTTTGCCTCAAAGATAGATTTTCCCATGTTTTTTGTAATGGAAGTTGTAATTACTGTCCAAAATGGAATAACTACTACAATAAATGCAAAAAGTGATACAAGCAGGGTAACTGGTATTCTCCAGCGGCCAAGATCAACAATGGCTGGATGAGTGGATTTGCCGGAAACAGTTATATACTCTTTTTTGCCGACCACAAAATTGGAAATATAAAGGATTATCAATGCAATAATCATCAGAAACACTGCAAGGCAGATTGCATGAGTCAGGCCTTCAGAGTTTCCAATCTGAACATAGTCAACGATCCTTGTTGTTACTGTATAAATCTGTCCTGGAGCACCAATAATTGATGGAATTCCGTAAGCAGAGGCTGAAGCAACAAACATTAGGAGAGATGCTGCAATGATGCTTGGCAGTGTCAGTGGAATCGTAACCGTGAACAAGGTTTTTAATGGAGAAGCGCCTGAAATGCGGGATGCTTCTTCTAGCGAAGGGTCCATTTTTTCCATTGCTCTGGAAATTGTAATGAAAGCATAAGGATAGTAAAAAGTTGTAAGAACCCAGACAACACCGCCTGTTGTATAAATGTTAAACGGACATGACGAAAGGTTAAACAACTTCATGAAAAAGACATTCAACGTTCCAACGGTCGGGTTGAGCAGCCTGAGCCATGCCATTGCTCCGACATAGGGCGGAACCATATATGTCATTACAAATATTGTTCGAAATAATTTCTTGCCATATAGATTAGTTCTTCCGACAAGCCATGCCAAAGGAAATGCCAAAAGAACACCAAATATCATGGTAAGGGTTGCTGTTATCAGAGTAGTTTTTAAACAGCTCCAGTTTAGTGCATAAGAATAAATATTCTTAAAACCTGAAAAAGAAAAATGTCCGTCAATATAAACTGAACGGATGATAAGATATAGAATTGGGAATACCTGAAAAATAAGCAGGAATCCTACAATTGCACAGATGATAATCCATTTGAAATCAAAATAAAATTTCTGATTGCCCGGAATTTCTTGCTGCTCCATATTTGCTCCCATAAAATAAAAATTGAGGGTCTGAAAAAAACAGCATATCTTATTTCAAAAATAAAGGTATGCTGTTTTCGTAAAGTAGCTGTGTTAAGTTTTTTATTGTTTTGTGCTGCAAGTTGCTGAGGCTGAGCCGTATGTTTTTGCAAGCTGAACTTCATTAACATACGGCCTACAAGACAAAATATGCTACTTCTTTTTTTTGATTGTTACATTTTCTTCAAACATGGTTCGGATTGAGTCGCGTTCTTTGTAGCATTTTTCCCAGTCAATGTCGATTGTTTTTTCATACATCTTGTCATTTGGAAGGGAGTCATAAGGTGTATAATCAACATCTTTCCGTACAGAATGCATCCAGCCTTTTACAATAGCTTTCTGACCTTCTTTTGAAAGGAACCAGTCTGTAAGAACTTCACATGCTGGAATATTGTTATTTGCACTGTATTTTGCATCAACAGTCATGATTGCAGATGGACAGGAAAGAACTCCGTCTTCAGGATAGATTACGGCAATTGTTGAACCTTCTTCTTCACGCTTTTTGAGTACAGATTCTTCAAGTATCATAATTTCCTTACATTCGCCTGTTTCAAGTTTTGTAAGGGCAACAGATCCAGATTCAACTGCAACTTTCTGTTTGTTCAAATCTTTGAAATAGTCTTCACCGTATTTTCCAAGCAGACCAACTACAGAAGCCATTGCTGTTCCTGATGTAAGAGGATTTGGCATGGAAATGTAGCCGGTAAGTCTTGGGTCTGTTGCAAATTCTTTGAAAGTAGATGGAATGTCTTTTGTTGTATATTTTTCAGGATTGTAGGCAAGAACCATTGTACAGATTCGTACAGGGTACCATGCTCCGTCAGCGTCATAGGCAAATGCAAGATTTGCTGCTTCTGGTGTTTTATATTTGTGCAGAATGCCAGCTTCTTTAAGTTCAAGTGCATAGGCAGGTTCGGCAACCATGAGAATGTCACAGCCTAATTTTCCACTGTCTTTTTCAGCAGCAATTTTTGCCTGCAAGGTTCCTGTTCCGCCGTAAAAAAATTCAACGTCGCAGTTTGGAAACAGTTTTTCAAGTTCGGCATCAATTGCATCAATAATGTCTTGATACATTGATGTATAGATGACAACTTTTCCACTTACATTAGCATTTTCAGTACCGGTAACAGCAGTTTCTTTTTTTCCGGCAGCAAAAAGCAGAGAACCTGCAGCCAGCAACGCTGCAAGCACAATCGATTTTTTCATAATTCCTCCTGAAAAAAGTCAATGAGGAAATCTCAATTTCCGATTTGACTTTTTAGGCACATTCGCAATGTAATGAGAATGTGCAGTAAATAGGGAAGTTTGCAACGCAAACTTGTGAATAAAAACTTTGACGCTCTCTCAGGCAAAGTTTTTATTACACCCTGAAAAAAGTCAATGAGGAAATCTCAATTTCCGATTTGACTTTTTAGGCACAT
>JAEDIW010000077.1 GCA_016296655.1 Treponema sp. | reverse complement strand
TTCCTGCATTTTATAAAGGGAACAGAGTGAAATTCTCTGACTCGACGCGGAACGGTAAGCTTTTGCAAGTCCGAATACTTTATGAATGCCGCTTTCTCTGGGAAAGCGAAATTTAATTTTGGTCCTACGCAAAACTCTGGGACCGGAGGATATTTTTATGAAAAGCACATTCAAACGTGTTTTACTGGCAATTGCTGCAGCTGCAGTAATTGGATTTGGATTTACAGGTTGTCAGCAGGAAGCTGAGACTGAGTATGTGGATAATTACATTTTAGTTTTACCAATTGAATCTACTGATTCTCTTATCGGA
This sequence comes from Treponema sp., assembly GCA_016296655.1. GTDB lineage: Bacteria > Spirochaetota > Spirochaetia > Treponematales > Treponemataceae > Treponema_D. The sequence continues at coordinate 7,265 of JAEDIW010000077.1, read as the reverse complement.
AGCTGGTCTGTAACATATCCAGACACAGGTTATGGTGCATACAAAGAACAGTACAATATTTCTACAACAACATTCGATAACAATAACGGTGATGGTTCTGGAAGCTACTATGCTGGCAATGAACTGTGTGTTTTAAAATTATCTGAAACAGAAGGTTACATCTACGTAAAATATACACGTTCTATGAACGCTGACTGGTCTTACTCTGAAACAGCTCCAGACGTTGGTAAATGGTATGCAATTCACTATGAAGATTTAACAGCTTCAACAATCAAAATTGCCGGAGCATACAAGGCTACTGGAAAAACATCTGCTGAAACACTTGCAGAAGCAATCCAGGAATTTACTGTAGCAAACGGATATTTTGACACACACTCATCTTTGACAAAATAATCTGAGCGTTCAGTTTTAATATACGACAATTAAAATCTGCCGTCAAGAATACAGAATAAACTGTCAGCAGGCGTTGCGGGCGGCGTTTGAGCCCGCAGAGTGGGGTGCGGCACAACGAAGTGTGACGCAGGGGAGAGACTTCTCCCCTATATTTCCTCCCTCTTTTTTATCCCCTGAACATATAACCTGCGGTAAATGAGCGGCCCGGCATAGGGTAACGGTCGTGATAATAATGACGCTCATCAAGCAGGTTTTTAACTTCAAACATAAAAGTAGAGCGGGTTGTTGCCTGCCATTTAATAATCAGCTGAAGATCATTCATTTCGTCATACCAGTAAAGATTAAAATTATCTTCCGGACGCTTTCCTGTGTAAATGTAATTTGCTCCAATATCAATTTTAAGAGGCAGATGAACTGTTACTCCTGCATTGCACTGCCACTGTGGAACCCACATTATCTGATAACCGCCATCGAGCTGTGCATTTGTATTTGTAACACCTGCATTAAGGCCTGCATATTTAAAATCCTTTGCAATAACGGCTTCAAAAGTGCGATAGTCTGCACTGACTGTATTTACCGGCGTAAGGGTTTTGCCGTTATAGGCCCAGCGGATTTTATTTCCGTATTTTGCATAAGTATATGTAAGGCTCAGAGGTAAAAATGTAAAAGGACTTTTCCAGCCTGAAACAACTGCCCAGCCTTCTTCCGGTTTTAAATCAGGATTTCCTTTTCCGCCGCCACCTTCCCAGTACAGCTGATTAAAGGTTGGAAGCACAAACTGACGGAATGCAGAAACTGAAAGTCCTGTCTTTTTTGAAGAAACTGTAAGCTGTGGAAGCAGTTCAAAATCTTTATTTGTAGAAGCAAGAACTCCCATAGATGGAATAATTTTTACCCAGTCACCGGCACTCCAGCTCCAGTCAATTTTTGATGTGTTGTGAAAACGCTGCTGTGAAGAACCGGAAATTTTATTTTCAAGGCTGAACACAGATGACACATTAAAACCATAAAAATTTTCTGCTGTCAGAAGCAGGTCTGTTGTGTGCATCTGAGTTTTGTCATGCTGGGTGGCAGTCTGGTCATAATCAATCTGATTGTACTGAGCCGTAAGATTTGCAGTTAGCACAACAAGTTTTTGAGTTACAAGCCTGGCCTTTACTGTCTGAAAAGAATTAAAGTCGTCTTCAATTCCCACATTGCGGTCAGAGCCTGTGCCAAAAGCTTTAAGCTGATTATAGAAAAACTTTGATGTTCCGCTGACAGTAAGGTTATCTGAAACAATTGTGTTAAAGGATGCAGAAAGGTTTCCAAGTCTGGACCAGTTGTTTCTTAAAATTTTGCCTTTTGAATCAAGATATTCATTGTCAGCCTTATTTGCCTGAGCGTTAATCTTAAAGCCTGTATTTCCGATTACATCACGATATTCCGCAAAAGCAGTAATTGTATCCGCAAAGGATGTTCCGTACGAAGTAACCAGTGTCTTAAAATCAAAGCCCCGTGCAGAAACAAGCCTTGTGCGGATGTAAACAACACAGCCTGCAAACTGGTCTGTGGAAGTATCTGGAATTTCAGAAATTGTAATAGATTCGATTGAGTTAATGTCTATGCTGTTCCAGTCAAATTCTCCTGTTCCAGGCTGAGTGGCAAGAACGCCGTCAACATATACTTTGCAGCAGAAACCGGAATAACCTTTGTAACTGAAATTTGAAGCTGTTCCAGAACCACCGGAACTCATTACAAGAAGCCCTTTCTGTCTTAAAAGTTCGGGCAGAGATGAAACTGCAGAATTTTTGATTTCTTCAGATGTAAATGTTTTTTCGACTTTTTCGGGGGAATCTACAATTGTAACAATCTTGCCCAGATCAATTGTCTGAGAAAAAACAGACAGGGCAAAAGAAGATGCCACGGCCAGAAATGAGAAAAGCTTTTTCATTTTTCCTCCGGATGCAGAGCATGTACATCCAAAAAGCAATTATTGTCTGCCGCAACAGACAACCATGGGGCATTCGGACTTTAACCGTTTCATTTCAAGACAGGGAATTTCACCCTGATTTCCCCCATGGATTTTCAATTTCTTCTATAAATATAGCGGATTACCGGTTTTGTGTAAAACCTCTGCTTTTAGTAACAGCCCTCTGAACAGAAAACAAGAAAGGCCGGGCAATTATACAAAGTGCAAAAACAGTGCTGGCTGCAAGAGAAACATTCATGGCAAATCCTCCGGCCAGAATCACTTTAAGCAGAGCCAGATTTCTTTCCCCCATCATAAAAAAACCGCTTAAATCTGCAAGGGGCCCCGTAACAAAAATAATCAGAAAAACGGAAACAACGGAGCCCCGGACATAATCCCCAGTTTTCCAGTCACACTTTTTTAAAATCCCGGTTCCAGCCAGCACTCCACCAGCCGTTCCGGCAAATCCCCAGCTTATCATTTGATAAAGTGTCCAGGGCCCCTGACCAAAAATAAAGTTGCTTAAAAGAGCTGTAAGAGATCCGATTAAAAAACCTTCAACGCCTCCCAGGGCAACTCCACTCAAAAAAATAACGGCAAGCAGAGGATTAAAATAGGGCACAAAACTGAACACAGACCTTACACCAATGGCCAGGGCACAAAGTTCACTGACAAGTACCAGCCGAGAAGCAGAAGGCTTAGATCTTTCAAAAGCAATCCAGAAAGCAGCCACAATAAGACAGATAATAACTGTAGAAACCCAGGAATTAAAAATCATCTTCCGTAACGATTCCTTTTTTTATTCCACCGGTCATACGGACACAGGCAGTTGTATAAAAATTGTTTTCCGCAAAAAAGTTTCTGACAGTGTCACTTCCGCAAAGCTGACCTTCAAACATCATGCTCACATAATCCGCGGCAGAAGCACAGAATTCCAGGTCGTGACTTACAATTACAATAGTTTTTTTTGCCCCGGAAAGACCACGAAGCAATTTAGCCAGTTCTTTTTTGTACCCGTTATCAATGCCTTTTGTAGGCTCATCCAGAAGAAGAATATCAGTTTTTTTTGAAACAGCCTTCATAAAAGCCAGTTTCTGCATTTCGCCGCTGCTCAGGTCGTAAGGGTGCATGGTAAGCTTTTTTTCAAATTCTTTTTTTTCTAAGCCCGCTTTAGCAATTTCCTCCGCCACAGTTTTTTCCGTAAAAATATTTCTTACATTCTGGCTCATCATGCAGACAGAGCCTTCAAGCTTAATTTTTCCGGAAGAAGGTTTTTCAAGGCCGCATAGAAGTTTCAGAAGTGTGGACTTTCCAGAACCGTTAGCTCCCACAATTGCGTAAATTCTTCCTTTTTTTATTTCCAGGTTCAAATCCCGAAGCACAAAATCCTGATTTTTTTTATATTTAAAAGAAAGATTTTTAATTTTAATGACAGGGGCGTTCCGGCTTTCGCCGTCAGGCTGTCCACTGTTCCGCGGAGTCCCGCTCCATTCAGGCCGATTCTCGTCCTGAACGCCTTCGGCGCAGTTACCATCCTTAACGCGGTTCTTAAACCACATACGGCCGTCGGCAACAGTCAGGGGCAATTCATTTTTTTCTCCGGCTTTTACGGCAACACGGCATGGAGCAGGTAAAAATTCAAAAAGGTTTTCATCTTTACTTTCAAGAATTTTTTCAGCAGTTTCTAAAGGAGTTCCAGAAGCAGCAATTTTTCTGTTTTTTAACAGCACAACCTTTCCGGCTTCTGCAAACAGATCTTCCAGTCTGTGTTCACTCATAATAATTGTAGTACCCAGTTCCCGGTTGATTTTTTTTAAGGTGTTAAAAAAACCTGACGCAGCCACAGGATCCAGCTGGCTTGAAGGTTCGTCCAGAAGAAGATAATCCGGTTTTAATGCCATAACGGAAGCCAGATTTAAAAGCTGTTTCTGACCACCGCTTAAAAATTCAACATCCTTATCCAGCCAGTCAGTTATTCCAAAGTAAGAAGTAAGTTCTGCAACACGACGATGCATAAGTTTCTGGTCAAGACCCTCATTTTCCATACCAAAGGCCAGTTCGTGCCAGACTTTGTCTGTAACAATCTGAGAATCAAAATTCTGAAAAACAAAACCAGTTTTTTCTCCAGCGTTTTTTAATTTCTGTTCAATAAGGTTAAGAAGCGTTGTTTTTCCGCTGGCAGATTTTCCAATAAGGAGAATAAAATCCCCTTCCTTTACTTCAAGTTCTGTTCCGTTAAAATCGATTTTATATTCCATAATTTAATTACTTTCTGATTAAACATTCAACTGAAGGTAAAAGCGCAAACAAACAGAATGCAGCAAAAACTCCAGTTTCTTTTGTGTTTTCCCAGAATTTTTCGGCTTTTATTACAGGGTAAAAATCAACAGCAAAAAATTCCTGGTTTATTCCATAAATTACAAAAGCACAAAGGGCAATTCCCAGTAAAACCATTGTAAAATCCCAGAAACCAAAACTGTACTTTAAGAAGGAAGTTCTTTTTCCGTTTTTAAAGCCTCTGTCTTCCATAGTTCTGGCTGTAAAAACTCCGTCTTCCAGAGTTGATGCAAAAACAGCATTCACTTCTTTTATATCTCTTTTTATTCCAAGAGCCTGTCTTGCCTGACGGATTTCTTTAGCCCGCTTAAAAACAAGGGGAATTGTCCTTAAAATCATAGACATCATAAGGCTTATTGCTGGAAAAAAAGGACTGAAAAGATAAGTAAATTTTTCTACTGTCAGAACACAGCCGGCAGCCATAAACCATTGAATCATTACAACAAATGTAAGCCCCATATTCAGACCATAAAAAAAAGCTTCTTTCGTAAAAGGTCTTCCACAAATACTGAAAAGAACAGTATCTCCCCAATGGCTTACAATGGGATTTAAGCAGGAAAGAACAACAAAAAACGGCATAAGTCCCGCCAGAATTTTAAAAGCTTTCCAGTTTTTTAAAACCCCATTGTAAAAAAGGGCAAAAATCAGGGATGATGCAGAAAAAAGAGGATGCCGTACTGCAATGGAAAAAACAATAATTAAGAGGAAGAAAAGAAAATCCCTTACAGGATGGGAAGTCTTTTTAAATACAGATGTCATTACAGACCAGTCTTTTTTACGGCACTTCCAGGTCTGTAAATAAAACTGACACCAGTTCCGTCGGTAGCAATTTTAAGGTCGTTGTTCTGGTTAAAAGTATGGATCCATGGAACTAAAAGACCTATGCCAGTACCAAGAACTGCACCGGCACAAACATCAGTTGCAAAGTGATTTCCGCTGGCCATTCTAAGACCTGCAGTTGTTACAGCAAGAGAAAAGCTTCCGGCGGCAACAGCGTATTTCCAGTTTGACTCTGGAAAGTATTTTGCAAAAGTATAAGTAGAAAAAGCAGCTCCGGCAAAAGCCATTGTGCTGTGACCAGACGGAAAGGAATTGTTCCAGTCCCCGTCCTTAAGGTCTTTTTCAGGTTTTTCAGAGTCAAAATAAACATAAGGACGGGCTCTGTTTATTGCCAGCTTTGAAAGTTCTTTGGCTCCGTTTGCAATCAGGAGAGTTTCTGCATACATAACACCAACAGTAAGCCACTCTTCTTTATCAGTGGCAGCAAGAACACAGGGAGCCGCCATGGAAAGAGCAAGTGTCAGGTCAGCACAGTTATCAAGTTTTTTGTTGTATGACTTCATAAATGGACGGTCAAAACCGTTGATGTTGTCTTTATTGTAGATTTCAGCCGGATCGTATTTTCCACGGTTAAGTTCCATTACATTATCAAGTATAAGATCTCCCCCGGAAAGAAGAACACCGGTACCAAGAAGAATTCCGTCAGTAAGAGGATCCAGCGTAAAAACTTTTCCGCTTCCCCAGACATCAAAACCAGGCTCTGCAAAAACAGAAAGAGAAAGCACTGTCAGAGCGAATAATCCAGATAAAGTTTTTTTGAAGAAAGATGTCATAAAAAATCCTCCGCAACAGTAAAAATCCGCCGAACCAAAGCACCGGAAATTTGAACTTTGGCTTCACCGTTTTTAAGGTCAGTTTTAAGCCTGAATCTGTTTTAATTCTACCTCAAAAAAGATAAGATTAAAATAGCAGAAAAGGTGAACCCAAGTGCAAACCACGGAATGACAGAATTGCCGGAGCCGGCGATTAGCAGTATCAGATTTTGCCCGGGGTTGAGCCTTAAAACTTTATAAAACTCTGACAGACACTGCCGGTAGCCTTAACCTGAATGTAATTCCAGAAACAGGAAAGCAGAGTCTTCCGATTATTGTCTGCACAATTTCTACTTCCCTGCATCCGGAAAATTAATGGGCTTCTGTACAACAGACGGAACAATTCTTAATACTTTAAAAACAGACAGTAAACCACTGGTTTTAGATGCAGTCTGCTGGATTGGAATTACAGGTGTAAGCCTCGTTCTGCAGCATGTAATGGACCTCTGGTAATTAAAGGAGAAAAGTGTTCAGCTATTTGTGGCAAAGTGGAATGGTAGTCTTTTCCAAGGATTTTAAAAAATTACAGCAAAATCAACACCAGAGAATGCAAACCCATTTCTTTCCGTATTGATTTCGTCACACTGAATTGAATTCCCAAACCCACTTATAAAAAAAAGACTGATACTGTGACATTTTTACATATACCTATACAAAATAAAAGGTATATATTATAATGATATTTGGAAGTGCCTGAACTGGCGGTTAACTCCCAAACTCTACCAGCTTTTGCTGGAATTTAATTTTGGGAGGCTTTGCATGAATTGGACGCTGTTTTTTTCCGCTGCAACTTTTGTTGTAACGGCAATCAGTACGATTTATGTGATACTCTCTTTCTACAAAAAAGATAAAGAGTAAAAATATAGCCGCCCAAGTTTGACTCACTGGTGGCGGCTATTCGCTAAACGTGAAGATAACCCGATGTTCGGGCA
>JAEDIW010000076.1 GCA_016296655.1 Treponema sp. | reverse complement strand
GCTGGAAAGTTTCATTTTCTGTGTCAAAATTTTCTGCAAAACTATCTGTTTCAGGCAAAATATCTGAAACTTTTGGAACAGACAGTTCATCAGGAAGGTCTTCAGCATTGTCTGATTCTTCCAGAACTGCATCTTCAAAAACTGGTTCTTCAGTTTTTTCATTTTCAAAGGAATTGAAAGAGTCAAAAGAGTCAGAGGAAATAGACATTGAACTGTCTTCAGAAGCAGGGGTTTCAATTGCAGGCTCTTCCATTACAGGTGCATTTGAAATATCGTCTGTATCTTCTGCTGATTTTTTATCTTCGTCAGTTGTTGAGTCTGCGCTTATCAGAATGTTGTTTAGCTCTTCTCCTGAAAGTGAAATTTTTTCGTCTTCGTCAACATCTGAAAAGAATCCGCTGGTTTCTTCCTGCTGTTCTGAAGATGATTTTCCAGATTTGAATTTACTGAAATCATCTTTTAATGAACTGATTTCTTTCTGCAAAGAAGAAAGTTCTTTTTGAATCTGTAACAAAATTGCATTGCTTTGTGCAAGAATGTCATTTTCTTTTGGTGTTGAACTTACCTGTTCTGTTTTTTCAGAAATGGCAGGTTCCTCATCTGCAAATAATGCTGTTTCTTCTTCAAAAGTATCAGGGATTTCGCAAGAGGACAAAAGTTCTTCTGAAGTACCGGTTTCTGGCAGTTCATCAAAAGTCATTTCTGAGCCAGTAGTATCTGGCAACTCTTCGTATGTAAGATCCTGTTCCAAGTCCTTTGCAATGTCGTTTTCAATATTTTCAAATTTTTCAACCGGGGAGATTTGTGAAAAATCTTCTGTAAAATCTGGATTTTCATTTTCATTCAGAAGTTCTGCTTTTTCTGCATCTTCGAAAGCAAGGTCGATTTTTTCCGAATCAGAATCTGCCAGACTTGCAGTTTCAGATATTTGTGAGTCTGATAATTCTGAAATACTGTCGGTTGCCTCTTCTGTAGCAGAAAAATTCGTAATGTCTTCATAGTTTTTTGAACTTTCGGCAATACTGCCTGTAATGTTCAGCAATTCCTCACTTGTAAGAGATGTTTCCCCAGAATCGAATGCATCGTCTTTTGCATTATCTTCAGAGGAAATGTTATCTAGCCCCGAAAAGTCTGGCAAATCTGCTGCAATTTCAAAAGAATCCTGAGAATCATCTGAAGAATTTGAATTAAAAATACTGTCATTTTCATCTTTTGAAAAATCTTTAGGACTCTTTTTTACCCACACTCCATAATTATCAAGAGCATTTCTGTTGTCAGAATCTATCATACAAATCCCCTTTTGTATCGGAATACTTTGAATTTTTTAAGTGTTAAATGTGAAAAATTAACATTACTACGTTTTTTGTATCGGTAAAAAAAATAAAAAACTTAAGTACTTTTCTATTTTATCATTATTTTAGTCTGTTTTGAAGTATTTTTTTTATTTGATTTGAACTGCATTTTTGCTAATTTTTTTTACAGGCGGTTAAAATCTGTTCTGAAAATTCGCAGCCTGATTGAAATTTTTTATATTTCGGAAAAAAATCATTCCAGTTTTTAGGAATTTATGCCGATAAACAGTCCATAATGAAACGTTTTTCTTTTCTGATTGCTTCTTTTTTGGGCATTCTGACTTATGTCATTCTTTCGCTTATAGGCGGAAAGGACGGATTTTTGTCGGAAAACCAGCTGAATCAGCAGAAACAAATTCTCAGCATTCATACCGCTGAAATTCAGAAAATTAATGATGAATTGACTCTTGAATATATGGCTTTGCAAAAAGACCCTGATGTAATTGCAGCTTATGCAAAAAAACTGGGGTATGTCGGACCTAATGAAAAGCTTGTAAAAATAACTGGGCTTCGCTCTGCTCCTGTCAGCTTGTACAATACAGGAACAGTCCTGAAAAGGCAGGATATTTTTTATCTTTCAGAATGGATTTGCAAAGCAACTGCACTTCTTGTATTTTTAATTTCTCTGGTAATTTTTCTGTTGATGGATATAACTAGGAAAATGGATCAGGAAGGCGGAAAAAGTAAAATAATACAAGGTATTCCAATATATGATTTGCCACAAATCTGATAAAAATTCTTCAGAACTGACATCTTCAATGCTGCTCAGTGGTAAAATTGTGATAATTCCTACAGATACTGTATATGGTTTTTCTGGTATTGCAGATACCTGTGAGAATGGTTTTTCATTTAAAACTGACAGAAAAATTTGTGCAGTAAAGGGGCGCGCAGAAAACAAGCCTTTGATTCAGTTGATTTCAAGTCCTGAAGAAATAAGAAAATACAGTGATACGGAAATTCCTGAAAAATTACTTGGCTATTGGCCTGGACCTCTTACCCTTATCGTAAAACAGAAAAATTCCGAAGTTACGACAGCTTTTCGATGTCCTGGAGATGAGTGGCTTAGAAAAGTGATTGCTTGCTGTGGAGCTCCTGTTTATTCTACCAGCGTAAACAGAAGCGGTAAGCCTGTACTAAAAAAAATAAAAGAAATTATACAGGAATTTGAAAAGGATTGCAGTCTTATAGTTGATGCAGGCGACTGTAGTGAAGGAATTCCATCTACAATTGTTTCTGTAGCCAATGGAAAAATCGAAATAATTCGAAAAGGTGCGCTTGAAATTTCCATTTAGGGAAAATTTGATAGAGAGCTGATTTTTTTAGATTTTTTCAGAAGGCAGCTATTTTCTTGTCCATGTTACAGAAGCTGTTCCCTGAGATGCACCGCTTGGAGAAGATTCGTCTTCTATCAGTGTTTTTTTGCTGCCGTGCAGTGTGTTTGAGTCTGTAAGAGTTAGCTGCCATTCCAAAGGCTGTGCTCTCGGAGCATTTTCAAGTGCAGTTTTTCTTGAAAGTTCCGGGAAAAACGATGCATTTGGTCTGCCTGCCTGAATTATGTTTATAACAGAAGAGGATTCGCTGCTGTTGTCAATGGAAACCTTGATGTTCATTGTTGCACCGTTTTTATAAATTATAAATCCTCTGCCTCCACGCATAATTACAATTTTGTCAATATAGTCTTCTCCATACCATGTGCCTGCAATAGATTCTGTGGTTGTACTAAGTGCCGGTTTTTCTGCTTTTTGTTCCTCTTCGGTTTGAGGAGTTTTTTCGGCATAAAGCTGAATGTCCTGCAATTTTCTATAGCTGGCCAAAGTTTCTACAATTGCTTCTTTTGAGTCGGTGAGAATCTTGTAGTAGGAACTGTACTCTTTTGTAACAGTTGTTTTTTCTGTTGCAGGTGAATATGCCTGGAGAATCGCTTTCCATTGACCGTTGCCTGAAGTTTCTATTTCTACAAAAAAGCTTATATTTTGAGAAACAGTGGCTTCTTTTTGTATTATGGCGAGTTCTCCATCTTCCTTTGAAAAAAATGCTCCAGAAGTTTTGTCTGTTACATTTACGTCTTCCATTTCTTTCAGCTGGGCAAAATACAGATTTCTTGTCATTTCAATCATGCTTTTGTCCCCTGTTGAAGAATATACGCCATAAAAGTCTATGTTTAATTTTTCAGCATAAACGGCAGCACTGATTGAAAATAGAGAAAAAATAAAAATGAAAGAACGAAAAATGTGCTTCATTTCTGATTCTGTCTGAACTCCCTTTGTAAATCTCGTTTTACGTCTCTGTCTTTAATATCGGCACGTTTGTCAAATAACTTTTTACCTTTGCACAACCCCAGATTGATTTTCAACCTGCCGTTTTTCAGATAAAAATCCAAAGGAATGAGCGTAAAGCCTTTTTCTTCGGTTTTGCGGATTAGTCGTTTTATTTCATCTTTATGAAGCAGCAATTTTTTAGGTCGGTCTGGATTATGGTTAAAAACAGAAGAATAGGAATATTCTGAAATGTGCAGCCCCCGTATCCAGACTTCATTATTTATTATTTCGGCAAATGCATCTGGAAAAGAAATGCTTCCAGCCTTTACGGATTTTACTTCAGTTCCCTCAAGAACTACACCGCATTCAATTGATTCTTCAACACTGTAATTAAATCTTGCCTTTTTGTTTGTGGCAATAAGTTTTCTCTCTTCACTCATCAGCTATAATATAAGACATTGGCACGCAGTTTGCAAGAAAGTGCTGTTTTTTTTACTCATACAGAAATGTGTGTTTCTTTGCCTGTATTCATCGTCTGTGCTGTAAAATGTTGATTGCGTAATGTGTTTGTAATGTGGTATTCTGTTATATATGAAAAAAACAGATTTATATGAACTTTCTTTTGAGATGAAAAATCAGCTTAACAGGCGGATTTTTTCGATTATTTCATTTTGTGTTTTGCTTTGTTCAGTTGTAACTCTTATCCTGCAATTTTTGATTTTTCCCGTAAAGCAGCGTTCTGTATCAATGGAACCTACGTTTTCTGCAGGTTCATGCATTATGGTGAATCATCTTAAAAAAAAGAATGTTCGTGGGGAAATAGTTCTGGTTTCTTCTAGACATGACAGAGATTTTTCAATTTTTACAAAAGTTGTTGATAAAGTCTGTGCTTTTTTTACAGGCCAGCAGTATTTTCCCTTAACAAATTTACACCGTTCTGGCTCTTCGCCTGTTTTCAGAAGGATTGTAGGAGTTCCTGGAGATACCATTTATATGAAAGATTATGTCCTTTACATCAAACCTGAAGGACAGCAATATTTCCTTACTGAATTTGAATTCATCAAAAAGCCCTATACAGTCGGAATTTCACCAGCGCAGGCTTTGTGGGATTCTCAGCTGGGAGCAGTAGGTTCTTTTGAAGAAATAAAACTTGGTCAGAATGAATATTTTCTTTTGAGCGACAACCGTACAAGTGCAGCAGATTCAAGACTTTGGGGCCCTGTTGACGGTTCAAAAATCATTGGAAAAGCTGTCTTTAAATATTTTCCTCTGAAAGAATTTAAATTTTTCTGATTTTTTTTATGAATTCTGTTTCGCTTTACATTCATATTCCTTTTTGCAAAAAAAAATGTTCTTACTGTGACTTTTTCAGCAGTCCGTGCAGCTTGCAGAAAGATAAAAAATATGTGCCAGATTCGTACCTGACGGCCTTGTGCATTCAGGCAGAATCTTATGCGAAAATTTTTAACGTAGAATCCTGGAAAACCATATACATTGGAGGAGGAACTCCAAGCCTGCTTACTGCAGAACAGCTTGAATTTCTGCTTGGAGGCATAAAGAAAGCTGCTGTTTTTGCAGATGAGTGTGAAGTTACAATGGAAATGAATCCAGACGACATAAGTGAAAGCCTGCTTGCTGCTGCCAAAAAATCGGGGGTTACAAGAATTTCCGTAGGGATTCAGTCTCTTTCTGATGAAGTTTTAAAAGCTGTAGACAGAAGATGTTCCAGACAAACTTCACTGACCGCACTTGAGCTGCTTCATAAAAAATGGCAGGGAGGTTTTTCCGCTGATTTGATTTCCGGCTTGCCACTTGATTCCAGAGAACAACTTGAAAAAACTATCTGCGAACTGCTTTCTTTTGACCCTGACCATATTTCGCTTTATTCCTTGACGCTTGAAGAAGAAACTCCGCTTGGCAGGGCTGTGTTTTCTGGGAATCTTGAATATGATTATGAAACTGCCGATGACTGCTGGCTGGCAGGCAGGAATCTGCTTGAGAAAAACGGATACAGACAGTATGAAGTGTCCAATTTTGCAAAACCAGGCTTTGAAAGCATACATAACAAAACTTACTGGAAGCTTGAAAATTACATAGGGCTTGGTGCCGGCGGAACAGGAACCATATATTCCTGTTTTTCTGAACAAAAATCCAGAAATTTCCAGAATGATTTTTCATTCTGCATGAAAAATGCAGTCCGCTGGACAGGTACTCAGAATCTTAAGGAATTCACTTCTTTCTGGAATGATTTACCGGCATTTTCAGAGGTTTTAAAAGATTTCAGTTTGCCATGGGGAAAAACAGTTCAGCCTGCATCCGTTGAATTTCTGGACAGAAAAACTCAGGAGTTTGAATTTTTAATGATGGGATTCAGGCTTCTGGAAGGAGTTTGTGCTGATGAATATGCTGTACGCTTTGGAAAAAGTCTTGCAGAACGTCTTGGTGCTGGCTGCGGCGGACTTTTTGATTCTTGGAACGAGCGGGGGCTTGCTGTTCGAATCTACAGAAACGGACAGGAATTTTTTGCACTTACAGCCGATGGCATATTGCTTTTGAATCAGTTTCTGCAGGAATTACTGGATTAGCCAGATTTGCCAACCAGATTTCCCGACTTTTTCATTTTTTCAGGAATTTTCCAGCGGAATTGTAATCGTAAAGACTGAACCTGAAGAACTTTCCCTGTTATCCTGAACTGTGATTTTCCAGCCATGAGCATCAACGATGTTTTTTACTACAGAAAGGCCAATCCCCATGCCTTCTTCACGTCTTGAATTGGAAGCCCTGTAAAACAGGTCAAATATATGATTTTTGTCCTTGTCTGAAATTCCGATTCCTGTGTCTATAATAGAAATTTCAACATTTTCATCTGTCTGTATGGCTTCTATTTTAATTGAATCACCATCGCGACTGTATCGTATTGCATTTCCGTAAATATTTTCCAGTGTCCTGAGGAAAAGCTGTCTATTGAATGCAATTAAGACATCTTCGGAAACTTCGATTTTTGTAGAAATGTTCCGCTTGAAAACTTTTCCTTCAGCAATTGCGCTCTGTTCAAATTCCTTGAGCGCAGAAGCAAGACTCTGTTTTGTGAGTTTTCCGCGCCAGTCTTTGCTGTTAAGTTTGACATAATTTATAAGGGTTTCAATCATTGTTTCAAGCTGAGCTACTTTTGAACTGATTATTTCCAGTGAGCTTTTCCTCATTTCCATGTCATCTGCAATTCCATCAGCCAAAGCTTCCGTGTACCCTTTGATTACAGCAACAGGTGTTCTCAGGTCATGACTTATTCCCATGATAAACCTTGTACGCCTCTCCTGATCTTCCTTGATTGTCTGCCGCATTTTGTCAAGGCTTTCGATTAACGAAGTTATTTCATTGCTATTTTTTTTGTTCAGCGAATTTTTAAGTTCAATGTCGAGTTCACCGTTTGCAATGCGCACAGTATTTTTTTCAAGAAGACTTATTGATTTTGAAATAGTCCATGCAATTTTTATGATAAAACAAATAGGAACAATTGAAAAAATTACAAGATACCCAAGAATGTGCAGTATAACTCTTGCAAGGCTTTTGTGCATAGGAGCCTTTCTTCGTGGAGCTTTTGAAATGATAACCAGTTCTGTGTTTTTATCGTCAAGCATCGTTGGAACAAACTGAAAAAAATATTTTTTACTGCTCTTTTTTATGTTTTGAAATAAAACTTCTTCAGAAACTGTATCCCCTCGTTTTAAATCCGAAATATTTGAAATCAGAATGTCTCCGTTTTGCAGCAGAACCGCCGTTTCAGTATGTGGAGGAGCTTTTTTCAGTATTTCCTGCAAAGTATCCCAGCTTTTTGGCGAAAGTTTATTTGATTCGATTTTACGCACGTAGTTAAAATCCTGCAGCAGGGTACGCTCAGGGTCAGTTATGTAATGAAATCCCAGAATAATCATCACGCAAAAAAAAGGCATCAGTATCGTTGCCATAATAAAAATAATAAATTGGTTTTTAAGTTTCATTATAACTTTTTTCCTTTTTTTAGGGGACATGAGGCTGTCCCAAAAGTATAATTCATAGTGTCATTTCGAACTTGATTCGGAATCTCTACGCTATATGCAG
>JAEDIW010000075.1 GCA_016296655.1 Treponema sp. | reverse complement strand
ATTATTCGGCGACGGGCGCGGCTTGTCACTTGTGAGTTAGGTCTTTACATAAGTTGACAAAATCTTGTTAGTAAATAGCAAAGTTGATTGTAAGGCTTTACACTTTCCATCATGGAAGTTACACCAGCTGAATTTGCTAGACAGGCTTTCGTTTCCAGGCAATCAATTAACGGGAAGCTGAAGTCTAGGACTCTTGTTTTGAACTCTGCGGGGAAATTGGACACGGATAACCCTATTAACAGGGCATATTTGGACAAGCACCAGCAGAAGCTGAAGCAAGATGCTGCAACTGAGGCATTTTTACAAAAACAAAAACAAGAAATTTCTCAACAGGCTGAAATAACAGCAAATAACCTCATTGATAACATTGAATCTAGTGGGAATATGTCTGCAGCTGATTTGCAGAACATGACACTGGGTGAAATTGTTCGCAAGTTTGGATCCATGGATGGGATAGACAAATTTGTGAAGCTTCAAAAAGATCTTGTCACCATTGAAGAGAAAAATCAAAGACTACAGGAAAAAAGGCTGCAACTTTTGCCGCGTGATTTTGTCATTGCCCGGCTCTTTGGATTTCAGCAGCAACAGGCAAGCCGTGTTCTGGATGTGCCGGAAGCTGGAGCGGATCAGATAGTGGCTATGGTTATGGCAAATCCTGATGGATGCCGGCAGAAAATTATCGAATACATGCGCGACCTTTTGAGCCGTGCTATTGGTGGTGCAAAGGATCATGTTGTCAATGAACTTAGTTCTTTGCGGGCAAAATACGATGACAGCATGGAATCATTAAGTGAAAAGATTGATACACTTATGGAAAGTCAGGCAATTTAGAAAATGAGGCGGAAGAGGAGAATAGAAAAATGGGTAAAGATTTTTTTTTGAAGAATGTAAAAATTAAATTATTTCCCGGTGGTAAGATGCCGGTGTATAAGACTGCTGGTGCTGCGTGTGCCGATTGTTTCTGCAATATTGCGGCGGATGAAATAAAGATTCCGCCTCATTCAGGATGCCTTGTTCCGTTGGGATTTGCCATTGAGATTCCTGAAGGTTATGAAGTTGTGATTTAGCCTCGTTCTTCTTTTGCGCATAAGAAAAATGGGCTTGTTGTTCATGGGGAAATTGATTGCGACTACAGAGGTCAACTTTTTGCCAACGTGTTTAATCTTGATTCCATCAATGAATTGAAAATTGAAAAGCATGAAAGAATCTGCCAGATAAAGTTGCAGCCGGTTTATCGCATGGAATTTGAACAGGTTGAAGAGCTTAGCGAAACTGTTCGTGGTGAAGGCGGTTTTGGGAGCACTGGGAAATAATGAAAATCTATATTGATATTTGCAATAAATACCCTGAAGTGGATTTGCTGTCTGCAGCTTTTACTTGCCGTGGAAAGCATTCTGATTTTAGGGTGTTTTCAAAAAAAGACTGGATGAAGTGGCTGATTGCGGAACACACGCCCATTGAGACTATTCAGCTTTGCTTGCGTTTTGAAGAGATGGATAAATCTGCTATTGCGCAATTTGTGCGGCATACGGACAAGCATCCGCGGCATTTTGTGCAGAGTTCACGGCCAGACTTGAACGGCGGTAAACCGCGGGATCCTAATGCGCTGATTATGTACACGGCTTTTTACAATCCGCAGGCTTTGATTTTGATGATGAGAAAAAGGCTTTGTGCTTGTGCGGAAAAGAAAACCCGGCAGATTGCGGCTTTGGTGAAGAAGCAATTGATGCTTAGCGCTGAACCTCTTCTTCAGGCTGTTGGTGAGGTTTGTGTGCCTAACTGTGTGTATCGCTCTGGGTGTCCTGAACCTTGGAGCAAGTGCCAGTTTTTTAAGTGCCAGGAGCTGATGCACGAAGCGGATATTTTGAAGCGGTATGAAAAATATAATGAGCATTTCCTGGATGTGATGGAAGGAATACAAGAAGGGAACTTTTCGTGAAATCAAAGACCATGTATGTAGTTTATGATTTGGCATCCAAAAGACAGAAATGCTTTAAATCATTAGATGAATTGCTGGAAGTCTACAAATGTGTGACGAGAAAAAGGGTTTTACATTGCATTAAGACCGGACAAAAATGGAAGGGTTTTTGCTTTGATATTTTGGATTGTTAAGGAGAGAAAATATGGCTGATATGGTAAATCATCCTAAGCATTATGCCGGAGAGGGTGCGCCCTGTGAGTGTATTGATGTTATCCACTACATTGTTAAGGACTTGCCTCCTGAAGTTGCGGTGGGTATCGGGAATCTGCAAAAGTATATTTGGCGGCTGGGGAAAAAATCACCGGATGCAGAAAAGGGTCAGTCTTTGGATGAAAAGATTCTTGAGGATTTGAAAAAATCGGCATGGTATTTAAACGATGCTATTGGGCAGATGGAAAAAAAGTTAAAAAATGAAATACGGGATGCCATATAAGGGCAGTAAGAACAAGCTTGCCGGGAAGATTTTTGAATTGTTTCCTCGTAAAAAGAACTTCTATGATTTGTTCTGTGGTGGGTGTGCTATGACTCATTATGGGCTTTTGCATGGTGGTTTTGAGAATTTTTATATGAATGACATTAATCCTGCCTGTACTGAATTGTTTATGGATGCCGTTCACGGAAAATTCAAGGACGAAAAGCGATGGATTAGCCGTGAGGATTTTTTCAGGCTGAAAGATTCTGAGCCTTATGTGGCTTTTTGCTGGAGTTTTGGAAATAATTTGCGAGATTATCTTTATAGCAAAGACTGGGAAGAAATAAAAAGAGCCTGGCATTATGCGATTTTCTTTGATGATTTTGAGCCGTTCAAAAAGTTTGATGTTGATATGTCTCCCATCAAAGAAATTAAAAATCTTTATAAAAAATACTTGGCTATTAAAGACATTTTGCGTAAATGCCACCTTGAGGCAGGTAAACAACTTCAATCTTGTGAAAGTTTATTTAGACTTCAATCGTTAGAATCTTTGGAGCGGTTGGAGCGGTTGGAGCGGTTGGAGCGGTTGGAGCGGTTGGAGCGGTTAAGGACAACTATGGGTTCTTATGATCAGGTTGAGATTCTTCCTGATTCCGTGATTTATTGCGATATTCCGTATGAAGATACGAATGCTTACACGCAGGATAAAAAGCAGGATTTTGATTTTGAAAAGTTTTATTCCTGGTGTGAAAAGCAGACTGAGCCGCTTTTTATTTCCAGCTACAAGATGCCTGCTGACAGGTTTGTTTGTGTTGCCATGTTTAAGCATCGGTGTACTTTGAACGCTAACCAAAATATTGAAGTTACGGAAAATGTGTATATTCCGAAGCATCAGGAAAAGGAATATCACCTG
The DNA here is from genome assembly GCA_016296655.1 of Treponema sp. Taxonomy (GTDB): domain Bacteria; phylum Spirochaetota; class Spirochaetia; order Treponematales; family Treponemataceae; genus Treponema_D. Next base: position 4,553 of record JAEDIW010000075.1, on the reverse strand, counting down.
CCGGGCAGTTTGTTTAATTTTGATGAGTTGATGTGAGGGGAAGAGATGACAGATACAGAAATAAAAATGATTAAAAATGAATTAAATAAATTTGCTAAACAAGATGAATTCTCAAATATTCACGAATGCACGCTCAAATTAATTAACGTGTATGAAGCAATTATTCTTGGTAATCAAATGGAAATTGAGCAACTTAAAAAAAACACTTCAGTTTGGCATAAGGTTGCTGATGGTGATTATCCATCATTTGAAAAAGGCAATTATACTATCAATGTTCTTACGGATAGAGGAGAAATTGCTTACTACGATTACGATGAGGGATGTTGGGTAGCAGAGCCTACAAATGTAGAAATTGACCCACCTGTTGCTTGGTGTGAGATACCGAAGTATGAGGGGAAAAATGATAATCGGTAAACTTGACGATGACGGATGGAAAATTAAAGAAGTTGAGATTCCGGAAAGGGAGCCGATTTTTTGCGAAGTTTGTGGAAAAGAGGTAAAGGGAAAATCAATTGGAGAACGGACTGAAGATCCTATACATGAAATGACAAGGTTTATTTTTTGTTCTGGGTGTCAAAAAAAGATAAGGCAGGATATTACAGAGGATTTGCTGGAGTACGAAAAGCAAAAGGTTATGGAATGGGTAAGGAAAAATAGGGAGCAGAAAAGATGACAGATAAAGAAATTCAGGCTGCGGCTGAAAAAATGGAACGGTTTAATGTTTTACAAAATGAAAAATGCGTTTTAGTAAAAACAGAAAAACTAAATGACTTGAAAAATAGAATCAGCTTTGCGTTGAAAGATGGAACTTTACAACAGTGCTTTGAAATTATTTGCAAAAGAATTGCAGAGCTGGAAAAAGAAAATGCAGATCTGAAAAAAAGCATAGAAGAATTAGTTGATAAGAAAACTGCTCTTGAAAAACGTATTTTTGAACTTGAAAAAGAAAATGGTGATTTGAAAGCTGAAATCGGACTGAATGAAGCAACAATTCAAGATCAGCTGGAAGATAGAATTAAAGTAATTAAAGAAAATGAAGAACTGAAAGCGCAAATTGAAGAAGTGAATGGATAAAAAGGAGTAATAAATAATGTTAAGAGACATAATAAAAGATTATATAGAAACCTTAAAAAACATTCAGGAGTTAGGAGAAAATAAAACACCTTATGCTCTTGATGAAATGCGTAACAAATTGCATAGACAGATTTTATGCACTTTATCTAGTTTAGCAGACTTTAAGGATTTTTCGGATGCTTATATCCGCTCAAAAACAATATTTGAAAATCTTGATGTAATATGCGAAATTTTTTCTTCTTGTGAAGAGTGGAAATTAGAGTCAGATGGTGATGTTTCGGCTATGACAACATATTTATGGCATTATCTTACAGCCTCAGAAACACTAATGTATTTAGAGGGCAAAGTAAATCTACCAGCACATATTAGAAGGTTGATTGAGAAAAAAAGAAATTAAATAAATGGACGCGGTTAAGGTTATTTCTTCGGATATTGATTTCCTCATTGAGCAATTCCAGGCGATTAAGCATGAACGGAAATATGTGTTGCCTTCGGAATATACGGAGAAGGTGCGCTATGTTGATAAGGAGTTGACGCCTTTTCCGGGGAAATTCAGTTTTGACCGTGTGCCGTATTTCAAGGAAATTGTTGATTTGTTTGCGCCTGATAATCCGACTCGCAAGGTTGTTGTGATGAAGTCTAATCAGATTGGTGCGACTACTTCGCTTCTGGAGCCGATTCTGCTTTATAACATCGGGTGTAATCCTTCTTCTCAGCTTCTGGTGGAGCCTGATGACGATATGGCAAAACAGGCGATGGGAACTAAGATTGATAGAATGATTGATAGTTCTGGTTTGCGTGGGTTGATTTTCTCTCAGGCGCGTAAGGCGGCGCGCGCTCGTGCTACTGGTGACACGGCGTTGAAAAAGGAATATCCGGGCGGTTATCTTCATGCGGCTTCGGCTTCGACTCCAAAATCATTCCGTAACTTTTCTTACAAGATTGTTCTTGCGGATGAACTGGATGCTATGCCGGACCAGTTGAAGGGTGAAGGTACGGTTATTGGCTTGATGGAAGGTCGTACTAATGCTTATCCGACTTCTTACAAGATTCTGCTGCAGTCTACTCCGACTACTGAGCAGGGGTCTAAAATCTGGAAGCAATACAACATGGGAACTATGGAGCGGTGGCAGGTTCCGTGCAAGTTCTGTGGTGTTTTTCAGCCTTTGGATTGGGCTATTTTTGATGAAAGCAATAAACAAATCGGCGGGATTGTGTGGGAAAATGATGAAAACTTTCAGCCTATTTTGTCTACTGTTGGTTATAAATGCCCTCATTGCGGCGGAATTATGAAGAACTATGACAAGGCGGAAATTGTTCCTAAAGGTCGCTGGGTTGCTGGGACTGATCATCCGATTGAACAGAAAACAAGGAGCTTTCATCTTTCAGCTTTGTATAATTTGCCGGGTCTTTTTTCGTGGGAAGATTATGTTCTTCAATGGGCGACTTTCTGGGACTTAAAAAATAATCGTGTGCGTGATAAGGAGCAGTATCGTGTTTTTCGCAACTTGAAGCAGGGATTGCCGTTCAAGGAAATGAATGAATCCATCAAGTACGAGCGTGTGCAGCTTCATAAGCGGTTTGGTTTTGCTCGTGGAAAGGTTCCTAATCAGATGGCGGTTAATGATGCTGGGTGTCCTGTTCTGATTGTTATTTGTTCTGTGGATGTTCAGCGGAAAAATCTGTTTGTTGATGTGAAAGGCTATGGCGAGCGTGGTGTTACTTGGACGCTGGACTTTTTCAGCATTGAGGGGGAGACGGAAAGGTTTGATGATCAGTGCTGGGTAGAGCTTGCGAATTATATTGACACTAAGGTTTTTGAAGGGGATGATGGAAAACTGTATAGAATTGCCATGACCTTTGTGGATTCTGGACACTATACGGATGCAGTTTATGCTTTTGTTGCTGGTTTTGGTTCGGGGGTTTATGCCTGTAAGGGGCAGGACTGGATTAAGAACGGTGAGACGTTCCAGGTGTTCAGTCCTCAGACTTTGAGCCGTATTGGTTTGCCGCTGGCTTATCATGTGAATACTGGGAAACTGAAAGACAGAATTTCCCGGTCGCTTAATATGCTTACGTGGGAAGGGAACGAGCTTCAGCCTGAATGGTATCCGAACTTTGCGGAGGATTTTAGGGATGATTATTTTAAAATGTTTGAAGCTGAGGAAAAGGTGGATGTTTACGACAAGGTGACAAACAAATGGGAAAAGACTATCTGGAAGGCTAAGCAGGGAGCGGATAACCATGCGTTTGACACTTATGTGTATAATCTGGCGGCTTTGGAAGTTTTTGCTGAGGATTTTTGCAGGAATGATTGCGGGCTTGGGTTTTTGCACTGGCCGACGTTCTGGGATTATGCGAAAAGAGGGGCGTTTTATTTTGTGAAGGAGAAGAAATGACATTAATTATTACAGAAAGTGACAGGATAAAAAATGAAGCAGCTGCAAAAGCAACTGTAACAAGGCTTATGGCTGGCAATAATCCAAAATGGCGGCAGCAGATTATGTTGGGTGATGGGATTGTTGTAGATATGCTGAAACCTTTTGCACTGGAAAAACTGATTGAGAATAAATGTGTAAAAGGCTGGAAGTTTTAGAAAAAAAAGAGGAACTATTTCCGTTTTGGAAATAGTTCCTCTTTTGGTTTATAAATTATCCGTTTTTATTTTGAATTGTCAATAGTAAAATCAAATACTTTTTAGTTCTTCAAAAGTAGCCTGCATAACTTTTACTTTTCCAGGTTCAGAATCTCTATTTAATTCAAATATTTTTATAATTTTATCTTTTTCTTCTTTTGATAATTTTGAGTATTCTAAGTATTTTAAACAAAATTTGTTTCTTTCTTTATAAATTTCAGCAACTTTTTCTGGTGATAAGAGACAGTTTTCAAGGCAATAAGATTGTTTTTTGCAACCTTCACATATATATCTAGGACCAAAGATGTTGAGAAAATGTTTTAAAATAATGTCATATTCTGATATATTTTTTTCTTCATTTTCTAATATATTTTTTTCTTTAATCGTTTCATATTTGAAATGAATTTCCATTTATTTTTCCTCCAGTACATTTTTTCTAATTTGAGTAAGAATTTTAATGCTATCAAACGCACCTTGAGCGTAAACATTGCTTAGAATTGTTGGATTTAGATTTAATTTTAAAATTTCTTTTATATTTTTCTTAACAAATTTATCAGCTATATTATCAAGTTCTGTAAGAAGATTTGTTTGAGTTTCAATGCTTGAAGTTATTACTTTTGATTCTTGTTTAATGAAAATATTTATAACTTTTACGATTGATTTTGCTCCGCTAAAATAATACTTCATTAGTATTTCTGAATTTAAATTTAATTTTGAAATTTCTTCTTTTTCTTTTTCAAGAAAATTTGAATAATTCTGATCTAGCTGATCTTTATATAGTTTTTCCATTTCTTTGTTTGTCATTTTTCCTCCATTGCCAATTCGATTAAAAATCTTGAGGTTG
>JAEDIW010000074.1 GCA_016296655.1 Treponema sp. | reverse complement strand
TCAATACAACAGCCCAAAGTCCAAAACCGTATTTCTCGTAGTTTTCAAGATTCCATTTTATCCAGCCACGGGTTTTCTCTTCATCAAAAGGTGCAGGATAATGCTGCATTGTTTCTGCATCTGAGACTATTTCATACAAAGCATCATAGTCATCAAATTTATACTCACGTAAAAAAAGTCTATTTGTTTCTATTATCATGATGAATTACTCCTTGTCTCTCTATTTTATCAGCAATATCACCTGTCTAGGCAAAACCTTTTTCTTCCAGCTCCCCTGCACTTTCTTTCAATGCATCAAGTAATCCATTATGAATTTCATCGAAAGTAAATTGAATCATAATCAGAAATTTGCATCAGCCTGTAATTCATTTTTCTTTCCTTCCAACCATCTTCATCATACCTGCACCACGATTTTCAGTAGGACGTCTTTCAAATCCCAGTTTTTCGTAGAATGGTTCCTTTCCACCTGCCGACATTAATTCCACACAAGTCCACCAGCCAGGTTCAATCTGACGCTTGATAAAATCTTCAACGTAAGTCATAAGCATTTTACCGATGCCTTTACCTCTGAACTCAGATTTTATTATCACATCTTTTACAAAGAAAGCCATTGCTCCATCTCCAAGAAGACGTGCACAGCCAATTACTTTATCACCATCAAGAACACTAAAAGTTGCATAAGATTTCTTTAGAGAGACTTCAAACATTTTCTCACAAGGATTCCCCCATCCTGCATCCTTAAAAAGTGCTTTAAAGTCTTCAGCATTTAACTGATTTTCTACAATTTTGTACTCGCTCATTTTTCTTCCTCATAAGTTTTTTCAAGAATCTCAAAACCTTTCCTGCAGTTTTAAATTTCCAAACATTCCCGGCGGCCGTCAAAGCCTTTTTCCTTGTAGCACTTTGTGTTTGATTTCGGAAATATAACCCTGAGTGTATTTGAGTTCTTTTCTACGTGAACGGATTGCATTTCCTAGGGATGCAGCATCAGTTATTTTCATAATCTCTTCCTAAAAGATGAATATTAGTCGTTCGGCTTTGGTCAAGGATTATTTTTGCTTTAATTGTCTTAATGGCATACCCTACTCTCCAATGATTTTCAATAATTCTTCAGCATCTCTTTTTATCAAAGGACTCATACTGTCTTTATATTTACTTAAATCAATATCCTTAATGAATATAGGAATTTTTATCTGAAAGCAATAAAGGAAGTTCATCTATTGAATCAAAATGTTCGTCCGATTGAGAGGATTCGACTACAATCTGTTTGCAATATTCGTAAGCTGCCATTGAATTTTTGTCTTTTTGTTTTATAAAATATGTTCCCTTTTCCAATTTTTTGGGAATCCCATGTAATCTGGATTAACAACTCTATATTTTCTCAATAATTTTTTGAATTTCTTAGAAAACTTATTATTTGGAGCAATAATCTTCAATACATAACACAAAACACAATAAACAGAATAAAAGTTATCTCCAGAAAGATTTTTACTTGGTGAAACCCAAGGATATAAAGTTTTTTGAGGCATCTTTGCTGCAATTCTAAGTTTCTTATTCCATAATCTTGCATGATGTGCACTAACATTTCTTACATAAACAAGCATATGGAGCCAAGAAATTAAAACCGTTTCAGTTACACCAAAATATGAAGCTATCTTCTTGTGTGTTGTAGATTTAGCCAATATTTCATACAAAACAGATAACTGTCCCATTTGCATTACTTCGAAAGTCATCCAAGCTGGAGGAACAGGATCTGAATATGTTGAATAAAAATGAGAAATAAATACATCTTTCGATCTAGCTACAAGATTTTTGATTCCCTTAAATGTATCATTATATTTCTTTTGATCTGTGAATAAAGATGAATCATTAAGCCAAAATGGATTATTCAAGTCCATCGAGTAATTATAAACAAGTTGGCAGCGAACAGCGACTTCAATTTTTTCAATAGCAGAAAAAACTAAAATTCTTAATTCCCTATCAAATTTATATAAATCAAGAATATTTTCAAATGTAATACCTTGCTTATATTTGTGAATAGAAGGACTTTCGAAAAAAGGAACCATATAACCTCTTAATCTGTAATACCCTACAGTTTCCAGGTAGTTCAATGCTTTTTTCTTATCCTTAATAATCAGACCTAATTGTTCCAGATGAGAAAGTTGATCATTATATGAAATTGCTTGTTTAGTAAAAGGAATTAATGCCATAAAAAAAAAGACCCGCAAAGTGTGCTTGCTTACGCAGAGGCCTAGCAGGTATGTTACTTGGAATATAACATATTTTAAGTCCAAAGTCAAATGTTCTACATTATATTATAATTGAAAATTATCAAAGATTTGACTTATAAAGCCAATTGTTTCAATGTTTCCATTTTGTTTACTGTTCGATGCGTTCTTTTGACAATGCAGAAAAAGCTTCATCAATAAATGCAATTCTGGCACAACAAACATCTTTAGGATAAAACTGCATAAGGCTGGCCGCAAGGACAATGAAGTAAGGCGTCTGTTTTTCTCCCCCACTTGCGGATCCCTGTTTTTTTGACAAATCCATTTCAGATTCTTCATCGCCTATATGACTTCTGATTGTCATATCATAAGTAAAATAATTTCTGTAATCTGAATAATCCTCTTCCTGTTCTGTATCAAGGATTTTGTTTAAGAACGATTGAACATCATCTGCAAGCTGTTCATCACTTACTGTTCGTTCCGTAAATAAATCTGGAGACTCGGAATAAAGTTCCAGATTCTTACAAATTGTAAAGAAAACGGCACGGTCTGATTTTTCTTCCATCTTGAACTGATAAATATCACGGCCAAAAGGAATACGCTTTAATTCAGCATTTATAGCTGCAATTTCTTCTTTAGCTGATATTATCTTCTCATTTAACATTGTCTGATTTTTACTATTGTCCGCTTGAGTTCAACAAACTAAACATTGTTCTGATTCTGTCTTGCTTCAAGCCTCTGCTGGTAAATCCATCCTGCCAGTGTCTTTGGATTGATGCCGTTTACTTCTGCAAATGCAGTCTGCGTCTGATCGGAACTTCTGAAAGTTTCCAGCAGTTTTGTTTTTTCGTCTTTGCTTAATAATGATTTCATTTTCTACCACCATGGGTAGAAGTTTATGCTGCTTTGTTAATGTTGTATAATAGGGGCGTTTGACGGTTACGAAAAATTTTCAATAGGATTTATCCAATGTTTTCTCAGGTCTTCACTTACATTTTTTTTGCAAAAAGCTCAGCATAGCAAAAAAAAACCTGTCTGAAAACAGACAGGTTTTGCTGCCACCGGTCAGAATCGAACTGACGACACAAGGATTTTCAGTCCTTTGCTCTACCAACTGAGCTACAGCGGCGTGATGTTTGATAATATATAGATTCACAGAAAAAATGTCAATAACTGAAATGCAAATTTTGCAAAAAAAATCAAAAATTTTTTTATGTTGAATGCTGTAACATAAAACTCAAATCAGCTCAAATCAGCGGTTGCCTTTTACATGCGGTTCACATATTATCTTTAGGTGATGGAGTTTGGAATTTCAAGGGAATTTGCATTTTTGATTCAATTTAGGTTTTTAAACTGTGGCAAGGATAGTAGGGGCGCCGAAGGCGGCCACTGGACTGAGCGAAGCGAGGGAAGCGGCTGGAGCAGCAGCGGAACCCCGGATAGCCTGGTTTTGACTGGTTTGAAAAACTTGCAAAACTGTGTTTCGCAAGATAAGCCAGTCTGCACTTTGTTTTCTGTGGCTGGCAAAAGAACAAAACCAGTCAAAAGCCACCCAAAATACAAAAAATTCAAAAACTGGCATTTGACCGCTCTGATTTTTTTCTCTGCCTGGGTGCTGCTTTCTGCAGGATGTGCATCGCAAAAAAATGTTGTTTCCTCCACCCAGCCAGAAGCTTTTGCAAATAATGCGGAATTTTATGCTTCCACAGTCACCTTTAAAGAGTCTTTCATCAATTTGTGTTTTGCAGGCGACATAATGGCTCACAAGCAGAATTTTTCCATGTCTGATTACAGCATAATCTGGGATGGCATCCGCGATATTACAGGCAGCGCTGACCTTTCGTTTGCTAATATTGAAACTACAGTGGACGATTTTAAAGAATGTATGTCCTATCCTCAGTTCAGAATCAACTCTGACTATGTGAACGAAGCTGTAAAAGCAGGTTTCAACGTTTTTTCGCTGGCAAACAATCATACAAATGACTGGGGGCTTGAAGGCATAAAATCTACAGCGGAATGGGCGCAAAAAACTGCCGATGCAACGGAAAAATCGCCACGGCCTGTTCATTTTTCGGGGCTGAAACTTGATTTAATCAAATCCAGCAAAATGAATAATTCAGGCAAAGATATTTCATTCAGTTACTTTGAAGTCAGGGACTGGAAAATTCTTTTTGTAGCTGCCACAGAAATTTTGAATCGGCCAGAATTTTCACAATACATGAATTTTTCAAAGCCGGCGAAAGAAGTGCGCAGGCTTTTTGCAGAACAGCTGAGGAATTTACGAGCAAGTCATGAATGTGATCTTTTTATTCTTTCGCTTCATACGGCAGAACCTGAATATGTTTTTAAAACTGAAATGGAACAGGAATCTTTTTACAAAACGCTTTTAAATGAAGCCTGCGTTGACATTATCTGGGCGAATCATCCTCATGTCGTAAAGCCGTGGACAGTCGTAAAAAATTCTGCATACAGGGAAAACCTGCTTGCACTCAAGGCAAAAGCTATTTCAGGAACTCATGGCAGCAATGCCGATGAAACAGTAAATGCCGATGCCACCGTAAATGGGGCCGAAAGCGTATTGTCTGACAGCAAACTGATTATGCGGGCAAATGGCAACACAATCAGCGGACAGCGATGGGATCCAAAATTCAATGCCCCTGAAACTCTGCGCGATTATACAGGAGATGGACTTTTACTGAATGTAACTTTTTCAAAAAAAGTGTATACTGACTCGAAACATAAAAAACTTTTTCAGACCATAGAATTGAAATCATCACAGCCATGTTACATCACAACATACATCAATTCAAAATGGCAGTTCGTCATAAAAAAACTGGATGAAAATTTTATCAGCGAACTTAAAAAATCAGGCAATAAAGTTTGGGCTGAATATCTGAAATCCAGAAAAAAAATTATGGAAAAGACAGGAGAAAATACTATATGGCAATAAATAATTCTATAAATTACCAGGCGCTTCCCGTTTACGCACAAAAACAGCGAATTCTTGACACTCTTGCACAAAATCAGGTGATTGTCGTACAAAGCCCTACAGGCTCAGGCAAAACCACCCAGATTCCTGTAATCCTGCATGAAGCAGGCTATTCACAGAACGGAATAATTGCCGTTACGCAGCCTAGAAGGATTGCAGCCCTTTCTGTAAGCGAATTTATTGCAAAACAGCTGAAAACTGAATATCCGGGGCTTGTAGGCTATAAAATGCGCTTTGAAGACAAAACCGACGCTTCAACAAGGATAAAAATCATGACAGACGGAATTTTGCTGCAGGAAATGAAGCTTGATCCCTGGCTGTCAAAATATTCTGTAATCATGGTAGACGAAGCCCACGAGCGTAGCCTGAACATTGACTTTGTACTGGGGCTTTTAAAACGAATTCTTGCAGAACGCAAAGATTTTAAGGTTGTCGTTTCCTCTGCCACAATGAATGCAGAAGCTTTTTCAAATTATTTTGACGGCTGCCCGATTGTTACGATTGACACAGTTACCTACCCTGTCGCCGTAATCTACGATCCTCCGGCAATTCCTGCCAGCACATTGACTGCAACTGCAACAGAAGCACTGCTGGCCAAAATCACAGCAACGCTGGACAGGGTTCTTGCAAACCATGACAGCGGCGGCATTTTGATTTTTCTGCCTGGTGAAAAAATTATAAAAGACTGCATGCAGAGACTTTACCATTCTTCCTTCAGGCACAAAATCCACATCATTCCGCTATATGGCCGCCTGCCAAAAGAAGAACAGGAAAAAGTTTTTGCGCCGCCGCCATTTGGCAAAAAAAAGGTAGTAATTTCCACAAATATTGCAGAAACTTCCGTAACGATTGCAGGCATTACAACTGTAATCGACTCAGGTCTTGCAAAATTAAATTATTACAGCCCAAGAACTTTCACCTCAAGCCTGCAGGAAACACCAGTTTCAAAAGCCTCATGCAATCAGCGCAGGGGGCGTGCCGGGCGAACTTGTCCCGGAACATGCTACAGGCTTTTTCCACGCAAGGACTTTGACACCCGTGAAACCTACACCCTGGAAGAAATTTACCGCACAGATTTAAGCGAAGTTGTACTGCGCATGGCCGAACTTGGAATTACAGACTTTGAATCTTTCAATTTCATCTCCTCGCCTGGCAAAGAAGGCATAATCGGGGCTGTTGAAACGCTGAACATGCTCAAAGCCCTGGAACCTGACCACACGCTTTCGCCTATTGGCAAACTCATGGTACAATTTCCGCTGGAACCAAGAATCAGCCGCATAATCGTAGAAGCCCTGCTAAAATACCCGGACGTAATTGCACAGGCAGTTACAGCAGCTTCATTTCTTTCGGCACAAAGCCCGTTTGTTCTGCCGCCAGGACAGGAAATTGATGCAAGGCAGGCACATCATTCACTTAGGGACATTCAGGGAGATTTTGCAACCTATTTGAAACTTTTCAAAATGTACACAAGTCAGGAACAGCACAACAGGGAAAAATTCTGCGAAAAATATTTTCTTGATGCAAAAGTCATGGAAGAAATTGAAAACATTGACACGCAGCTGTCTCAGATTGTAAGCGACATGGGCTTTCCGCTAAGTTCATCAGGCTCTCTTGACGACTATTTCTGCTGCATTGCCTCAGGAATGATTCAGTTTGTCTGTATCCGCGAAGGCAAGGAAAATTACAGAAGCCTGACCGCCGAACACATCACAATTCACCCAGGCTCATGCATGTTCCGCAAAGAACCTCTGTTCATAGTTGCAGGCGAAATCGTAAAAACAAGCAGGACATTTGCCATGAGTGTTTCACCGCTTACCTCTGCCCTGCTGAACAAAATTGACGAAAATCTGGAAAATCAGCTGACATCAATAAAAGGCAGACTGCATGGAAGAAAAACATTTCTTTCAGCAGATTCAGATGCAGCCAGACTTTCCAAAGAAAAAACTGCCAGAAATGCAGACAAAACCAGCGCAGGCACAAAAGCTGAAGAAGCAAAGCAAAACACCGTCAGCTTTGGCGGACAAAGCTTTGAACTTGCAAAAGTCAAAGGTAAAAAAACACTCTTTCTGCCATGGAACATTTTTAAAACTGCAGCCTGTCAGGAAACGGAAGAAAGCCTTTTAAAACAGCTCAACGGCCTGCGCGGAAAAATAATTTTTGCAAACGGCTTTGAACTGCTTGCAGGCGAAAAAATGGAACTCATTTTCAAACTTGTCAGTTCCATAAACCTTGAACCTGTCGAAGAATCTTCATGGAACCGCCGGCTGAACGTACATATCAGTCAGGACAACGGTCTGAAAACGCTGCTGCAGTCAATTGACAGTACGCTGCGCGTAACAGTAGCAAAAGCAAAAAGCCGTGAACTTGGCTTTATCACGCTATTTACGGACGGCAGCGGAAACTACTGGTTCAAAGTTTCAAGAGGCTTTTCAACAGCTTTGAACGAAAGCCTGTCTTCACTTGAAACCTTGATTGATGAAATAAAAACTTCAGAAACCTTAGTCATTTCAGAAGACGAAGAAGAAAAACTTAACAGTCTGTACAGGCTTCTGACAGAATTATACAGCTAAAAAATATATTAACTCTGCCTTAAATAATGTCAGAGTTTTTACAGGAGGTGTAATAAAAACTTTGCCTGAAATAGCGTCAAAGTTTTTATT
>JAEDIW010000073.1 GCA_016296655.1 Treponema sp. | reverse complement strand
TGATTGAAGCAACTGCGAAGCAGTCCACCGCAGGGAGCATAGCGACCGAGGAGGATGGAGCGGCAGCGGAATTGCGGAATGAACGACGGTGCATTGCACCGGGCTGCCCTCATTGAAAAAAAACTAAAAATAGGTAAAATTGAACTATGGATTTACTTAAGAAACTTGATGAATGTGAAAAGCGCTTTAAAGAAGTAAGCGATCTTGTAATGAATCCTGATTTGGTAAAGGATGCAAAAAAATACAAGGACACGATGCGCGAACATGGTTATCTGTCAGAAATTTGCGCTTTAAGTACGGAATACAAAAAGGTTTTGACCGGCATTCAGGATGCAAAGGAAATGATTACGGCTGAAGACGATGCCGAAATGAAAGAAATGGCTCGCGAAGAGTTGAAAGCTCTTGAAGAAAGGCAGCCGAAACTTGAAGAAGAAATTAAACTTAAACTTGTTCCGCCAGATCCGCTGGATGAAAAAAACATTATTCTGGAAATACGTTCTGCAGCTGGTGGAGATGAAGCTTCACTTTTTGTACGCGACTTATGGGAAATGTACTGTCATCTGGCTGAACGCAAAGGCTGGAAAACAGAAACTATGGAAGCTCAGGAAACTGAAGTCGGCGGTTTTAACAAAATCGTTACAAATATTTCTGGAAAATTTGTGTATGGAACTTTACGTTGGGAATCTGGCGTTCATCGCGTTCAGCGTGTTCCAGCAACTGAAAGTCAGGGACGGCTGCAAACTTCAACCGCAACCGTTGCCGTTCTGCCGGAAGCTGAAGAAACCGAAGTAAACATAAATCCAAATGACGTACGTGTTGACGTAATGCGTGCAGGAGGTCCTGGCGGTCAGTGTGTAAATACAACTGATTCAGCCGTCCGCCTTACGCATATTCCAACAGGAATTGTCGTAATTCAGCAGGATCAGAAGTCTCAGATTAAAAACAAGGAAAAGGCATGGTCTGTTCTTCGTGCACGTCTGTTTGACCTTGAACAGAGTAAAAAAGATGCTGAACGTTCAGCTGCCCGAAAAAGCATGGTTGGAAACGGAGACCGTTCGGAAAAAATCCGAACCTATAACTTTCCGCAGGACAGGGTTACAGACCACAGAATCAATTACAGTGCCCATAATCTGCCTTCGTTTATGATGGGTAACATGGATGATATGCTTGATGCCCTTAACGTTTACGCAAAGGAAGAAATGCTAAAGGCTGACATCACTGAAATGGGAAGCAACTAGTTCTTGATGACAATTCAGGAGTTCAAAAAGCTTGCTGTTGCAAAACTTTCGCAAAGTTCTCCAAGTCCCCATCTGGACACTGATGTTCTTTTGCAGCATACGTTGAACTGCTCCAGAACTTTTCTTTTAATGCATAGGGATTGTCCGTTGGAACAGCAGAAACTTGGCTGGCTTTTTGAAGCTCTGGAAAAACGTTCAACAGGTCTGCCGATTGCCTATATAACAGGCATTAAAGAATTTTTTGGCATGGAATTTCATGTTACGACTGATGTCCTTATCCCCAAACCAGATACAGAACTTTTGGTTGAACATGCCATAGCAGAAGCCTGCACAAAACTAAAAACAGAAAATGCAGGAAATACAGAATCTCCTTACAAAATCGCCGATGTCTGCACTGGCAGCGGCTGCATCATCATCGCTGCCGTAAACGGAATACTTAATTCCCTGAAAGATTCAGGGAATGTCTCAGCTGTGGGCAACAGTCTTCTTTGTGCAGGCACACTTGCAGAAAAAATTGAACAAGGCAGAATACTGCTTGAAGCAATGGCTTCAGACATAAGTTCCAAGGCCCTGAAAATTGCAGAAAAAAATGCAGAAAATCTTGTAGATAAAAACAGTCCGGTGAAAATCGATTTTTTTGAAGGCGATTTGATGAAAGCTTTTCCTGAAAAGACAGTTTTTGACCTTATTCTTTCAAATCCGCCGTACATTCCTTCAAAAATGGTTGACGAACTTTTAAAAGACGGGCGCAAAGAACCAAGAATTGCCCTTGACGGCGACATAGATGAAAACTCAAGCAGCAAAAGCAGCGACGGTCTTGCAATAATAAGAAAACTTATTCCCCAAGCCTTTGCAAAGCTGAAAAACGGCGGTCTTTTTCTTGTAGAAACTGGTGAATATAATGCAGAAGAAACTGCCCGTCTGATGAAAAATGCAGGTTTTACACAGGTTCAAACCTTTACGGATTTAGAAGGACAGCTGCGCCTTACCCAAGGCCGAAAACCTTAAATCACTTTATCAGGCAAAGCCAAACGGTGTTTCCTGATAAACGTAATAGTTAAGCCAGTTGCTGTAAAACAGATGTGCCGTACTGCGCCATGTAGAATACGGAATCTTTGAAGCATCATTTTCAGGGAAATAATTAAGAGGCAGCTGAATAGGCAGACCCTTGTTTTTGTCACGCCAGTATTCATCGGCAAGAGTATTTGTGTCATATTCAAGATGCCCCGTAATAAAAACAGAACGGTTATCAGTTGATTTTATAATCGAAGGGCCGCATTGAGGAGACTGCGCAAGCACTACAAGTTTCTTTTCTGCCAGAATATCTTCCATATTTACCGTTGTATGCCTTGACTGCGGCACAGGGAAAGAATCGTCAAAGCCCCGCAAAAGAGGTTCGCCATTTGTAGTACGCACATTCTGAAAAATTCCAAACAGTTTGTTTTCAAGGATATGTTTTTTTATACCGTACAGATGGTAGAGTCCTGCCTGAGCCCCCCAGCAAATGTAAAGCGTACAGAAAACCTTGTTTTTTGCATAATCCATAATCCTGCACAAATCATTCCAGTAATCAACCTGTTCAAAAGGCAGCTGTTCAACTGGAGCGCCTGTTATAATCATGCCGTCAAAAGTTTTTTCAAAAAGCTCATCAGAACCAATGTAAAATTTTTCCAGATGAGATTCCATTGTATTTTTTGCTACATGATTTTCCATGCGTACAAGAGAAATTTCAACCTGCAGCGGAGTATTTCCAAGCAGGCGCAAAAGCTGAGTTTCTGTTGCAATCTTTGTAGGCATCAAATTTAGAATTGCAATTTTAAGCGGACGAATATCCTGTATAGAAGCCCGCTGATCTGTCATAACAAAAATATTTTCCCTTGCAAGAATATCGCAAGCCGGTAAACCCGATTGAATTTTAATTGGCATACACGGAGTATAGCAAACTATAGATTTTTTTGCTATATTAGTGGAATATGCTATTTTCTTCAAACCGAAAAACCGCAATTAAAAAATTGAAAAATCTCGTTCTTAATGCAAAAACAGAAATTCCTGCTTTTAGGGAAAAAATAGAGTCTGTTTTTTCAACTCCAATACTGCCAAACAGAGTTTCCTGCTCTTGCCATACCTATGGCTCAATAGACTGTGACCTGTTGCTGCCTGAAATTTATTCAACAAAGCGCCTGATTATCTATATTCATGGGGGATGCTTTGTAGCAGGCTCAAAAGCTTCCTGGAGGGGATTTTGTGCAAGCCTTGCAAACATAACTTCAAGCAGGGTTTTAGTACCAGAATTTAGGCTTTCTCCTGCAAATGCGTTTCCTGCTGCCTTGGAAGATATCCAGGCTTGTTTCAGGACTGTCTACATAGAAGAAGAAATTTCTGCTTCTTTGGAAAATTCTTCTGACAATCAGGAAAAACTTCCTGAAATCATTCTTGCAGCTGACGGTTCAGGCGCAGTTTTGACACTTGCCTTTCTGGCAAACTTGAAAAGTAAATATAAAAAATCAATCAGACAGGTCATTCTTTTTTCGCCGTGGCTTAATCTTTCGCCTTCAGCCTTAATTTTCAAGCAGAAAAAAAAATGTGACGAAGTTTTTTCTGCCGAATGCCTTAAAAAAAGCGGAGAACTCTACACTTATTCTTCAAACCTTGAAAATCCTTTTGTTTCGCCTTTTTTTGCAAACGAAGAATCCTTGGAAAATTTTCCGCCTGTGTACATTCAGATGGGGGAAAAAGAAATTCTTTTGCCAGATGCGCAGGCATATCAGGCAAAGCTGAAAAATCTGGGTATCGAGTGTACCATTGATATATGGAAGGACATGATGTTTATGTTCCAGATGGCCGATGAGGAACTTCCTGAAGCGCATCTTGCCATCGAAAAAATAGGCAAACTTATTACAGCCAGAAAAACAACTGCCGAAGACTTTTTTGCAGACTATTCTACGCCTGTAAGAAGCAGCATTTATACAGAATCTTGAGGAAAAATTATGGAATTACTATCACCTGCAGGAAATGTAGAAAAACTTTCTTACGCTTATACTTATGGTGCTGATGCAGCATACATTGGACTTAAACGATTTTCTCTGCGCGTAAAAGCAGACAATTTTTATGAAGATGAATACAAACGGGTCATTGAACTGAAAAAGCAGTTTCCTAAAAAGCGACTGCACTGTGCTCTCAATATCAGCTTCCACAACAGTGACATTGATCAGTTCATGAATAACATTGACTATTTCAAGCAGTACCCCATTGATGCCTTTATTGTTCAGGACATCGGCATGGTGCCCATTCTCCAAAAATACTTTCCAGAAACAGAGCTTCACTTAAGCACACAGGCCAGCTGCGTAAACAGCAGTGCCGTAAAAATGTACAGAAGCATGGGGTTTAAAAGAGTTGTTCTGGGACGTGAAGCTTCATTAAGCGAAATCAAACGGATAAAGGACGATGTTCCAGATATGGAACTTGAAACATTCTGCCACGGTGCCATGTGCATTGCCTATTCTGGCAGATGCCTCATGAGCGCATACCTTACAGGCCGTTCAGCACAGGCAGGATTCTGTTCCCACACATGCCGATGGAATTTCGACCTGCTTTCAAATGGAAAAATCCCAGAACCAGCTGCGGGAGCATCTTTCACCCCCGAACAGGCAAAATTAATAGCCCAGTCAGGCACTCTGCTTCTGCGCGAACATGAACGCCCAGACCAATTTTTTCCAGTTTTTGAGGGCGAAGATTTTACTGCCATTCTCTCAAGCAAAGATTTGCGCATGATTGAACATCTTGACGATTTAAAAAAAGCCGGAGTTGACTCCATAAAAATCGAAGGGCGCATGAAAAGCATTTACTATGTTGCCCTTGTAACCAGAGCCTACCGCAAAGCGCTGGACGCTTTAGACGGCAAAATTTCTAATTCAGAAGCAAAGCCTTTCATTGACGAACTTGAAAATGTAAGCCACAGGGAATCCACAACAGGCTTTTTTTACAGCCGTGCCGATGCAGAAAAAACCACCTGTGGGGCAAGCGACAGCCAGTATGAACTTGCAGCCACAATCGGAGATGAACTTTCCAACGCAGAAAGTGAAAAACTTTTTGCAACTGGTGTAGCAAATACAAAAAAACGCCTGACCGAATTTGAAGCAATGCATCCTGCTGCAAAAGCTGCAAGAGAACGCGACATGGCCGCCAACCCTGGAAAATTTCCTGATTTTCTTGCAAAAAAAGACGGCTGGCATCTTTACACTTGCGAAGCTCTCAACATGTTCAACACTGAAATGGACATAGAAATAGTAACCCCAGAAACTGTAAGCATTACCCTGAAATCTGGGGACTGGAAGCTTATAAACCCGGAAACAACAGCAGAACGCAGCTGGGTCTGCAACGGACACCAATGCCTTTTCTACTCCTCTGTCAAACTGGACAAAGGTGCATTTATCAGGATAAAAGATTTGGAATATATTCCAGGTCAAATCCGTGACACTGGAAGGGAATCATAAACAGGGCAAATAAACTGACAGAATAAAATAAACTTACATAATGAAGGTCACTCACCACCGCTTTCTCGTAAATTTGTTTGCCTTAACACAGATTTGACTTTATATTTTAACCATGAACAGTGCAGTCAACATACAGCAGATTTTTCTGCTGTTTATTTTGTACAGTTTTTTAGGCTGGATTTGCGAAGTTCTCTATGTAGGCATTTTTTTTGAACATAAATTTATAAACCGAGGATTTCTCCACAGCCCGATTTGCCCCATTTACGGATTCGGAGGTCTGCTTGTACTGCATCTTCTGCAGCCATGGAACAACTCCTGGATTCAGCTTTTTCTTGCATCTGCAATTCTCTGCTCACTTTTGGAATACATTTCAAGCTATATCCTGGAGGTCATGTTTCAGACAAAATGGTGGGATTATTCAGACAAGCCGTTCAACCTGCATGGAAGAATCTGCCTTCTAAATTCTACACTTTTTGGCTTAATGGGCGTACTTACAGCACATTTTGTTCAGCCACTGCTGTCTTTTATTGTGTTTTCACTTTCTGACAGAGCTGCAGCAGTTACAGCAACTGCAATTCTTGCCATACTGATTCCTGATTTGCTAAACACAATCCGCCGCCTTGTAAAATTCAACACAACAATGGCAAAGCTTCAGACAATTCAAGAAGAAGCAGAAAAACGCCTTGCAGCAGAGATTCAGGCCAGACGGCAGATTTTTCAGCTTAAAATTCAGTCACTCAAAGAAAAAGCCGAATCAGACCAGCATAAATTTACAGATGCCGTACTTGCAAAACTCGCAGAACACCGCATGAACCGCAGAAATGCAGAAAGCCTGCTGAAACGTTTCCCTTCTATGACAAGCCGCTCATATTCTCTTCCACTCGACATTATCCGGCAGAAACTACGTCAAGACATTGAACAAAGACGTGCAGAATTCCGCAGACGCCGGGCCATAAAAAAGTAGCCTTAAAAAAAACGGGAACCTTTGCCCCAAAGCTAAAAAAGCTTTTCAAAGTTCCCGTTCTTTTTCTATCTGGTCATTTTTCTGTAAACAGTCCGTTTTGGAACACCGGCATCTTCGCCAAACTGCTGCTTTTTCCATTCAGCATATTCAGACCAGTTGCCTTCAAACCAACGAACCTGACTATTGTTTTCAAAAGCAAGAATATGCGTACAAATCCTGTCCAGGAACCATCGGTCATGGCTTACAACCAGTGCGCAGCCGGCAAAATCTTCCAGAGCTTCTTCCAGGGCACGAACAGTCTGCACATCCAAATCATTGGTAGGTTCGTCAAGCATCAAAACATTGCCAGACTCTTTAAGCATCATGCCAAGATTCAGACGGTTCTTTTCACCACCAGAAAGCACGCCAACCTTTTTGTTCTGATCAGCACCGCTGAAATTAAACCAGGAACAGTAGGCATGCCCGTTAACTTCCCTGACACCACCTTCAAGAGCCCGGCCTTTTTCATCAACAGCCCCAAGTTTTACCAAATCCAAACCGTCAGTAAGAGTGTCATAAACAGTTTTTTTATCATCAAGTTTAGAACGCAACTGATCAACATAAACAAGTTTTACAGTTTGCCCAACCTTAATTGAACCGCTGTCCGGCTTTTCGCCATTTGAAAAACCTGCAGCATCAGCAATCATTTTGAACAGTGTTGTTTTACCAGCACCATTAGGACCTACAATACCAACAACAGCTCCAGCAGGAATATGGAAACTTAAATTTTCAAACAGCAGCTTATCACCAAAAGATTTAGTAATATTTTCAGCATCAATAACCTGGCCGCCAAGACGAGGACCTGCAGGAATTGAAATCTGAGTATCTTTCAGCTTAACTTTTCCACCCTGAGAAAGCAGTTCTTCATAACGGGTAATATGTTCCTTGTGCTTAGCCTGCCGGCCTTTTGCACCCATGTGAATCCATTCCAATTCTCGCTGCATTTCCTTGCGCCGCTGACTTTCACCCTTTTCTTCAAGAGCAAGCCGATTTTCCTTTTGTTCAAGCCAGCTTGAATAGTTACCCTTAAAAGGATAACCTTCTCCACGGTCAAGCTCCAGAATCCAGCCTGCAACATCATCAAGAAAATAGCGGTCATGAGTAATAGCAATAACAGTACCCGGGTAGTCATGCAGATGTTTTTCAAGCCAGGCAACAGTTTCGGCATCCAGATGGTTTGTAGGTT
>JAEDIW010000031.1 GCA_016296655.1 Treponema sp. | reverse complement strand
GGTACGCAATGATTCTTGACTGGTGGGTGCGGTCGTTTTTGTTTATAGTTCGATTCAGACAGGGGAAATGGAAAGAGCACAAATTGATTTAGAATCATTGCTATAGGCAGCAGCCGCGAGCGCGGCAGAATGGGTAGGCTTGAAAGCCTTACGGCTTTTTCAAGGTGCCGATGAACCGGGAATGTGTGGAAGAAAAATGCCTTTTTCGGCATTTTTCTTTTTTGCAAACGGGGCCTATTGCAAAAGTTCGTTTGCTCTTGCTAAAGCTGAACTGATATTGTCAAATATATTTTCTTTTCCGATTGCTTCAGCAATCCCTGTCTTGTCCAAAAGTTTTTCAGGCTGTGCGCAAACCCCTGACAAAATGATTTTTATTTTTCTGTTTTCACATGCATTTTTCAGCTGTAGCAAAGCCCTTACACCCCCTGCATCAATGTAACTGACACTCCGCAACCTCAAAATCAGTACTTTATATTCTACAGAAGCCTGATTTACTGCAAGTTCAAATTTTCTGACAGTTCCAAAGAAAAGAGGACCTGAAATCTCATAAACCAGAACATCCTTTGGCAGAGTCAAAGGTTTTTCATCAAGATTATCTGGCAAAAGCCCTTTAGGCATGGTGTTGTATTCCTGAACTTCAGAAAGATCAACCATTTTTTTGATAAAGAAAAAAGCTGCAAATAAAAGCCCTGCTTCAATTGCAACTGTAAGGTCAATGAAAATAGTCAGTATGAAAGTTATAAAAAGAACAGTACTGTCAGATTTCTGACCTTTGAGCAAAGCCTTTATTGTTGGAAAACCTGCCATATTCCATGAAACTGAAACCAAAACTGCAGCCAGTGCTGCCATTGGAATATAAACAACATATTTTCCAAGGAAAAGCATAATCAAAAGCAGCGTAACGGTATGAATAATTCCTGCAACTGGAGTACGTCCGCCATTTTTAATGTTTGTTGCGGTTCTTGCAATCGCACCTGTCGCAGGAATTCCGCCGAAAAGTGGACTGAAAATATTTGCAACTCCCTGGGCAATCAGTTCCATGTTTGAGTTATGTTTGCTTCCAATCATACCGTCGGCAACTGCAGCACTCAAAAGTGATTCAATTGCTGCAAGAACTGCAATCGACAGACTTGAAGAAGACAGCTGCTTGATTAAAGCGATTGAAAAAGACGGCATCTGCGGAGCAGGCAAAGACGATGGAATTTCACCGTACCGGCTTCCAATTGTGGCAGTTTCCAAACCGAAAAATTTCTTCAAAATAAGACAGGCAATTGTAGAAAGCAGGATAACTATCAGTGAACCTGGAATTTTTTTGTTGATTTTTGGCCATACAAAGATGACAGCCAGCGATATTACTGCTACTAAAGTTGTGTATAAATCTATTGTACCGAAAGTTTTTGCATATACAGCGACTTTTCCCACAAAATTACCTGGCATAGCTCCTGTCTGAAGCCCAAAAAAATCACCGATTTGTGTTGTAAAGATTGTTACGGCAATTCCTGCTGTAAATCCTGTGATGATTGTATAAGGTATAAAGCTTATAAGACCGCCGAGTTTGAAAGCGCCAAGAAGTATAAGGATTATTCCTGCCATGACGGTTGCGGTTGCTAGGCCTGAAAGTCCAAACTGATGAACGATGTTGTAGACGATTACAGCAAAAGCTCCAGTTGGACCGCCAATCTGAACCTTACTGCCTCCAAGTGCTGAAATAATGAAGCCTGCAATGATTGCCGTAAAAATTCCTCGCTCTGGGGTAACTCCAGAGGCAATTGCAAAAGCTATAGCAAGTGGAAGTGCTACAATTCCTACGATAATACCGGCTGAAAGGTCGGCTGCAAAGGTTTTCGCATTATAACTGCGAAGTGATTTTACTAATTCTGGTTGAAACATGATTTACCGACTATGCGCTTATTTTTTATTTTTGTAAAGATATTTTAGATTTTTTTAGGGCGTTTCCTGCGCACTAAAGCGAATCAGGAAACACTTTCAAAATTTTACATTGCAAATTTTCGAATTATTGCCTGGCAGGCATTTTCTCCGTCCATAGCGGAAGAAACTATTCCTCCAGAATAGCCAGAACCTTCACCTGCAGGATAAAGGTTTTTTAAGGCGCAGGATTCAAAAGTTGTTTTGTCCCGGAGAATGCGCACAGGAGTTGAAGTCCTTGTTTCGCTTGCAATTACAAGAGCATCCGGACAGATAAACCCTTTCATGTTTCTGTTAAAATTTCTGAAAGCCTGCATCAGATGCGATTTGATGAACTCAGGCATCCATTTGTCCAGTCGGCTTGGATTAAGCCCCGGCGTGTAGCTTGATTCTGGCAAAGTCGCCGAATCTTTACCATCCAGAAAATCAGAAAGGCGCTGCGCCGGAGCTTTCTGACCTTTCCCATATTTTTTTGTCTGAGCTTCAAGACCTGACCGGTAAAAAAGACCTGCAAGAGCAGGACAGCCGGCTTCTTCTGCTTTTTTTACAAATGTGCTGGGAATATCTTCTGGCCGTGTTTCAACGACAATTGCTGCATTTGACCATTTTGAACGGCGGCTTGCAGGAGACATGCCGTTTATTACGATTTCGTCAGGACCAGTTGACGAAGGCACTACAAAACCGCCCGGACACATGCAGAACGAATAAACACCCCTGCCATCGACCTGCGTTGTAAGCGTATATTCTGCAGTTGGCAAAATACCATCTTTGATTTGCCCATGGTATTGAATTGCGTCAATCAGCTGCCTTGGATGTTCAACCCGTACACCAGTTGCAAAAGTTTTTGCTTCCAGAGCCTTAGGCGCTGCTTCTGCAAGTGCAAAATAAACATCGTTTGCAGAATGTCCTGTTGCCAGAAGCACGGCATCGCCAGAAAGTTCAAAAGTTTTTCCGTCTGCAACATTTTCTGCAGTTATTCCCTTTACAGACGATTTTTCATTTTCGTCAAAAATAAAACCTGTGAATTTTGTTCCAAAGAGAAACTCACCGCCAAGATTCTGAATTTCTTTTCTCATTGATTCTATAATCTTTGGAAGTTTGTCTGTACCGATATGTGGATGCGCTGCCGTTAAAATTGCCTTGTCTGCCCCAAAATGCACGAAAATCTGCAGGATTTTTGCAATGTTTCCGCGCTTGTTGCTTCTTGTATAAAGCTTTCCGTCAGAAAAAGTTCCAGCTCCGCCTTCTCCAAAGCAGTAATTGCTGTTTGCATCGACAGTTCCTTTTGTGCTGATGGCAGCAATGTCCCGCTTGCGCTGATGAACTTCAACACCCCGCTCAACAATTACAGGTTTTATGCCTTTTTCCAGCAGTTTCAGAGCTCCAAACAAACCTGCAGGGCCTGAACCCACAATTATGACCTTTTTTGCATTTTCTTCAGCTTTTTTCCAGACCGGGATTTCGTTAGTCTGGCAGTCTCCAGGCTTTTCGCCTATAAAAACTCTGTATCTCAGGCAAAATTTTACCTGCCCGTGCCTTGCATCAATTGATTTTTTTAACGGAACCAATGAAATTTCATCCTTTTTTGCCTTGATTCCGCTTTTTGCAAGTTCTTTTAAAACATTTTGTAAAATTAAAAATTCGTTGTGCTCGTCCTGAGGTTTTACATTTATAGAAAATTCTTTGACCATGCGCAGAGTATAGCAGAATTATTTTTTATATGGAATGTAGAAAAGTAGTTGAAAATATTTGAAACTACTCGATTTTTTTTTTGCAATATGCTAAAATATTTTTATATGGGGCTGTAGCTCACCTGGCTAGAGCGCTACAATGGCATTGTAGAGGTAGTCGGTTCAAGTCCGATCAGCTCCAAAATCCTTCATTTTTAATCTTCTAATACTTTTTTTATTTTTGGGCGGCTTTTTGCATTGCTTCACTTTCGTTACGCAATGCAAAAACCAGGCTATCCGCCCTTCCGCTTTCGCTCCATCCGCTTCACTCGGTCACTACGTTCCCTCGCTCCAGTGGACTGCTTTGCAGGGGCTTCTATCCTTGCCGCAGGCAAGCCGTGCGCTTTGGCGCACAGTAAATAATGAGTTTGCCTAAGCAAACTCACCAGGTTTGGACGTAAGTCCAAACCCTTATCCTTGCCGCAGGCAAGCCGTGCGCTTTAGCGCACAGTAAATAATGAGTTTGCCTAAGCAAACTCACTAGGTTTGGACGTAAGTCCAAACCCTTATCCTTGCCGCAGGCAAGCCCTCAGGCAAGCCGTGCTACCATAAATGCATAGCATGCTGCATTACAAGGCTTACCGCCGCAATTCCTGCCCAGCAGCAGAATCCCAAAAGAATCGGTTTACCACCGTTTTTTACAAGTTTTACAATGTCCGTGTTCATGCCGATTGCAGACATTGCAAGAACAATAAAAAATTTGCTCAAGGTTTTCAGAGGAGTAAATGCTTTTGCAGAAACTCCAAAATGAATGCACACCGTGGTTATTACCGAAGCAAGAACAAAATACAGGATAAACATTGGAAAAGAACGTTTGAAGCTGAAGGCACTTTTACCACCGTCTGCATTTTTTGCCTGCAGGAAAGCAAGCACCAGCGTAATGGGGATTATAGCAAGAGTTCTGGTTAATTTTACAGTAACAGCCTTATCCAAAGTCTGACTTCCAAGATTAAAAAGAGAATCCCATGTTGAAGCTGCTGCAGTAACAGAAGACGTGTCATTTACAGCAGTTCCTGCAAAAATTCCAAAAGCTGTTCCGCTTGTTGTGTCAAATCCGATTATTTTTCCCAAAGACGGAAAAATCAGGGCTGCAAGCACATTAAAGAAAAAAATTACGGAAATTGACTGTGCAACTTCTTCATCACTGGCTTGTATTACAGGTGCAGCCGCAGCAACTGCACTTCCTCCGCAAATAGAAGAGCCAACTCCAATAAGTACAGCTGTTTTTCCCTGAATGGCAAGCAGCTTTGAAACAAAAAAAGCAATAATCAGCGAAATGCTGATTGTACAGATGATGATAGGCAGCGACTGCCTGCCTGTTTCAAGGATAACGCTTAAATTCATACCGAATCCCAGCAGTATTACAGCCCATTGCAGAACTTTTTTGGAAGCAAAGGCTATGCCATCCTTTAATTTTGCCTTGTCCTTTATGAACAAGGTAACAGTCATTCCTATAAGAATTCCAAAAATCGGTCCGCCGATTACAGGAAATAGTTTTCCTAAAAACCATGACGGAAATGCAATCAGCAGACAGACTACGATGCCTGGAAAACCTTTTTTTACAAAATCCATAAATACCTCACTTAAAAAATTAAGCCAGTTCTTCCCAGCGTTTATATTTTTCTTCCAGTTGGATGGAAATTTCCTGATATTCTTTGCTGATTTCTCCAATTTTTGAAAAATCAGTTTCCCCGCCAGACATCAGTTGTTCCAGTTCAGCTTTGCGGTTTTCAAGAGTTTCAATGTCTTTTTCAAGCTGTTCAAATTCCTTCTGCTCCTTGAAAGAAAGTTTTTTGGGCTTTGCAGAGTCC
Source organism: Treponema sp. (assembly GCA_016296655.1). Taxonomy (GTDB): domain Bacteria; phylum Spirochaetota; class Spirochaetia; order Treponematales; family Treponemataceae; genus Treponema_D. Next base: position 28,741 of record JAEDIW010000031.1, on the reverse strand, counting down.
TGCTCACTTTCGGTCGGCCTGTCCTTCAGTTCTTCTTTCTGCTTTTCTGCCTGTTTTGCCTGCTTCTGAAGAATTTCTTCTTTCCGTTTTTCATCCCGATATTCAAGATATTCAGAACATTTTCCTGCAAATCCAGAAACGCAGCCATCATTTTCCAGAATAAAAAGCGTGTCGGCAACTTTGTCCATAAAATAACGGTCATGACTGATGACAAGCAGACAGCCTTTGTAGCCGGCCAGAAACTGTTCCAGAATATTCATTGTAAAAATGTCAAAATCATTTGTCGGTTCATCCAGAATCAGAAAATTCGGGTTGCTGATTAAAAGCCTGACAAGAAGAAGCCGTTTTTTTTCACCTCCACTGAGCGAAGCAAGCGGTGAATGTTGAATTTTCCCTTCAAAACCGAATTCTTCAAGGAATTGAGCTGCACTCAGTTTTTTTCCGTTGTTCATGGAAATAAATTCTGCAGCTTCCTTTATATATTCCAGTGCAGTCAGACTTGTGTCTTTAAATACTGGATTCTGTTCATAATAGCCGAAAACCGTATTTTCACCTTTTACAATAGTTCCGCTGTCCGGCTGGATTTTTCCTGTAATCAAGTTGAGTAAGGTTGATTTTCCTGTTCCGTTATCTCCGAAAATGCCGATTTTCTGCCCTTTGCTAAAAATATATGAAAAATCTTTTAAAACTGGCGAGGTTTTTCCGTCTTTTGAGCCAGCAAATCCTTTTGGAAAATTTTTGCAGACCTTGTTCAGCTCAAGAATTTTCCCGCCAAGCCTGCGGCCTGCAACTTCAAAGGCAAATCCTTTGTCTTTTGCAAATTTTTCACGGTTTATCAGCTGCATGTCGCGCTGAATTCTTGCCTTGGCCTTGGTTCCTCTGGCGCAAGGTCCACGTAAAAGCCAGTCCCTTTCTACTCTGAGAACAGATTCAATGCGGCGGTCAGTATTTTCTTCAATTTCTGCTTCAATCTGTTTTTTTTCAAGATAAGTTGAGTAGTTGCCCTGGTAGAGTTTTACCCTTGCCCTTGCAAGCTCATAGATATTGTTACAGACATTGTCCAAAAAGTAGCGGTCATGAGTAACCATCAGAACGCTTCTGTCCGTGTTTTTCAGGTATTCCTGAAGCCAGGTGATTGTCGTTATGTCCAGATGGTTTGTCGGTTCGTCCAATAGCAGAAGTTTTGAATCTTCGACTAAAACCTGGGCTAAGGCAACTTTTTTTATCATTCCACCTGAAAGTTGTGACATCCTGCGGTTCATGTCGGTAATGCCAAGTGTTGTTAATATAGAAGAAATTTGAGATTCGTAATTCCACAAATCCCCTTCTTCCATCTGGCGGTTAAGTTTTTCAAACTGAGCCTGAATGACTGCATTTTTTCCGCTGCCTGTACCAAGTTTTGTGCAGATTTCTTCATATTCCCTGATAACTGCAAGTTTTGGGCTGTCGCTTTTAAAAATGTGGGAGCGGATTGTGTCATCAGGGCAAAATGCCGGTGTCTGCGGTAAAAAAGAAACCTTGCAGCTTCTGTTGAATACAACATTTCCGTCGTCTGGCGTCAGGACTCCTGCAATGCAATTTAAAAGCGTTGATTTTCCTGTTCCGTTGCGACCTACAAGGGCTGCTTTGTCGCCTTCGTTCAGTCCGAATGTAACGTCCGTAAAAAGCGGTTTTTCCCGCCCGATTTTTGCCAGTTTATTAATAGAAAGAAGATTCATGCAGATTAGTATAATAAAAAACTTCTGCTTGTAGTAGAGAATTTTTACTCAGAACTTTTATGAATATTCATGGGGTTTCTTGCAATCTTTTTTGCAAAAAAGTAGACTTTTTTTGTGAAAAAGATTTTTAATTTAAGTTTTAATACAAACCTTAAAAACGACGAAGTTAAGGCCTTGAACGAAGCTTGCCTTGACTCGATGTATTTGAAAAAATCGCTTAATCCTGTTGCTGCCCTTGTAGTTTGTGCTGTTTTATGGAGTAGCGGCGGAATCCTGATAAAATCTATAGATTGGAATCCTCTTGCAATCACAGGTGGCCGTAGTGTAATTGCAGCAGCTTTTATGATGCTTTTCCTGCACCACAAGCCTGTTTTTTACATTGCACAGAAAAATAGTCGGAAAATAGACAGAAATGCAACTGTAAATTTATGGGCCGGGGCTGTCTGTTATTCTTTGACAATGATTCTTTTTGTTACGGCTACAAAGATGACAGCTGCAGCAAATGCCGTTTTGCTGCAATATACAAACCCGATATGGATAATTCTTTTGGGGCCTGCCTTGCTTGGTGAAAAAAACAGAAAATCGGATTTTCTGGCACTTGCAGGAGTTTTTGCAGGTATGCTGCTGTTTTTTGCCGAAGAGCTTGGAGGTGGAAGCCTTACAGGCAATCTACTTGCGGTTTGCTCAGGCTTTACAATGGCACTTATGTCAATTTTTATGCGCCGGCAAAAAGATGCAAATCCTGCCGACTCTTTTGTTCTGTCGCATTTGCTGACAGGTGTAGTAGCTCTGCCATTTTTTTTCATGCAGCCGATGCACAATGCTTCTTCCGGCATTGCCTGCCTTCTGGCACTTGGAATATTTCAGATGGCTGTTCCGTCTATGCTTTATTCCATTGGAATTACAGGTGAAAGTGCCCTGACGGCAATGCTTATTTCAATGATTGAGCCTCTTATGAACCCAGTTTGGGTAATGCTGTTTGTGCATGAAGTACCGTCTATGCAGGCTGTTACTGGCGGCCTGATTATTCTTGGCTCAATTGCGATGCGCTCGTACATTCAAAACAGGCAGAGATAGCCGTAAATTACTACATTTCACCAGGCTCGCTGAACGAATGGCTCCTGCTTTTCATCGACGGAAAACTGGAGACAGAAGAACAGAAACAGCTGGAAATCGAACTGCTAAAAAAAACGAGGTTTTCTGGAATCAGCGTGGAAGACCAGATGAGTTTTGTGTTTTTGACAAAAGTCGCTATCATGGTTAATGAAAGCATTGAATGACAAGTAGTTCAGCCGAAAGTCATTGATGAAAAACGAGTCGCGTTCACTGAACTGAAAATCATTTTTGGGGACGCGATTTTTTTATTCCCTCAATCCACTCCACATATTCCAATAAGGCTGCATCGGATTCCATAATTTTGGGTGGCAGAAGGACAGGTTCTGTATGCCGAATCCCCTGCGCCGTGCTGGAGCAGAGCCGAAGGCTGCCACTTGTGGCTGGAGCGGGAGCGGAACTGCGCAAGGACGGTTGCCCCAAGACGTTCCGCTCAAAATATTTAAAAAAAATTAAATTTCTGCATAAATATGCAAGAAAATAGATAATTATGCTTTTATAAAATGCTCCTTTTTGATAAAATAAAAATGCCGATTGCGGTAAAAAAATGAGGTTTTGTTTTGAAACTGCGTCGGAATAGGGGTACATTATTATGAAAAATGAATACGTAAAGCGTATTTGGGCTGACGTACAGGCTAAAAATGCTGATCAGCCAGAATTCCTGCAGGCAGTACAGGAAGTTCTTACAACTCTTGAGCCAGCTGTGGACAAGATGCCGGAACTTGAAGCTAATGCAATTTTGGAGAGATTTGTTGAACCAGAACGCGTTATCATGTTCCGTGTACCTTGGATGGACGATAAGGGAAACTATCACGTAAACCGTGGATTCCGTGTTCAGTACAACTCTGCAATTGGTCCTTACAAAGGCGGACTGCGTTTTTCTAAAGAAGTAAATCTTTCAGTCCTTAAATTCCTTGGTTTTGAACAGGTTTTGAAAAACAGCCTTACAACTTTGCCAATGGGCGGTGGTAAGGGTGGTTCTGACTTTGATCCTCATGGAAAATCTGACAAGGAAGTTATGCGCTTCTGCCAGTCTTTTATGACAGAACTTTACCGCCATATTGGTGCTGACGTTGACGTTCCTGCTGGTGACAAAAACGTTGGTGGCCGCGAAATTGGTTACCTTTTTGGTCAGTACAAGAGAATCCGCGACGAATATACTGGAGTTTTGACAGGTAAGGGACTTTCATTTGGTGGTTCTTTAATCCGTACAGAAGCTACAGGCTACGGCCTCATCTACTTTGCACAGGAAATGCTTGCTGTAAAAGGTGATACTTTTGCAGGAAAAACATGTGTTGTTTCTGGTTCTGGTAACGTTGCAACTTATGCAGCACAGAAACTTCTTCAGCTTGGTGCAAAAGTTGTTACTTTGTCTGATTCAAACGGATATATTTACGATGCTGACGGCATTACACAGGAAAAACTTGACTGGGTTAAGGAACTTAAGGGTGTAAAGCGTGGCCGCATTTCTGAATATGCAAAACAGTTCCCGTCTGCAAAATATGTTGAAGGTGGAAAAGTTTGGGAAGTAAAATGTGACTGTGCATTCCCATGTGCAACACAGAATGAACTTCTTGGTGCTGATGCTGAAAAACTTTTGGCTAACGGCTGTAAGCTTGTTGCAGAAGGTGCAAATATGCCATCTGACCTTGAAGCAATTGAAAAATTCCAGGCTGCAAAAATCCTTTATGCTCCAGGCAAAGCTTCTAATGCTGGTGGTGTTGCAACTTCTGGACTTGAAATGTCTCAGAACTCTGAACGCCTTTCATGGTCTGCAGAAGAAGTTGACGCTAAACTTAAAGGCATCATGAAAAATATTCATGACAACTGCTACAATACTGCAAAAAGATTTGAGCAGGTTGAAGGTGACTGGGTAAACTACGTTGCCGGCGCAAACATTGCAGGCTTTGTAAAAGTTGCAGAAGCTATGACAGCTCAGGGGCTTGTATAATTGACCGAACCTGACGGCTTTTGCTGACGGGGAGAGTAGAAAGGAAGTTCTTCGGTATTTTGCCGGAGGCTTCCTTTTTTTTTATTCGGGCGGCTGCCGGCTGTGCCGTCACCGGGTGCTTGCTGCAAGTCCTCGTCCGCTGCGCTCCCTGTGGTCTTTACGCAACGCCCCCTGCCGCTTTTTTTGCAAAATCTTCTGCTTTTTTTTGGTTTTATAAAAAACTATGTTATAATCAAATCATAGTCAAAAAAAATGACTGTAAAAATATTTTTTATGGCTTTGGAAATGTTTACTTTTTCAAGGCTCTGTTGATTTTGTCCCTGAATTCACAAGTGAAATCACTGCTGGAAAACTGGAAAAAAAACTGCTGAATGCAGATTTCTCAGTTTGGCTGGAGATTTGAAATGTTTAGGGAGATTTTAAAGCTTTTTTCTTTACATAAGGAGGAAATAATGAAGAAGATTGCTGTTTTAGCTGCCGTTTTGTCTGTTGCAGGGCTTGTATTTGCTGGTGGAGCTAAAGAAGCTTCAGCTGACAAACCTCTTGAGTTGATTGTTGCTCACAATCAGACATCTCTTGAAAATCCTTATGCTTTTGCAATTTTGAAATTTAAGGAAGTTGCTGAAGCTGAATCTGGTGGAAAAATCAAGGTTGTCTGCCATCATGGTACAATGGGCGAAAACGAAAATGAACTTGTAGAAAAACTTGACATGGGTGCACTTCAGCTTTGTGTTGCTTCTCCTGGATTTATGGCTGCAATCGGCGTTCCTGAAGTTAATATTTTTGCACTTCCATATCTGTTTGACAGTTTTGACCACTGGGAAAAATGTCTTGACGGACAGTTTGGTACAGCTTTGAAGGACGTTGTTCTTAAAAAGACTTCAAACCGCTATCGCATCATGGGTTACTGGACATCTTCTGTTCGTGACTATTATGGTAAAAAGCCGATTACAAAGCCTGCTGACCTCAAAGGCATGACAATTCGTACACAGAATTCTCAGGTTCAGCTTGATTTCTGGAAAGGTTGTGGCGCAATTCCTACAAGTGTAGCTTGGGGTGAACTGTATCAGGCTTTGCAGCAGGGTGTTGTTGATTCTGCTGAAAACGACTATACAAACTTCATGCTCAAGGAACATCACAAAACTCCAAATGGAAAATACATTGCTGAAACTCACCATGACTTTACAACACGTCTTTTCCTCATGAACGGAAACTTTTATGACAAACTTACAGAAGAGCAGAAAGGTTGGATTAACAAGGCCGCTGCCGCTGCAACCACAGAAGACCGCAAGGTTACTTACGGTATGTTCGATTCTTCAAAGGCAAAAGTTATTGCTGACGGTGCTTCTGTAACTGAATTCAAAGACATTGACATTGCTGCGTTCAAGGCAATTGCTATTCCTATTCAGGACAAATTTGCAAAAGACAACAACATGACACAGTACATTGACATGGTTCGTAACGCTGCAAAATAAATCTTTCAGCTGAAAAGCCTTCTGAATATTTTTCAGAGGGCTTTTTATGGCAGTCTGGAAAAAAATGAGGGCATTGCAGATGATGCCTGCTTTTTGTCAGACTGCGTAATTCTTTAGGCTGGGGATAATCAGCTATGAAGACACTGAATGTAGCAAAATGCTGACTAATCGTTTCAGTTAATCAGCACTTCCCTATATCCCAGCCTTATAGTGAAAAATCTGTCTGCCTGAGCTGCATGACTGTGCCTGTGCAGATGTTTTTTAGTTTTCAAGATTCCCTCTTAAATTTTATTTGGAAAAAAATATGAGAAAAATAATTGCTGGTATGCAGAAAGTCCAGATTCTAATAGGCGGACTTTTTCTGCTGATTTTTCTTCTGACTGTAGTTACCCAGATGTTCACGCGCTATGTGGGAATAAGTGCTACATGGACAGAAGATGTTGAAATGTATTCTTTTATTTGGGCAGTTTTTATGGGGGCAAGTGCTATGGTTTATGAAAAAAAGCATTTTGCATTTACTGCCTTAAATGATTCCCTTAAAAATCCAAGAACAGTAAAAATGCTGTCGATTGTAATTTCAGTTTTAATGCTGATTTTCTGTATTTTGATGGCTGTCTACGGAGTAAAACTTACAAAGCAGTTCTGGCATTATACCTGGGTAAATATTCCCAAATTTAAGCGTGGCGTTACATGGATTTGTGTACCGCTTGCAGGCATAACTTCTACAATTTATCTGCTGGACAGTATTGCTGCAGATTTGGCTTTTTTGAAAAATTTTAAGGAAGGTGAAAAATAATGGCAGCACTACTGGTTGTTTTATTTATTGTTTTTATTGCTATTGGGGTTCCAATTTCTTTTTCACTGGGATTGGTTTCCTTTGCCGGAATTTTTGCGCTTCCGCAGATTCCTAATGCGGTTGTTTTCAGTAAAATGTTTAACGGGCTTAACAGTTTTACACTGCTTGCGGTTCCGCTTTTTATCCTTGCCGCAAACCTTATGAATGAAGGTGCCATTACCGACCGTTTGATTGACTGCTGTACAGCTCTTGTCGGACGTTTCCGCGGAGGACTTGCCTATGCAAACATTCTTGTTTCAATGATTTTTGCAGGGATTTCAGGTTCGTCGCAGGCTGATACGGCTGGTGTCGGCAAGGTTTTCATTCCTGCAATGAATAAGCAGGGCTATGACTGCGGAACCAGTGTAGGTGTTACCGCAACGTCTTCAACTTTGGGTTCAATTATTCCACCCAGCATAATTATGGTTGTTTATGCAGGTGTTGCAAATATCAGTACTGGAGCTCTGTTCATGACAGGTCTTGTTCCAGGAATTTTGCTGGGGCTGGCAATGATGGCCGTTGTAAAATTCAATTCAAAACGAAAGAATTTTCCAGTGGGAGAAAAGGTTCCTGTAATGAAGGCCTTGAAGCAGACGGCTGTTTCTTTACCAGCACTTTTTACACCTGTTCTGCTTATAGGCGGAATTGTAAGCGGTTGGTTTACCCCGACTGAATCTGCGGCATTTGCCTGTATGTATGCTCTGATTATTGGAATTTTCTTCTATAAATCTATAAAGATTTCGCGTTTGCCTGCAATTTTGATAGAAACCATGAAACTTTCATCTCTTTCGCTTTTTGCTCTGGCTTCTGCAAATGCGCTTGGGGAACTGCTCAGTTACTATCAGCTGAACATGATTGTAAAGAATTTCTTTGTTGCCCTGCCAGGCGGAAAACTGTTCTTTATTTTTATTGTAATCATGTTCTTTATGTTTGTAGGAACTTTCATGGATGCAGTTCCAGCTGAAATTCTGTTTGTTCCGATTGTTCTGCCGGCTGCCGTAAGTCTTGGTATCAGTCCGATTATGCTTGGACTGATTGTTGTTTGCACGCTTTCGCTTGGACTTGTAACTCCGCCGTACGGATTGTGTTTGTTGCTTGCCTCTTCAATTGGAAATTTGAGCATTGAAAAATCTTTTAAAGGCTGTCTGCCATATTTTGCTTCATCGCTGGTTGTTCTTGTTCTGCTTGCTGTGTTCCCGGATTTCTGGCTGATGATACCAAAAACATTGTTCCCTAATTTGTTCTAGACTTTTGAAATAATTTCCTAAATTGTAAAAAAAAACTCTGGCTGTCTGCTTTTTTGGCGGCGGCCAGAGTTTTAGGAGAATTAGGGAAAAAGTTTCTGTTATTTTATTGTGCAGATGCTACGTGCTTCCAGAGTTTTTGTTTCTGTGTCGAATGTAGAAACTGCAACCTTGTCGCCTTTCTTAAAATCTTTGATGTCTGCTTTAGGATTGAGTGCTGTTGTTCTTGTTGCAGCATCCAATGTGCAGGCTTTTGTAAATTCACTTATGTGAACTTTGTGTTCAACTCCGTCGATGTCGCTTACTGTAAGGATTGATTTTGACTCATCAATTGCAGAAACTGTTCCCATCATGGAAATTCTGCCGATTCCGCAGCCGTTTCTTCCTGCTTTTTTGTTCTGTCCGTTGAAACCTGGTTGACAGTTCTGAGCATAAACAGGGCAGTTGTTCATTTGTGCAAAGTCTGGCATGTTGTTGCCTTTGCCTGGACGGTTGTTTCTTGCAAGTGCTGGAGCTGCTGCAAAAGCCAGAATAAGTGCTGTTGTTCCTAAAACCTTGATTGATTTTTTCATAGTAAACCTCCATAAGGGAGTTCGCAACGCGAACTTATTATACATCCCATCTGTATAAAATTGTTTTTCTGTTTTACAGCATTGTTTATGTCTGCTGTTGTTTACGGTTATGACTATACATTTTTTTTATCCTGCGTTCATGAAAATTAGATTTAAAATAGATTAGAAAATTTTAATCTTTGGGGTTTTTAGAGATTCCCTAAAGAAAAAAGCAGAAAAAGGTTATATACTTTTCCATATAGTTTTTGTTTTTCTGCGGCAGGAATTGGAGCCACGCGAAGCGTCCGGCGTCAGCCGGATGAAGCGAAAGCGCAATGGCGGAAAGTCCGGTTTCGGCTGGTGAGCATGGCGAACAAGCCGAAAGCCGCCCATATTATGATTATAAAGAAACTGAATATTTGAATTTCAGGGGAAAAGGTGAAGTTTTTATGAAACTGAAAAAAAATGCAGGAGTGAAAATTGTTGCCGGGGCTTTTCTTGCATTGTTCTGTGCTTTCAGCAATGGATTTGCCCATGAATGTCCTGAAATTGAAAAAAATCAGATGAGAGGTCAGGCTTTCAATCAGAATAAAAAAGATTTTATTCCGTTTCATGGAAAAAGGCATGGGTTCAATGCGGATTTTTCTGTGCTTCGCGTTTATATGGAGAATCTGAATAGCGGAAAAAAGGCTGTGACCGTTGTTTTTTCTTCTCCAATAGATCCGCGCTCTGTAACTGAGGAAAAAATAAAGGTTAATGGCAGAAAAATTTCTGAAAGGGAAATAATAAAGTTTAACAGGGCCGGCAATGCAATGAGGATTGTTTTTTTGCCTGACAGTGCTGACAGAAAAAAATATTCTCTGGAACTGTCTGATATTTCTTCTTTTGACGGAAAAATGTTGGAAAGCTGTATCTGCGAAGATATTGAAAGTCTGGATTTTGCTGAATCTGGTGAATCTGTTGGAAAATCGGCCAGAAATTGAAGAAAATGCTTGCTTGCAAAAGTGCCTGTTTGTGCCTGTTTTGCAAAAAAGGAAGTTGATTTATGCAGAAAATTCTTGTTGTTGAAGATGATGAAGGAATCCGCAGTTTTGTAAAGCTTGAACTGGAACATGAGGGGTTTGCCGTTGTTTGCGCAGAAGACGGAAGTTCTGCTATGGAAGTTTTTGAAAAGCAGAATCCTGATCTGGTGATTCTCGACATCATGCTGCCAGTTTTCAGTGGCCTGGAAGTCCTGCGGCGAATCCGAAAAACTTCCATGGTTCCTGTAATTTTGCTGACGGCCAGGGGTGAAACCTATGATCGGGTAAATGGGCTGAATGCCGGTGCTGATGACTACATTACAAAACCTTTTGAAATTGAAGAACTGCTGGCAAGAATGCGCTCTCTTTTCAGACGGATGGCATCTTTTTCGCAGTCTGGTGGAAATTTCTGTAAAAAAGTCCGTTCGCTTGAGTTAAGAACCGACAGCATGGAAGTGTTCCTGGAAGGAAAGCCTGTTGACCTTTCTAAAACTGAATTCCTGCTTTTAAAATGCTTTATGGAAAATGTAAATACTGTTTTAAGCCGTGACGTAATAATTTCTGCAGTATGGGGCAGGGAACATTACATTGATGAAAATTCTGTAGATGTTTATGTGCGCTATCTGCGTGCAAAAATTGACGACAGCGTTGGTGAAGAATATATTTCCACTGTCCGTGGTGCAGGCTACGTGATGCGGGACGAAGCATGAAAAATTTTTATAAAAAATCGCTGGCTTTTAATCTGGCTGTAAAATTTTCTGTATTGGTTGCTTTTGTTGTGTTGAGTTTTTCTGCAGCCATTGTGTTCATATTAAATGTCAACGTAAGAACTCGCCAAAGTGATGAATTGAAAAATGCAGCGCGTACTGTTTCTGAGCGTTTTGAAGCTTTTGCTAACCGTAAAGACAGACGTCCGTCAGAATGGTTTGAGCCTCCTCGACCAGTTCCGCCTGTTCAATGGATTTCAGAAAAAATCCCTTATTACATTTCCTTTTCTGTTTTTGCTTCAAAAAATGCTGGCGTTTCAGGTCAGGCTGGATTTTATTCTTCTGTTGAAAAAGTTCCGCTTGCGGCGGATTTTCCAAAAACTGATTTTTTTTCTGAGGAAAATCTGCTTTTGACGAATGATCCGTTCATGCCGCAGCTTGCCCTTACAGCTCCAAAAGTTCGGCATTATTTTGAAAAAGATTTTTACATTGACGGACCTCTGGACATCCTTTATTTTTCGCAGGAAATTACTCTGGCAAACGGTTCTTCGGTTATCGTTCAGACTGCATTCAGCATGGAACAGGATTTCGGCCAGCACAGCCTTTCCGGCATAATAGCAATCCTTGCCGTTTCATTTGTTCCAATAGTTCTGATTTCTTTTGCTGTCGTTTATTTTATTACCAGCAGAACCATGAATCCTGTAGTAAAAATTACGGAAATGGCCAGACGGATAAACAGCACAAACCTTTTGGAAACTTTGCCGCAGTCAGGCTCTGGCAATGAAATTGACATTCTTGCCCAGACTTTTAACGAAGTTTTTGCAAGGCTCAAGAGCGATTTTGACAGGGAAAAGCAGTTTACGTCCGATGTTTCTCATGAACTGAAAACTCCCATGGCTGTTATTTTGGGATATGCCAATTTAATTCGCCGCTGGGGCAAGTCTGACCCTGTTCAGCTGGATTCTTCTATAAATAGGCTGATTGCCGAAGTTCACACTATGGAAGCCGTTGTGCAGAATCTTCTGCAGCTTTCCAGACTGGATTGCGGGCGTATACAACTGAATGTAAAAAAAATTGATGTAATGCAGCTTTTCTCCAGATTGAAAGCTGACACAATGTCCTGGGCTCCAGAATGTACTTTCACCATAGAAAATTCTGACGTGGGTTTTGAGCTTTTTGCGGACAGCGAACTTTTGTACCAGGCGCTGACAATCATTGTTTCAAACAGCGTAAAATTTTTCAATTCGTCCAGAACCTGCAAAAATCACGCAATTCAGGAAATTCAGGCTTCTCAAGATTCAGATGCCACATCTGCCCCTGAAAAACTGGAAATTTCAATTTCTGCCAGAGTTTCCGAAGATTCAAAATTTCAGCTTTGGATTTGCGACAACGGTCCTGGCATCCCTGAAAAAGTTTTGCCCCATGTTTTTGAGCGGTTTTTCCGCGGAGATGAAGCCCATACCCGTTCAGCTGGAGGTTCTGGTCTTGGACTTTCCATTGTTATGAGCATCATGAAGGCTCTTGGAGGTACAGCTTTTGCCACAAGCGACGGAAAATCCGGCACTTCAATCATCTTGGAATTTCCTCCGTCAAATTAAATTTTTTTCAGGGCAGCCCGAAGCTTAAAAGCTTTGGCCGCTATGTCCGCCCTTCGCTATCCGCTCACCGTCCTCGCTTTGCTGCGGTCGGCAAGGGGCTCCCAGCGCTGCTGCATCAGAAACCTTTTATTCTGTTGATTGTGTAAAAAGTAAATATTTCGTATAATTAAAGAAAATTCAGTAAAATTAAAATCGCGAGGTCAAATATGGAATTTGAAACAAAATGTCTTCATTCAGGCTATACTCCAAAAAACGGACAGCCGTCTGTCATGCCGATTGTACAAAGTACAACCTATCGCTTTGATTCCTGCGACCATGTTGCAGAACTTTTTGACAAACCTACAGAGTTTATGTACTCCAGATTTGCAAATCCTACCTGTGAGGCCGTCGAAAAAAAACTTGCAGACCTTGAAGGTGGCGTTGGAGCCATGCTTACTTCAAGCGGTCAGGCAGCCTGCCTTATTTCAGTACTGAATATTTGCTCTGCCGGCGACAGTTTTATAGCAAGCTCCGCAATTTATGGTGGAACAATAAATCTGTTTGGCTTTACGCTTAAAAAACTTGGTATAGAAGTAATTTGGGTAGACGTTGATGCTTCCTACGAAGAAATTTTAAAGGCCTTTAAGCCGAATACAAAGCTCGTTTATGGCGAAACAATTGCAAATCCTGCGCTTACTGTTTTTGATTTTGAAGTTTGGGCAAAAGCTGCCCATGCCAAAAATGTTCCGCTTATTGTGGACAATACTTTTGCAACTCCTTATCTCTGCCAGCCGTTCAAATATGGAGCTGACATTGTAGTTCATTCAACTACAAAATACATGGACGGTCATGCGCTGCAGTGTGGCGGTGCAATTGTTGACAGCGGAAAATTTGACTGGGTGGCTGCAAACAAAGCAACCGGTTTTTTTGCGGACTTTGTTGAGCCTGACCAAAGTTATCACGGTCTGCGCTATGTCCAGGATTTTGGAAGCGCAGCTTTCATTGTAAAGGCAAGAACTCAGCTGATGCGTGATTTTGGCTGTTATCCTTCTGCGCATTCTGCTTTTCTGCTGAATCTAGGACTTGAAACTTTGCCTGTCCGTATGGAACGTTACTGCCAGAATGCCCTGAAAGTTGCAGAATTCTTTAAAACAAGCGAAAAAATTGAAAAGGTTACTTATCCAGGTCTTGCCGGCGACAAATATTTTGAAAAGGCCCAAAAATATCTGCCTAAAGGTGCCAGCGGCGTAATCTCCATCAGCATCAAAGGCGGCAGACCTGCAGGTGTACGCTTTATGGATGCACTGAAACTTGCAAGCGATGAAGTTCATGTTGCAGATATCAGGACATGTGTTCTGCATCCTGCCAGTGCAACTCACCGCCAGCTTTCCGATGAACAGCTTGCAGCCGCTGGAATTGACGGTGGCATGGTAAGGTTCAGCTGCGGTCTGGAAAATGTTGAAGACATCATTGCCGACATCACTCAGGCTCTGGAAAAAATTTAGGGCACAGGACGAACACTGGATAAGACAGAATCATCTTATTCAGTGTTTATTCAGGGGTTAATACAACCCCTGAAAACGAGCGAGTCAAGGCCTTGAGCGAAGCGTGCCTTGACCGGTCGTATTACAATCTGTAGGACATCTATAGGCTTTTCGGAAACTCCTTTACAAAGTCCATTGCCAATAAACAGGAACTGCAATGTCAAAGTTTTTGTCAAAGGTCTGATATTCAAAACCGATTCCGACAGCATTGTGTCCGTCAATGTTAAAGTCAAGGCTTGTATTTACACCGTAAACGTTTTCTGCTTTGTTTTTACCTTTTGTATCTGCCATAAACTTTGTGCCAAGAGATGCACTGATGCTGTCAGAAATTCCAAAACTTACAGAAGCAGCTGTATAAAGATCCCATGCAACTTCCTCTTCATATTCTTCGCCAAGGTTTGAAACAAAATCTGCTGCAAGGGCAAAAGAATCATTTTCAAAAGAAAGATTTGCACTTACAAGTTTTTCCCCTTTTACGCCTCCGAACCATGTAAAATCATCAAAACCTAAAGCCGGGTAATTTTTGGAATCTGTGAATGAAATACCACCGCCGATTGTCAAACTTTCTGCTGCACCAAAAATCCCTGGCAAAGAAATATAGGCTCCAAAAAGGCGCTTATCATCGTCAAAAATGTCTTTTACAGATGCACTGGCCTGGAAAAATTCTGTTGTATAAATTGCGCCAAATCCGGTATCTGCATATTCTGTGTCATTTTCTTCATTTTTTGATTTAAAGTAATTTACATCATCGTCTTTGAAGTCATTTTTTGAAAAATCAAAAGGAAGGGTTCCTGCAAGTTGCAGATTGCCTTTGAATATTGACGGGGTGTAGATAAGAGTTACGCCGTCTGAACCGATGTTTCCGCCTGCAATATTGTCATCATAAATCGGCAGGCCGGAACCGTCGGCATAAATGTTGTCATGCAGAGCGACAGTAATATTTTGAAAAGGACGGAATTCTACGTACCAGTCGTTGATGTAGCCGTCAATTCCAAAGTTTTTGTCATTATAATCATCGATAGCAGCGAGTGCTTCTATGAAAGCGTCAACTTTGTCTGATTCATATTTCACAGATGTTTTATTTTTTAGACTGGGGAAATCAGTTTTATTTTCATCGTCTGCGTCAGTGTGTAAATAAAACGGATCCTCATTATATGTTTTAGTTGAAAATTCCACCTCTGTAGAAAATGCAAAAACTGAAAATGCAAGTGTGGCAAGTGAAAGTACTATTTTTTTCATATACACTCCTCGTTAAAATGTAAACTTTGTAATTTTTTTTGATTAGTCATATATAACTTTTATTACCATTAGATAACGAAAAGGAAGATTAAATGATTTTTTTTATAAAATCAAGCACTCTTTGACGGAAAATTTAATTTTTCTGTCAGTATGATGTATTTTTGCTTACTGTTCTTTCATGAATCTTTCCGAAAAAAGCACCTGACCGTGTGGGCCAGACGAGGGAGAAAAATCTTGGATTTAATTTACTGGATTTTATTTACTTGACAAATCTCTACAATTTGGTATGCTATTAACAGTTAAAATGACATTTCGACATAAAATGTCATTTATTCAGATTAAAACGGGTTTGAAAATACTATGTAACATAGGAGTGTTTTATGGCAAAAAAATACACGTTTTTGTTTCCTGGACAGGGTGCTCAGACTCCCGGCATGATGAAGGATATTTGCGAAGCTTTTCCGGAAGCCCGCAAGTGCATAGACAAAATTTCTGAAATTTCTGGTAAAGATATAACCAAACTTTTGTGGGAAACTGAACAGGCTGAATTGAGCCGCAGTGATAACAGTCAACTGGCTATTACTGCCGGATCTCTGGCAGTTGCAGCTGCCTTAAAGTCAAAAGGCATTGAACCAAGCGCTGTAATGGGCTTTTCTCTTGGAGAATTTCCTGCTTTGTATGCTGCTGGCGTACTTTCTTTTGAAGATGTTATAAAGGTTGTCTGCATGCGCGGTCAGATTATGCAGAAAGTTTGTGAAGATATTGCTGCTGAAAATGAAGGTCATGCTCCTGGAATGGCAGCAGTAATTGGACTTGAACCTGCAAAAGTAGTTGAAATTGCAAAAAGCTGTGACGGTGCTTACGCAGCAAACATGAACAGTGTCCGCCAGACTGTAATTTCTGCAACTTTTGACGGTTTGAATCAGGCTGAAGCAAAATGCAAGGAAGCTGGCGCACGCCGTTTTGTTCGTCTTGCTGTAGCAGGCCCTTTCCATAGTCCGCTCATGCAGAAAGCTGCTGACGAATTTGAAAAAGCTATTGCAGACGTTACTTTCAATGACCCGAAAATTGCACTTTTCAGCAATGTAACAGGTAAGCTTGTTACAAGCGGCAGCGAAATAAAATCTTCGGCAGTTCTCCATCTTACGCATCCTGTTTTGTGGACTGATGAAGAAGCTGTTCTTGGAGCCATGATGAGTGAAGATTCTGCAAATGAATGGGCTGTTCTTGAACCTGGTCCTGGCAAGGTTTTGAGCGGTTTGTGGCGCGACACTCAGTTTGGCGAAAAATGGGCTGCAACTCCAGTTGGAACTGCAGCTGCAGTAACTGAACTGTAATTTTTTAGCAAATCCCATGGATGAACTTTCAGGGATTTTGTTATGGGCAGGGTTTATAAAATTGTGTCTTGCCCGGATGTTTTTATAAAAGGATATGACAATGGAATTATTGAAGAATAAAAAGGCATTGGTTACTGGTTCCAGCCGTGGAATTGGCCGTAAAATTGCAGAGGTTTTTCTTGCAAATGGAGCTGAAGTTTGGGGACTTTGTACAAAACCGTCAGCTGCAAAAGCAGAGCTTGAGTCTTTTGCCGCAGAAAACGGCACAAAATTCCATGAAATTTGTGCAGATGCTTCAAATCATGCACAGCTGGCAGAAGTTGTAAAAGCTGCTCTGGCAGAGGCCGGAGGTTTCGATGTTCTTGTAAACAATGCAGGCATTACAAAAGACGGTCTGTCGTTCCGCATGAAAATGGAAGACTGGCAGAAAGTTATAGACATTAACCTTACAGGTGTTTTTGTTGCTTCTCAGATTGTTTCAAGCGACATGATTCGCAAAAAGTCCGGCTCAATCATCAATATGTCTAGCATTTCTGGTGTTCATGGAGAAGGCGGTCAGGTAAATTATTCTGCAAGCAAGGCTGGCCTTATCGGCTATACAAAAGCTTTGTGCAAGGAAGTTGGCAGCCGCGGTGTACGTGTTAATGCTGTTGCTCCTGGTTTTATTGATACAGAAATGACTCAGGCCGTAAAGCAGGAAATTCGTGACGGCTGGGTTCAGCAGATTCCGTTGCGCAGGGCAGGACAGGTTGAAGATGTTGCAAATACAGTTTTGTTCCTTGCAAGCGATATGTCAACTTATATCACAGGTCAGGTAATTGGCGTTGACGGAGGACTTGGGGCTTAAGTCCTGTCAGGTTCTGGAATTTTTTAAGATATTTACGATGCTGCGCTGTTTATGCGTAGCTTTTACTGGAGGTTTAAATTTATGGAAAAGAGAAGAGTTGTAATTACTGGTATGGGTGCTGTTACTCCACTGGGGAATTCAGTTGAAGAAACTTGGGAAAATATCAAGGCTGGAAAAAGCGGTGTTGCTCCTATAACTCATTTTGATACAAGCGACATCAATATAAAATATGCAGCTGAAGTAAAAAACTTTGATGCTGGAAATTATATGGATCCGAAAGATGCCCGCAAAATGGCTCGCTTTACAAAATATGCTGTTGCTGCTGCAAAAATGGCTCTGGAAGATTCTTCACTTTTAGGAAATCAGGAAATTCTTGACAATACAGGAATCATGCTCGGTGTTGGAATCGGTGGTTTTGAAGTAACAGAAGAAGGCTGTGTACGCTATCATGAATCAGGTCATAAAAGAGTTCCTCCAATGACAATTCCTGAACTTATTCCGAATGAAGCTGCCGGAAATATCTGTATGCAGTTTGGAATTCATGGATTTTCTCATACTTTGGCAACTGCCTGTGCTTCTGGCTGTGATGCTTTGGGAGATGCTTTGGACATGATTCGTTCTGGACGTGTTGACGTTTGTCTGGCAGGCGGCGCAGAAAGTACAATCAACGGCTATGCAATGGTAGCTTTTGATGTTCTTCAGACACTTTCCAAGTCGTTTGTTGAAGATCCTTCAAAAGCAAGCCGTCCTTTTGACAAAAAACGTGAAGGCTTTATTATGGGCGAAGGAAGCGCAATTCTTGTTCTTGAAGAATATGAACATGCAAAGAAACGTGGTGCAAAGATTTATGCTGAACTTGCAGGATACGGAGCTTCAAGTGATGCTTATCACCTTACAAGCCCAGATCCAAGCGGTGTCGGCGGTTCAAAATGTATGATTCTTGCCATGAAAGATGCAGGAGTTAAACCAGAAGACATTCAGTATTACAATGCACACGGAACTTCAACACATATCAATGACCCTGCAGAAACAAAAATGGTGAAAATTGCCTTTGGAGAAGAACAGGCTAAAAAGCTCAAAATTTCTTCAACAAAGAGCATGACAGGTCACTGCCTTGGAGCAACAGGTGCAATTGAAGCCATGCTTTGTGTAATGGCAATAACAGACAGCTATTTCCCTGCAACAATCAATCTTGACGAGCCAGATGTAGAAGGCGGCTGTGATCTTGATTATGTTCCAAACAAGGGCTGTTCAGGAAACATTGACTGTGCAATGAGTGCAAACTTTGGATTTGGTGGCCATAACGGCGCAGTTGTAATTAAGAAGGTAAAATAATGAGTGTTACAAAAGATATTGAATCGCTTCTGCCTCACCGCAAGCCTTTTCTGTTTGTCGATGAAATCGTAAGTTTTGATGAAAAAGGCTGTGTTTGTACCAGAAAATTTACCGATGAAGATTTTTTCTTTAAAGGACATTTTCCTGAATATCCGGTTGTGCCAGGTGTAATTTTGGTAGAAACCATGGCTCAGGCCGGCGGTGCAGCTCTCAGCTACCAGAAAATTTTCCAGGACGGCAGTTTGTTTTTTCTGGGAACTGTAGACAAGGTAAAATTCCGCAATCAGGTTCGTCCAGGTGATACCGTACGCATGGAAATCACAAATCTGCGCGTAAGCCCAAGGATGGTAAAACAGGCCGGCAAAGCTTATGTAGGTGAAACCCTCTGCGCTGAAGCCGAATGGATGTGCTTAGTTGGTGGAGCAAACTAAATAAATTTTTGAGTTACCAGTGACCGTGAATTATCGGTTTGCGGTTGCTGGTGAACTTTCAGCTGAAAGTTCGGCTTTACAGACTCAGGCATAGTTCTGCTGCACTGAACTTCCCGCACTACACACTGAACTGCCATTCTCTGCATAACACAACGCCCATACATCTCATAAAAATCCAAAAGAATCCAAAAGCACCCAGAAATTCGCAAAAAAACTCGACTTTCTCCAGATAAATTCAGTAAAATTACTTTATGGCATCATTGAACAAAACAGGCGGATTCTTGCATCCAGACCTGATAAACGGAAAAATCTTTACTTCGTTATTTGCATTTGCAATTCCAATACTAGTTTCATTTATTTTTCAGCAGCTTTACAACGCTGTTGATACAATAATCGTAGGCCATTACCTTAAAGAATCTTCGCTTGCAGCCGTCGGTTCTTCAGCCGTACTTTTTGAACTGATTGTAGGATTCGGCAACGGTTTTGGCAGCGGCATGAGCATCGTTGTGGCCAGAGCCTACGGCGCAAACAAACAGGAATATTTGAAAAAGCTTGTAGCCGCTTCGATTCTGCTTACGCTTGCAGTTACTCTTGCACTGATTCTGCTTTCTGCCGTATTCCTGAAAAAATCTTTAATTTTGCTGGGAACCCCTGAAAATCTCCTCGAAGAAAGTTTTTCCTACATCGTTGTAATCAGCATGGGCTGCGGGGTTTTGTTTGCATATAATCTGCTGTCAGGCCTTCTGCGTGCAATCGGCAATTCCTTTGTTCCCCTCCTTTTCCTCATTTTTTCGTCGCTGCTTAACATCGTGTTGGACATCGTTTTAATAACTCATTTCAACATGGGCATAAGAGGCGCCGCAATTGCAACGGTAATTGCACAGCTTGCTTCAGCAGTTTTGTGCCTTGCATACATTTTTTTGCATGCGCGCATACTCATTCCTCAGGCAAAACATTTTTCTCTGGAATTTCAGTATTTTAAAGAACTTATGGGGCAGGGCTTTTCTATGGCATTCATGGGCTCAATCGTAAGTTCTGGAACAGTCGTACTCCAGTCCGCCATAAATTCGTTTGGAACTTTGATTATTGCCGGCCATATTGCGACACGCAAACTTTTTTGCATAATCACCATTCCAATAATTTCATTTGCCATATCAGCTTCAACTTTCGTTTCACAAAATTATGGTGCCGGACGCCTGGATCGTGCCAAAAAAGGTGTAAAAATGGCGAACCTCATAACTATTATCTGGACATTTTTCCTGGCCGCTACAATGTTCTTCTTCGTTACACCTGCCATCCGTTTTATTTCAGGCTCTTCGCTCAGTGAAATAGTCAACTATGGCCGAAATTACATTTACTTTTCAGTTCCCTTTATGATTGCACTTGGACCTCTTGTAGTAATCCGTACATGCATGCAGGGGCTTGGCAGCAAAATACTTCCGCTGGTTTCAAGCATCATCGAGCTTTGCGGAAAGATTCTTTTTACCGCCTGGGTAATTCCTGTTCTTGGCATCTGGGGCATCATTATCTGCGAACCGTTAATCTGGTGCGTAATGTTCATGCACCTTGCCTATGCATACCACAAAACTATAAGGCAGCTTGAGTCAAAAATTTGATTTTTTAGCTGAAGTGGTTTTATGGGGCCATTTTTCCTTGCGGAAAAACCGGGCTTTTCAGTGTTCCGGCGTCAAGGCGCCTACATTCGTGGCTTTTTCTGCAAGGATTTTTGACTCAAATGTCATCAAATTCAACCTGCATTTTCAAATTTCCAAAAAATCTGCATAAGAGTCAAAAAGCCCCGAACAGCTTCGCTGCACTTACAATCCCTTGTCCTGAACGCAAACTTTTATTTTACCGAAAAAAAACCGTCCTAAGCGGACGGTTAAGACAAAGCCAACTTTGTGACTCGAACACAATACCTGCTCATTACGAATGAGCTGCTCTGCCGGGTGAGCTAAGTTGGCATAAGTACAGAAAATATATCGAATTAACGGTCTTACGTCAAGAATGTTAATTCAGTTTTGCATTTACAACCCTTGTGCAGGGGCTCTTTGGACAGATCTTGTATCTACAATCCTTTTCATATCCGTGATGTTTGCAACTATTATATGGCTGTCATAAATTTCGATTTTATTTTTTTCAACATATCTGTTAAGTTCTTCCCGTGTAACTTCAAGCGGAAGACCTGCCCAGTGTGCAACATCTGCAATTGTAAGGCTGAACTTTCTAGAACGTTCGGTTTTATTCATTGGAGGATTTATTTCATCAAGCATGATGAAAACATCTGCAATTTTTGCCTGCAAATCTTTTATGGCCAGCATCTTCAGCCTGCGTTTCTGGTCGTAGATGCGCTTGCAGAAAAGTTTAAGCAGAATAAGGGCAATGTTCGGATTCCCTGAAAACAGAGTCTGAAAATTTTCTTTATTAAATTCCAGAACCTTGACCTTGTTCAGTGCCATGCAAGTTGCAGACCTTGGAGAATTATCCAGAATTGCCATTTCGCCAAAGAAATCACCAGGTTTCAGAATATCCAGATTTTTTTTCGTGCCGTTAATGCATTTTACCAGCTGAACTTCACCAGATTGAATCAAATAGAAACAATCGCCTGGCTCAAACTCAGAAATAATTACCTGTTCTGGTTCATACACTTTTGCAAAACGCTCAAAGGCTGGCAAGGAAAACTGTTTCAGCGCACCAAACGAAGAAGACCCCATTTCCAAATCTTCCTGACTGCTGCGTTTTCTGGCAGCCAGCTTGTCATAGCGCAGCTTTGATTCTGCATAAAGGTTTGCCGCTGCTTCTTTCTGTTCTGAAGTTGGAAATCTTGTTAAAAGTTTCAGGCATGTATCGCAGCAGGCTCTGTACTGTTCATCATTGAAAAAGCTTTTTGCAACAGAAAGCATTCCTGATTCCTGATTTATAACCATATTACTGTTCAGTATAGATTCAATCTTTTTGTGAACCATCCTAAGCTGGTGAGAAAAGACCCTCAGCATTTTTAGTATGACATCACGTTTCTGTGTGACCAAAAGTTCAAATTCCTGAACCGACATGGAAATTACAATGCTGTCAGTAAGGACTGTAGCTGTTTCCTCTCTTTGAAAATGTCCTAAGGCTGATTTTACGCCAAAAAACTCACCAGTTTTTATTTGCTCTGTAAATGGGGAATTTGATTCAATATCCTGCGTTGTCAAGATGACGATTCCGCTCTGCAGAATGAAAACTTTTTCATCCTTATCACCAGAGAAATAAATTATAGATCCTTTTGAATATTTTACAGCTTTTGGCATATATCATTCCTGTACTTTTTAGTATTTTAGCACATTTTTATTAGAATACCATAAATTTTTTTTTTATGCTATTCTATTTTTATGATAGATTTACATTCTCATTCAAAAGCTTCTGATGGTCAGTATTCACCTTCTGAGCTTATTTGCAAGGCTGCAGCAGAAAACATTTCTGTTTTGGCCCTTACAGACCATGATACAGTTGCCGGACATGCAGAAGCTTTGGAGGCAAGCAAAAAAGCAGGAATTATTTTTGTTCCTGGAACTGAACTTGAAATTCAGTGGCCTACAGGTGAATTTCATCTTCTGGGGCTTGGTTTAAAATCTCTGTCAGAAAAGCTTATGGATATTATATCCTTTCTGCAGAATGAGCGTAAATCAAGAAATGGTAAAATTATAGAAAAAATGCAGCAGGATGGAATTCAAATAACGCTTGAACAGCTGGAAGAATTGAATCCTGGGAAGTCTTTAGGTCGTCCTCATATAGCAGATTTTCTTGTCAGCAAAAAAATAGTAAAAAACAGACAGTCAGCATTTGACAAATTTCTTGCGCGTGGAAGACCCTGGTATGTTTCAAGAGCCGGAGCTGATTTGAAAGAAGCTGTGCAGGCTATTTCGGATTCTGGTGGTATTCCTGTAATTGCTCATCCGCTTTCCCTTTATGTTTCATGGGGCAAACTTGATGGAGTTCTTTCTGAAATATTTGCCGCTGGCGTTCAGGGACTTGAAGCATGGCATCCAGGTGCCAGAGTTGTTGAATCCATGCGGCTTGAAGAACTTGGCAGAAAAATCGGTTTTTTCATTACCGCAGGCAGTGATTTTCATGGCGAAAAAATTCGTGCAGACAGAAAATTAGGTCATTCTGCCGGTGGAAGAAAAATTGAAGACAGGTTCTGGACAGAAGAACTTTTGCCAAGGCTTTCAGAATAGGCCTTTTTGCAAACTTTTTTTGAAATTTTTGAAAAAAAAATAGAAAAAATTTCATATTTTTTTTATGACGCATGCATTTATATAGACAGAGGTGTGTATGCGTATTTTTTCTTTTTCGCCTTTTGGGTATGAAGGCTCACTTGTTTCTGTTGAAGTTGATCTGCGCCGTGGAATTCCAGCCATTGACATTGTAGGACTTGCCGATGGCGCTGTAAAAGAAGCCAGGGAACGTATGAGGGCTGCCATTTGCAATGCAGGTTTTGAATTTCCACCGGAAAGAGTTTTAATAAGTCTGTCTCCTGCTGATTTGAAAAAAGAAGGTGCTGGATTTGATCTTGCAATTGCACTGGCTGTTTTGCAGGCTAAAAAAAAGCTATCTGGCAATCAGGAGAAAAATTCTTCCCTTAATGAAAAAAAAGTTCTTGTTATGGGTGAGCTGGAACTTTGCGGCAAAATTCGTCCTGTAAGGGCTGTCCATGCAGCCGCCGCAACCGCCATGGCAGCTGGCATAGATTATTGCATAATTCCATGGGAAAACTTCTGCGAGGCTATGGAAGTTCCTGGAATGAAAGCTTGCCAGGCTGGAACTTTGGAAGATGCGTTTGCTGCTTTAGATTCGCCTGAACGGTTTTCTTCAGAAAAAAGCGGAAAGCTCATGCCTGAACCTGGTGATTTCAGCTGCTATGAAAATATTGGAGGAGTTTTTTTTCCAAGGGTAAGTCCTATTATGGAATTTGCCGAAGTCCGTGGGCAGGATTTTTTGGTAAGAGGCCTGCAGATTGCTGCAGCTGGCGGACATAACCTACTTGCCTTTGGCTCTCCTGGTTGTGGAAAAACTATGGCATTGGAAAAATTTCAATCCCTGCTGCCACTTCTAACCCCTGAAGAATCACGTCCTGTAGCAAGAATTTATTCTATTGCCGATATGCTGCCACCTGAAGATTATTCCATGATTATGCCGCCATTCAGGATGCCTCATCAGACTGCAACCATTGAAGGCATGTGCGGAGGAGGCTGTTCCTGCAGGCCTGGAGAAATTTCTCTGGCCCACAACGGTGTTTTATTTTTAGATGAGGCTGCTGAATTCAGGACTTCGGTATTGCAGATGCTTCGTGTTCCTTTGGAAAGCGGTTCCATAACTTTGAGCCGAGCCGGCAGGACTTCTGTTTATCCGGCAAATTTTCAGCTGATTATGGCTTCCAATCCATGTCCATGCGGCAATTTCGGTTCCAGGGATAAAATCTGCCTGTGCAGTTCGCGTTCTGTTGAACAATATTGGAAACATTTTTCAGGTCCTCTGCTTGATCGCATTGATATGCGCATTCATGTAGATGCACCTTCTAAAACTGAAAAATCCCATGCAAGTTCAACTTCTGAATTACGGAAAAAAATTGCCGTAGCTGTAAAAATTCAGAGGGAGAGGCAAGGGAAAAAGAACAGCCGCCTTTTACCCGATGAAATCTTTAATTTCTGCAAGCTGCCGGCTGATGCTCAAAAGCTGTTGGATAATGCCGTAGAGAAATATGCTTTTTCACCGCGAGGTGTTGCTTCATGCCTGAAAATTGCCAGAACGATTGCAGACATGGAGGACTTGGAAGAAATTAAGGCGGAACATGTTCAGGAAGCTGTCCTTTATAGAAAAAATACAGGAGGCATGGAGTTTTCTGGTGATGCGTAATCTTTGGTAAGGAAAGTTTCTTTGGATTTAAAACAAAAAAGGGAATCTTTTTCAGATTCCCAAACTTATACCGGCGAAGAGACTTGAACTCTTACATCATTGCTGACAAAGGATTTTGAGTCCTTCGCGTCTACCATTCCGCCACGCCGGCGTGTTTATAAAATATAGCAAAAGATAAAAAAAAATGCAAGCAGCCGACATGATTTTTGACAGCAAATTTGAATGCAGTCTGCTATTTGCAGTATAATTGGAGTATGTTAGAAAATACAGTTCACATTTCATGCCATGCATGTACGGGGCTTTCTCCAGAAACGGTTTTAAAATCAGTTTTTGGCTATTCATCGTTCAGGCCACTTCAGAAAGAAATAATTCAGAATGTCTGTTCAGGCAGGGATACGCTTGCCATAATGCCTACAGGCGGCGGAAAATCTTTGACTTATCAGATTCCTGCCTTGATTTTTGACGGGCTTACGGTTGTTGTTTCTCCGCTTATCGCCCTTATGCATGATCAGGTTTCTTCGCTTGCTTCCAATGGAATTGAAGCTGTTTTTCTGAATAGTTCTCTTGAATGGGAAGAATATAAGTCCTGTGTTGCAAGAGTTTTGTCTGGAAAAGTGAAAATAGTTTATGTTTCGCCAGAAGGGCTTGCTACTCAAAAGATTCAGACTCTTCTGCACAATGAGAATCTCCATATAAAATGTTTTACAATTGATGAGGCTCACTGCATAAGTGAATGGGGACATGATTTCAGACCTGACTATCTTGCAATAGCGTCTGTGCGCCGGCAGTTTCCTCAGGCTGTTTGTCTTGCTCTCACTGCTACTGCTACAAAACATGTCCGCGACGATATTGTAAACAATCTGCAGATGAAAAATCCGGATATTCTGCTGGCAAGTTTTAACCGTCCGAATATTTTTCTTGAAGTTCGTCCTAAACGTGACAGTTATGTACAGATAGTTTCATTTCTCAAAGAGCATTTGGAAGACAGCGGCATAATTTACTGTTTTTCCAGAAAGCAGGTTGACCAGCTTGCAGATTTGCTTAGTAATGACGGTTTTTCTGTTCTGCCATATCATGCCGGTCTTGATGATTCGACAAGAGAAAAAAATCAGACTGCATTTATCAGGGATAAAGTTCAGATAATGGTTGCAACAGTTGCTTTCGGCATGGGAATTGACAAACCAAATGTTCGCTTTGTAATTCATTACGATTTGCCAAAATCTCTGGAACAGTATTATCAGGAAATTGGTCGTGCCGGACGCGATGGTTTGCCCAGTACTGCACTTCTTCTGTATAGCTCGGCTGACATTCATAAAATCCGCTATTTCTTTGCAGATTCTGCTGATGTTGAAAAGTCTGAAAAATTACTGCAAAGCATGGTTGATTATGCATCTGCCAGACATTGCCGCAGACAAAAGCTTCTGGCATATTTTGGGGAATTTTATACACCAGAGTCTTCTTCTGCAGAAAATAAATGCTGCTGCGATATATGTTCCACCGGACAGATTCAGGAAACAGATGTGACAATTCCTGTGCAGAAGTTTTTGAGCTGCATTTATCGGCTTAACCAAAGATTTGGGACTTTATATGTAATTGATGTTCTTTTGGGCTCCAGACAGAAAAGAATAATGGATAACGGTCATAACATGCTTTCAACCTGGGGAATAGGAACTGAACTGTCTCGTGAAGATTGGTTTGAGCTAGCCTCAATCCTTACAGAAAGGAATTATATTGAAAAATCAATGGAATACAGCATCCTTTCTGTAACGGCAAAGGGCAGGGAACTTCTTGCCACAAGGGAAAAGGTTTTTCTGCCTGTTGTTTTTACAGGCAGAGGTGCAAAAAAATCTGAGGCATCTGCAAAAAAATCAAAGCCTGAATTTGCGCTGCATAAAAAAGGTTCTGCTTTTGAAGCAATTTCAGATACAGATGCAGAAGGCCTTAGAATTTGCAATGCCTTGAAAGAATGGCGGAAAAAGACTGCCGATAAAAGCAATGTGCCGCCTTATGTTATTTTTGGCGACAAAACTCTTGTAGAAATTGCACTAAAAAAGCCTCAGACTTCGGCTGAACTTCTGGAAATTTACGGTCTAGGCGATGCAAAAGTCCGGAAATTCAGCAGTGCAATTTTAAAAATTATCAGAGCCTGAAAGAAGCCTTCTAAGGAAACTCTGAATAAATCCTATTGATGATTTTTCAGCGTTAACCTAAAACAGACGGCGGCTTTCCATGTAGAAACGCTTTTCGTCTGCTTCACCCATTGAAAAACTTTTTCTTGGTAAAGGACCGCTTCCATTTATTGTTGCAAAAAAGCTGTCTTTTGAAATTGGCGGCAAGAGAATTGCAAGAGAATTTTCTTTTTTGCCCAGTTCCAGAAGATCTTTTTCCCCATGAATATAGTCAATCTCAATGCTGCTGCCTTTGCCAGCTGAATTTTCTGCATTGATAAAATCGTCGAGTTTTGGCTGAAGGCGGGCAACTGCCAGTTCTTTAATTTGCGTAAGAATGGCGCAGAATCTTGTCTTTCCGCTTTCTGTAAAACAGAATCCAAAGTTTGCACCTTTTGAACTGTCTTTTACGGCAGCAGCAAGCTGAATTTCATCTTCATATTCTGCAATGCTGCCTTCAAGTTTTTCAGCCAGAAAATCAATAATTTTTTTTGGATTGCAGTTGAAAAGCACTCGGTGAATTGGTTCAAAAGTCAATCCAGCATCATAAAGATTTACAATTTCTGCCATTGCATAGCGGACAGGACTTGACTGGATTTCCTGTTCAGATTTGCCTTCTGCAATCAGGGCCTTTTTATGTTCTTCCCAAACTGCTTTTGCTGTTGCCAGAGAATGATTTCCGTCGCCAACAGCAAATAAAAATACGCTGCCGTCTGACTCTGTGTTCTGTTCGGCAATTTCATTCAGTTTTTTTTCAATTTCTGCAATTTCCTGGTCAGATTCAATTCCCCAGCCTGTAATTTCTCCGCCGTTTTGCATGAGAGTGCCTGAATATTCTGGCTTTTTGCCTGATTTTTTTACAGCTTCTCCTGTCTGTTCAACTAAACTGCAATGTGCATCATTTACAAGCAGCATTATGTGAGGCAGTTCCAGAGGGGCTCCTTTTCGGATTTCCATGCGTGGAGGCAGCCTTTCAACAATTGTTGCCTCCGTTGCCCTTACAAGTGCCTTACTGAAAGGTTTCCATTCGTAGCTGTCCAAGTCAATGGCTGCCAGCAGGCCACAGCGTTTGCGTCCGTAGGCTGTTGTTCTTTCAATATAGATAAATTCCTTTTTTGGTTCTGCAAAAACTCCGTTTTTCAGATATTCATTCATAGTGCTGCGGATTTTTTCAATTCTCTGTGTTTTGTCCTTTTCGCCAAGATAAATTTCAGGCAAAATAAGATTCAGGGCAGAAGGCTCAGTTCCGCAGATTTTTTTGACATTTTCCCAATATTCTTTGTTTTGAGTATATTGGTCGCAGGCAATTACTGCCCATTTTTCCGTATCAATTTTTTTCGGAAGTAAAATTTCAGGAACTGCAAGTCCCAGTTCTTTGAGGGTTTTCATTTTTAAAGTTTTCATGTTCAAAAATATACCAATAAGAAAATTTTTATGCTATACTACAAGAAGTACAGGCAGATTTCTGTTCTGCTTGCAATGAATTTTCTGTACAAAAGCCTGATGAAACAGGGGCTTTTGCGTTTGTTTTTTTTGCGGCAAGGATAGAAGGAGGCCACTGAAAAAGTCTGTTTTTGCAAATTTTGGTCCATATTTAGTGTGTTTTCTTTACATTTTTAGGCATAAACAACACTAATTTTTCTAAAATTGAACCTTTTTCAGAGGCTTCGGATAGAAGTGGACGCGAAGCGTGTGCAGGGCACCGTAGGCGCGTAAGACGCCGAAGCCACGGATAGCCTGGTTTTTGCATCT
>JAEDIW010000072.1 GCA_016296655.1 Treponema sp. | reverse complement strand
AGCTGATTGAGTTTCGGGAGATAACCGCCTGTTCAGGCATTTCCAATAAGTATAGTATAGCAATAAAACAGTATAGTGTATATAGAAAAAGTTGTTTTTTACAAAACTCGCGCCCGGAATAAGTTTTTTTTTACTCGCATCTAAAATAATCTTCTTTAAAAATATGTCGTTGCGGCAAGGATAGTAGCCCCGCCGAATGTGTCCACTGGACTGATAGGGAACGACGGCAAAGCCGGCAAAACGCGAAGCAAAAAGCTGCTTGAAATTTTAAAATTTGAAACTGGATTTTCGTTTGTTATTTTTCACCTTTTGCAAAAAATCGGTCATAGTAAAAAGATATTTAATTAAACGGAAAAAAGGCCGATATATTGATTATGAAAGGTATTAAATTTGCAATTTTAGGTGTTCTTTTTTCGAGTATAAATTTATCTTGTCAGACGCAGGCTAAGCCTCTTTATAAAATTCCAGAGGGAAAAAAGAATGTTGAAGTAAAAGCAGAAGAAGTAAAAATAGTAGAAAAAAGTGAAGAAATAAAAAATAGTGTGGCTGTTATAGCTGGTAATGGGAATGGACTTTTTAAAATAACTGGAGAAAATTCTGTTTTGGGTTTATGGACTGAAGGTTCTGTTAGCCAGATTTTAAAAACGGAAAATGTTTTGGAAAATGGAACGAAGTCTGAAAAATGGTATTTTGTAACATCAAAGGGAATTCTTTATTCAGAGGACTTGATAAATTTTGAACTGAGAAATAATGGAATTGCTGATGTAGTAATTAAAAAATATGATGGTCAAACAGAAAGTTTTGAAAAGCAGATTGAAGAAATTAAAGATATAAGTGTAGACCCCTCAAATTCAGAAATTCTGGTAACGGCTACAAAAAATAATGTTTATATAACTTATGATGGTGCGCTGTCTTGGAAGTCGTTGGGGTCAATGAGCAAGGCTACAAGTGGTATAAAAGCTGTTGCTGTAGCTGAATTGCCTCGTATTTCTGGTGGCAGAGAATTGGAGGAAACTGAACTGGTTGTCTTTATGTCTCATCCTTATTTTGGATTGGCATATCTTTATCCAAAAAGGGAAAAACCTGTATGGATTGATGTAAGCAGCGGTTTTAAAATCATGCCGTCAATGTCATATCCTGATGAAATTTCAGATATTCTGCCTGTTTTGACTAAAGATGAAAATGGCAGGTCTTGTGTTCAGATTTATATGGCGCAGTCTTTTTTGCCGAATATTTATAAATTTGATTGGTCTGGCAAAAAGGGAAAGAATGTTTATTCTGGCAAAGAGCCTAGCTCAACAATAGATTCTTTGGCTTTTGATGGAACTAATTTGATTTTTACTCAGCCAAAGGTCGTGAATTATTTTGATTCTGTTTCTAGTGCCGAAGTGAATGAATTGAATACTGCAGAAAAACTTTCATTATGGAAAGAAAAGTTTGATTTATTGAAAAATGGTATAATGACGGCATGGATTCCAAAGGAGTTGAGTTGTTTTGAAAAAGATATTTGTCTGGGAGAACTTTGGCTTTTATATCCTGAAAAAATGAAAAGTCCGTATAAAGACCAGATTCTTGACAAAAAAAGTTTGTATATTCCGCCGTATCAGGTTAGAAAGCAGCTTGGCGATGAAGGAATTGACAAATTTATTTCGATTGTGGAAGAAAATGGCCTGAATAGTGTTGTAATTGATATGAAAGATGATTATGGGCTTTTGCGTTATAGGTCTGAAAATGATGCAGTTTTGGCAAAAGCTAAAGAAAGTGCATATTCGATTGATGTTGAAAGATTTATTTCAAAGTTTAAAGAAAAAAATATTTATTTGATTGCACGAATAGTAACTTTTAAGGATAGAAATTTATCTCGTTATGGAAATGGGAAATATGCAGTTTGGGATTCTTCTTTAAATAAGCCTTGGACTGGCATCAGAGGCTACGAAGATGTGAAAAATGAAGAAACTGGTGAAGTAGTGGAAAAACAAACTGTTTATTATGATGAAAACTGGGTTGATCCTTATTCTTCTGAAGTGTGGGAATATAATGTCGATATTGCAAAAGAACTTGTGGAAAAAGGTTTTGATGAAATTCAGTTTGATTATATAAGATTTCCAACGGATGGCCTTAATTTGAATAAGGCGAAATTCAGATGGAAAACAGAGGGTATGTCAAAAGAAAGTGCTTTAATGTCGTTTTTGGCTTATGCGCGGGAAAATATAAATGCACCTCTGGGAATTGATGTATATGGCGCAAATGGCTGGTATAGAATTGGTTCTAGAACTGGCCAGGATGTTGAAATGCTGGCAAATTATGTGGATGTTATTTGTCCGATGTTCTATCCAAGTCATTTTGAAAATTATTTTCTGGATTATGAGCCTAAAAATGAAAGACCTTATAGAATTTACTATTACGGAACATACCGCAACACTATAATTGCAAAAAATAGAATTTTGGTACGGCCTTGGGTACAGGCATTCAAGCTGGGAGTAAAATATGACCGTACTTATTACGGAAAAGATTATGTTCAGCAGGAAATTTTTGGAATAAGGGATTCTGTTGATAGTGGATATATGTATTGGAATAATCTTGGAAATTATGAAATGATTCAAAAGGATATTGGAAATGCTGCCTATGCAGGTAAAACAAAGGAAGCTAGTGTTGAATTTGAAAAACCTGTATTTGGAGTTTCTGGCAAGAAACAAGAAACAACGATAAACACAATAAACAATAGATAATAAGCAGGAATTTTTAGAAAATTTAGTTTTTATGATTGTTTTAAAAGCAATTGAACTTATAAAAAAAATCATGTAATTTTTATATAATGAAAAATTCGTATATTCCTGAGGAGCCTGTTGCTGCGATTGCAACAGCTCTAGCTCCTTCTGCGCTTGGCATTATCAGAACATCTGGCAAAGGTTGTATAGAATTGATTTCCCGTGTATTTTCCAGGCCAAAGGCTCTTTTAGCTTCTGGCGGAAATACGGTTGTCTATGGCTGGATTATAAATCCTGCAGAGAAGGAAAATGGAAAAGCAAAAAAAGTTGATGAAGTTCTTGTAAGCGTTTTTAAAGCTCCAAAAAGTTTTACTGGTGAAGATATGGCAGAAATCAGCTGTCATGGAGGCACTGCAATTGTTTCTTCGATTTATGCGCTGTTGCTTGAAAATGGTTTCAGAGAAGCTCAGCGTGGAGAATATACTTTCAGAGCCTATGTAAATGGAAAAGCAGATTTGACTAAAGCGGAAGCTGTAAAGGAAATTATTGACGGAAGAACAAAAATTTCTTGTGGACGGGCTGCGGGTAGGCTTGCTGGTTCTGTTTATGAACAGATTGAAGAAATAAAAAAATTGATTATGGATACTGTTGCATCTATTGAAGTGAGTATCGAGTATCCGGAAGATGAAGAAACCATTGCAGATGCATTTGATCATACGAAATTAGTTCAGGCAAAGGAAAGGCTTTATGCTCTTTATTCTTCCTGGAAAAGTGAAAAACTTTATCAGGATGGAGCTCGTGTTGTTTTGTGTGGAAAAACGAATGTTGGAAAATCCAGCTTGTTTAATGCTTTATTAAAAGAAGATAGAGCTATTGTTTCTGACATTGAGGGAACTACCCGCGACTGGATTGAAAGCTGGGTAAGCTTTGATGGAGTTCCTGCTCGTTTGTTTGATACAGCGGGGCTTAGAAAAACTTCTGACATAATTGAGCAAAAAGGTGTTGAACGTACAAGAGATATTTCACGAGAAGCTGATTTGGTTTTGTACTTAGCAGATGCCTCCAATGATGGATTTATTACAGGAAACGTAGAGCCTGCTGATTTGGATGAATTTCTGGCATTTAAGGATGTTCCTGTCGTTTTTGTATGGAATAAATGTGACAGGCTTGCAGAAAATGAGCTGCCTTGCCTTAGTAAAGAAATTGCAGAAAAATCGAGTGAATTAAAAAATCAGCTGTATATAAGCGCAAAAACAGGACTTGGAATAGAAAATCTTTCCAAAACTGTAAAAAATCTGCTGACGAATTCATGCGGAACTGAAAGGGAACAGGCTGGGCTTGGTTCTGCTAGGCAGGCAAAATCTGTAAAAGAGGCTTATGAATGTGTAGTTCATGCTTTGGAAAGTGCTGACGAAAAATATTCCTTGGATGCAGCAGTTCAGGATTTGGAAGACAGCCTTGAAGCTTTAGGGGAAGTTACAGGAGAGGTTACTCCTGATGATATATTGGAAACAATTTTCAGTAATTTTTGTGTAGGAAAATAAATCATAAAAAAGAAGGTCGACTATGTGTGGAATCGTAGGTTATATAGGTTATAAACAGGCAACTCCTATTTTGATAAATGCGTTAAAAAAGTTGGAATATCGCGGTTATGATTCTGCAGGCATTGCAGTTTTTAATGGCGAAGATATTATTGTAAGAAAAGCAAAAGGCGTTATAAAGGTTCTTGAAGAACGAATTTGTAAGGAAGTTATAAAGGGTTCGATGGGGATTGGTCATACCCGCTGGGCAACTCATGGAGAGCCAAGTGATATAAATGCTCATCCGCATACAAATGTTTCTGGTTCTATTGCCGTTGTTCATAATGGAATTATTGAAAATTACATGGAACTAAAAAAATGGCTGCAGGCTAAGGGTATAGTTTTTAAAAGTCAGACTGATACAGAAGTTATAGCACATCTGATAAATTATTTTTATGAAAGTAACCGTAATATTTTTGAAGCTGTAAGGCAGGCTTTGGCAAAACTTGAAGGCTCGTATGCTCTTGCAGTTGAATGTAAAGATTTTCCTGACAGAATTGTTGCAGCTAGAAAAGAAAGTCCGCTGGTTGTAGGTCTGGGAGAAAATGAAAATTTTCTTGCGTCTGATATTCCTGCTTTGCTTGAATATACTCGTGATGTTTATTTTATGGATCAGAAAGAACTGGCAGTTTTGTATAGTGATCATATTGATTTATTTAATGCCGATGGCGAAAGGATTCATAAAGAGCCTTATCATGTTGAATGGGACATTTCTTCAGCAGAAAAAAATGGGTTTGAACATTTTATGCTGAAAGAAATTTTTGAACAGCCCAAGGCTTTGACAGATACTTTGAGGCCTAGAATCGTAAAGGATTCTTGTGGAAAACCTGTGGATATTTCTTTTGATGAAATTGAATTTGGCAGCGAATGGAAAAATGCAGAAAGGATAGTGATTTCTGCCTGTGGAACAGCCTATCATGCTGGGGTTGTTGCTAAATATGCAATTGAGAGGCTTGTAAGAATTCCTGTTGAAGTTGTTACGGCTAGTGAATTCCGTTATTGTAACCCTATTTTGAAAGAGAATGATATTTTTATTACTATCAGCCAGTCTGGAGAAACTGCTGATACTCTTGCTGCAATGCGTTTGGCAAAGTCAAAAGGTGCAAAAATTATTGCCATCACAAACTGCGTTGGCTCAACTATTTCAAGAGAGGCAGATAATGTGATATATACTTGGGCAGGACCTGAAATTGCTGTTGCTTCAACAAAAGCTTACACAACTCAGCTTTGCTGTCTATATCTGATTGCTTTGAAGCTGTCTCAATGTAAAGAAACTTTATCTAAAGATGAATTTGAGTCATTGCTTGATGAAATGCAGAATCTGCCAGGAAAAATTGAAGAAATTTTGAAAGATAAAAATGTAATACAGAAGTTTGCGTCAGTACAATTTAATAAAGATAAGATTTTTTATATAGGAAGATTGTTTGACAGTGCTTCATGTCTTGAAAGTGCATTAAAATTGAAAGAAGTCAGTTATATGCATTCTGAAGCATTTAATGCTGGGGAATTAAAACATGGACCTATTGCCTTGATTGATTCTTCAACATTAGTTGTGGCTATTGCCACACAGCCAGATTTGTATGATAAAATTGGTTCGAATATTGTTGAAGTGAAAACTCGTGGTGCATCAACTTTTGTTATAACTCAGGATAAAAGTGATTCTTTCAGAGGAAAAGCGGATGAACAGTTCATTTTGCCTGAAGTAAGTCCTGTTTTGTCTTCGATTATTGCGGTAATTCCTGCTCAGCTTTTTGCTTATTATTGTTCGATTTTGCGCGGTAATAACCCTGATCAGCCAAGAAACCTGGCTAAAAGTGTTACTGTAGAATAAATTTGCAGATTCTGGTGCAGGTACAAGAATGTGATGGGGGATTTTTCTCCCATTGCTCAAACCATTGACCAGGAATCTCTTTTTTTGTTATAGCATGGCACAAATATTCGGGTCATTAGCTCAGTTTGTTAGCGCGGAGGACTCACAATCCTTTGGTTCAAAGTTCAAGTCTAGAGACTAATAAAGGTTTACTGTTAGCGTCCGACGAATTTAACCATTAGAGAGTGCGAAGGTAGAGATTTCCATTTTTATTTGTAATTGATAGCTCAAGAATTGTTCCATTCAATGCCGTTATACTGATATTCTTAAATTTTTCCAATGAGTTTTTATTGGAAACTCATATTCTCTGCTATTAGTAGCATAAGAAGTATATAAAATTGTTTCAGAATTGCCAGAATCTGTTGTTCCACAAACTAATAAGTTTATATACCCGGGATAATACACAGATTCAAATAATGTAACAGGAATTTTATACTTTGTATAAACAGATTTTCCTGTAAAAAAAGCAGAAGAATTCTCTGTTTTATTTTTAAACATATAAAATCCATCAACATTTTTTATTTCAGGTTTTTCATTCTTTATACTTTCTGTAGTTGTACAGGAAACCAATGTTATGTGATTTTACTTTGATTCGTCTTTTCTTTCACCAACAGTTTTATATATCTGTAAGTTTTCTCGTTTACCAATACCCCAGATTTCTACAATCTCAATTTTTTCTGGTGTCAAAAGGCGATATACAATTCTTATGCTAGTTCCACAGGCATACAACTTATAAAATCCTGTCAAATCTACGTTACCTTTATTTCCTAAAGGAAGTCCACACAATGGATTTTGTGAAAGTTTATCAATTTTTTTATTTACATCTTTTTTCACGCTTCCATCAAGTTTCTTATAGTCTTCAACAGCTTCAGGAATAAGTTTTATTTCATACTTTTTTTCTTCCATAATTATTCTTCCCGAATTGCATCCCAGCTTACTGATTTAGAAGCGTCATAATTTTTCATTCTGTTTTTTACTGTTTCTGCAATTTCCATCCTTTCGAAAACTTCTTCAAGAACAGAAAGATATTCGTATTTTTCAAAAGGAATCATAACTGCTTCCATTGCATTATTCTTTAGAATAAAAACAGTTTCCTTGTTTTCTGAAACATTTCTTACAGTCTGAGTTAATGATTTCTGAAGTTTTGTGATTGGCATCATCTGACTTGTTTCTACTAACATAGCGCCACCTCTTATATATATAATAATATATAATATACTATATAGTCAAATATAAAATACAAATAGAAAAAGGCATGGTTCAACCGTGCCAACAACTCTATAAAACTTGTATTATGTGATTAATTCATCTTTTTTAAAATTTACGATGCCAGTTGCTTTATTTGTGTACTTTTAAGTCCCAATGAATTTTTGTTTAAATTTGCATCTGACATCTTCAGCACTTCAGAAGGCCAATATTTATAATATCTTTGAGAACGAGCGAAAACACTAGCTCTATTTGATGGTGTTGATACTTTATTCCAATTCATATGATTTGAATCGACCATTTTGTAGTAACAATAGGAAACAAACCATGTTGCCCCCTAGTGTTGTTAATTCGGAGCCACCTTCTAATCGAAATTCATGTTCTTCTCTCATAAAAAAAACTCCTTATGTTTATTATCTTGAAAATATGTATGGATTTTTTTTCTTTTAACAAAAGTTGCCCACCGGGCAATCCATATAACAATGAGTTAAACCGCACAGGCCTTGAGCCTGTGTCGGCTTTGAAAATTATGCTAGGCGAATTTATTACAAATTATCGTAATGTGTCCACATACGAATAATTTTTACGGTACCTTCGTATTTTGCATCATTTATTGTAACTTCTTCATTAATTATTT
>JAEDIW010000030.1 GCA_016296655.1 Treponema sp. | reverse complement strand
TTTTTT
Organism: Treponema sp.; assembly: GCA_016296655.1. GTDB lineage: Bacteria > Spirochaetota > Spirochaetia > Treponematales > Treponemataceae > Treponema_D. The sequence continues at coordinate 35,069 of JAEDIW010000030.1, read as the reverse complement.
CAAGCAGAACTACCGTTTTTGATAGTTTTTTTCAATCCATTTTGTATATTCACCAGATATAATATGGTCGACCCATGCCTGATTTTCAAGATACCAGTCAACAGTTCGCCCAAGCCCTTCTTCAAATGACATTTTTCGCTGCCAGCCCAGTTCCTGCTTTATCTTTGTACAGTCAATTGCATAGCGCAAATCGTGTCCAGGCCTGTCCTTTACAAAAGTTATAGTTTTTTCAACATCACTGGCATTTTTTCCAAGCCGCGCAGATGTAAGTTCAATCACCTTATGCAGCAGCTTTATATTCTGCCATTCGTTTTCACCACCAATGTTATATTTTTCACCTGCGCGGCCTTTGTTTACAATCAGCCAGACAGCACGGTTGTGGTCTTCAACGTAAACCCAATCTCTGATATTCGTTCCATTTCCATATACAGGCAAAGGTTTGCCGTCGCGGATATTTGCAATCATCAATGGCAGAAGCTTTTCAGGAAACTGATAAGGCCCATAATTATTGGAGCAGTTTGAAAGCGTAACAGGCAAACCGTAAGTATGAAAATAGGCCATTGCAAGATGATCGCTTGAGGCCTTACTTGCAGAATATGGAGAGCGCGGAGAATAAGGTGTATTTTCCGTAAAATACCCAGTTTCTCCAAGAGAACCGTAAACTTCATCAGTACTTACATGATGAAAAAGAACATCTGTTCGAATAGAACCGTCACTTTTCTTCCAGAAATTTCTTGCAGCTTCCAGTAATGTAAACGTTCCGTTCACATTAGTCGATACAAAAGCCTGAGGCCCCAGAATCGAACGGTCAACATGACTTTCTGCTGCAAAATGAATCACCGTATCAATCTCATATTTTTTGAAAATAGCGTCGATTGCGGCTCTATCCGTAATGTCTGCTTTTTCAAAAAAATATCTTGAACCTGAATACTTTTTCTCAATGTCCTCCAGACTTTCCAAATTGCCGGCATAAGTCAGGCAGTCAACATTGATAATCCTGCCTTTAAAACTGCTTTCTTCACTAAACATGTAATGAATAAAATTTGAACCGATAAAGCCGGCACCACCCGTTATTAAAATGTCGTTAAGTTTTCTCATCTTTTTTCCTGTTTTTATTTTCCTGATTTTTCAGCTACATTAAGGACTTAACACAAACCCTAAAAACAGCGAAGTCAAGGCCCTGAGTAATAGCGTGCCTTAACTTGAAGTATTCAAGGTTCCAATGAAAAATCCTCAATAAGATTTTATTCAGCGTTTCCTTTGCTGCGCAATGTATTCAAGATAGCGGCCATAATCTGTTTTATAACCTGATGCAAGACTAAGCAGCTGATCTTTTGAAATCCAGCCGTTAAGGTATGCAATTTCTTCTATGCAAGAAACATAAAGACCCTGACGTTTCTGAATGGTTGCAATATAGTTTCCAGCTTCCCACAAACTGTCATAAGTTCCAGTATCAAGCCATGCAAGACCTCTTCCCAAAAGATTTACAAAAAGACTGCCTTTTTCAAGATATGCATTGTTTACTGAAGTAATTTCAATTTCACCCCGCTTGGAGGGTTTTGTATTTTTTGCAATTTCAACTACAGAATTGTCATAAAAATAAAGTCCAGGAACAGCATAATTGCTCTTAGGATTTTCAGGTTTTTCTTCAATTCCAAGGACTTTGCCAGATTCATCAAATTCTACAACACCATAGGCAGACGGATCCTTTACAAAATATCCAAAAATATTTGCACCGCCTTCCGATTCTACCCTTTTTACAGCACTTTTTAATGTATCAGAAAATGCCTGACCATAAAAAACATTGTCGCCAAGAATCAAGGCAACGTTATTTCCTGCAATAAATTTTTCTCCAATTATAAAGGCTTCTGCCAGACCATTCGGTTTTTCCTGTACTGCATATTCAATATTCATTCCAAGCCAATGCCCGTCACCAAGGAGTTCTTCAAACACTTTTAAATCTCTGGGAGTTGAAATGACAAGCACATCCTTTATGCCGGCAAGCATAAGAACTGACAGAGGATAATAAATCATCGGTTTGTCATATAATGGAATAATTTGCTTGGAAATTGCTTTTGTAATAGGATAAAGCCGGGTTCCAGAACCGCCTGCAAGAATAATTCCTTTCATAAATTCTCCAAAATCTTTCAAGTAAAATTCAAATATCTTAGAATTATAATGCCCAGAGCTTATTCTGGCAACTTAAAAAACTTCCTGTAAAATTACCTGCAATCCAGATGAAAAAGGGGCTGTCTAATTAGTTCTGTCATGCTGAATTTACTTCAGCATCTGCACGGTATATGGTGTAGAGATTCCGAAATAAATTCGAAAATGACACTATGAACTATACTTTTTGGACAGCCCCAGGCGAATCTCTGAACAGCAGTGCTGTGAAGGTCTAAAAGTGAGAGGCCGAAGCGAAAGCGGAATACCGCAAGACATGTTTTCTGCACATGTGCAGAAAGCCTCCCAAATGCCCTTAAAAACTATGCCTGCAAAGCAGTTACAGCAACTGTGTCAACGATTTCGTCAACGTTGCATCCGCGAGAAAGGTCATTCAAAGGTTTTGCAAAGCCCTGACAAACAGGACCGATTGCTTTCCAGCCACCCATACGGGCTGCAATTTTGTAACCGATGTTTCCTGCATTGATATTTGGGAAAATAAATACATTTGCATGACCTGCTACAGCTGAACCTGGAGCCTTTAGTTCGCCAACTTCTGGTGCAATGGCTGCATCAAACTGGAATTCGCCGTCAAGAGCAAGTTCTGGAGCTTTTTCTTTTGCAATTGCAGTTGCACGCTGAACTTTACCAACTGTGTCGCCATTTTTTGGATCTGCGCCAGAACCTTTTGTTGAGAATGAAAGCATTGCAACTTTTGGATCAAGACCACCAATTTTTTTTGCTGTATCAGCAGAAGCGATTGCAATATCAGCAAGCTGTTCTTCTGTTGGATCAATATTGATAGCACAGTCGCCAAACACAGAAACACCATCTTTAAGGTATTTGTTTCCACCTTCTGGAGCAACCATGATAAAGCATGATGAAACTGTTGTAATTCCAGGAGCTGTTTTAATTACCTGCATACCAGGACGCAGTGTATTTGCTGTTGAATGGCATGCGCCTGAAACAAATCCGTCTGCTACACCAGCTTTCAAAAGAAGAGCTCCATACATTGTGTTGTCAAGCTTATCTTTTCCTTCAACTTTTCCTGTATTGCTTGCAAATTTCAAAAGGAATTCCTTTGCAGCTGCAACATCTGCATATTCAGGAAGACCTGTTTTCTTGTTTACTTTTCCTTCGCGAGCCTTAAAAAGCAGCTCTGCATATTTATCTACATTTGGATCTGTTGTTGGGTCAATAATCTGAACACCTGTCATATCAAAACCGAATGCCTTGATTTTTTCTTCATTTCCAAGAAGAATAATTTTTGCAATTCCTTCTTTTACTACAACGGAAGCAGCTTCTACCACGCGTTTGTCTTCACCTTCGCAAAGAACGATTGTTTTTCCAGCTGCTTTTGCTTTTGCACGGAGTTCTTTTACAAAATCCATTTTATAGCCTCTCTATGAATAAAAATGATTGTAAATTATACCACAGTTAAATATGTTGTTCAATTTTTGACAGTCATTTTTAACAGTCATTTTTTGCTGTTCAAAACAGCGGATTGAACTGCTTCATAACTTTTCAAATCGCCTACGTCGTAACGCTTTCCCGGCATAGGCCATGCATAAACACACCGGCTGTTACAGTACCAGGCTATAAAACTGCCTGGCGCATCCGTACCACAGCCTTCACAAATGCCTTTTTTTATCCAGGACAGTTCCTCCTTTGGATAAATATAAAAAGGCGGAACAGCCCAAAAACTTTTAGGATTTTCAGGTTTTTCTTCCATTGAAATGACTTTATTCTGGTCGTCAATTTCTACAACGCCGGTTTTCTTGAGCTTTTCTACATTTTTTTCTTCATGGCACATAATTACCGCAGTTTTTTTCAGCTGCTGATATTCGGCAAATGGCTTAAGGGAAAAGTCCAGAACATTATCGCCTGCAAGGACAAACAAATCATCGTTTATTGAACATTTTTCTATTGCAAATTCAATGTCCTGAACGGCTCCAAGCCGATGTTCATTATCTATTGAACCATCGTCAAGAAGTGTAATTGTTTTTTCATACAGTTTTTTCTGTTCTGCTTCATTTTTCCAGTTTACAAAATGCTGGAAAAATTTGTGGTTGCTAACAACAATGTATTCGTCAATAAATGAAATTTCTTCCAGCGAGCTTAAAAGCCTGTCGATAATTGAAACTTGCTGTACTTTCAGCAGGGGTTTTGGAAAATTTTCAGTGAGGGGGTACAGCCTGGTTGCATAGCCGGCTGCAAGAATCAATGCTTTCATAATATGCCTACTCCGTCAGATGTTTTGCAAAATTGAACTGAAAACCTGTTTTTCAGGTGTGGAAATTTTTTCAGGTATTTTTCTGTCAAATTAAATTCAATTTCTTCTTTTTTTGCGGGATCTGCAAGTGCCATTGCACAACCGTTAAAGCCTGCTCCGCTGAAACGAGAACCATAAATTCCGTCGGTTTGCTTCATGAGAGAATGTAGAAACTTCAGTTCTTCAGATCCGGCTTCATACATATTTATTGAAGAATCCCCCGATTCAAATATCTGCCTGCCAAACATTTCCATATCACCGTTTTTCCAGAATTCTACACCTTTTTTTACACGGTTCATTTCGCCGTAAAAATGTTCGGCTCTTTTCTGCCAGTGAACAGGTAGTCTGTCTTTATACTGCTCAAAAATTTCAAAAGGGACATCGCGTAATTTTGTTTCTGAAAAACGACCATATTCCATTCCTGAAATATCCTTGAGGAAGTAAGAAGCAGCCTTACATTCATCAACTCTAGTATTATATGCCGAGGACGCAAGTTTACGCTCTACTCCAGAAACAACAACTGCAATTTCAAATGGTTTCATAGCAGGATTCAATGGCAAAAGCCTTGAAGAAGCATCCAGTGTATCAAGGAACAGCAGATTGTCTTTGCGGCAATAAACTTCGCAGCTTTGATCCAAAGTTCCTACATTTACGCCAATAAAATTGCGTTCTTCATAAACTGCAAGCCTTACCAAATCTGGCGGAGTCAGGATAATACCGTTAACCTTGCAGAAAGCCCGCAAATATGTAAGTATTACCGCAGCAGAAGAAGAAAGCCCGCCGCCAAGAAAAACACCATCAAGGACACCTGCTATTCCGTATTTTACAGGATATTCAAGCTTTAATGTTTCTACAGCTCCAAAAAGAAAATCCTGCCAGCTTACTTTTTTTTCAAAGGAATCAAAAACAGAACCTTTTGCAATTCCGTCAAAATTTAGAGAACGGACTTCTATTGAACCGTCTTCCGTAGCAGAAAAATCAAAATTTATGCCCTTATCAAGTGCAAAACCCGTTACAAGTCCTCCCTGATGATCAATATGAGCACCAAGCGGACATACCCTGAAAGGGCAAAATGAATGAAAATCAAAAGAATCCTTCATATAATCTGTTCCCCAATTACTTTCCAATGCTTATCAACTTTATTAAGAACTTCACATCCGTCTTCAGTTACAAGCACCAAATCTTCTATGCGCACGCCGAATTTTCCAGGCAGATATATTCCTGGTTCAATTGAAAAAATCATTCCAGGTTTTGCTATATCTATACTGGCAGAACTTACATCTCCCTGTTCATGCTCTGACAGACCTATAAAATGCCCCAGCCTGTGCGTAAAAAATTCACCATAACCAGACTCTGCAATATGTCTGCGTGCAGCTGCATCAATTTCCCTCAGCAGAATACCAGGTCTGACAATACTTTCTGCCTTTTCATTTGCTTCCCTGACTATATCATGGATTTCAGCATATTTTTTGCAAGGTTCTTTTTTAAAAAAGTATGTACGGGTCATGTCAGAACAGTAATAGTTTTTTTTGCAACCAATGTCAATTAAAACACAGTCGCCTTCCTGTATAACCGTATCATCAGATTCATGATGAGGATCTGCTGCATTTTTTCCAAAAGAAACAATTGGCTCAAAAGAATTTCCCTGAGCACCAAGCTCGCAGAATTTTCTGTCAATGTATCTGGCAACTTCTTTTTCAGTAATTTTTTCCCTTATAAAACCAGTGGCAAACTGCATGCACTCATCATTTATTATAGAAGCTTCACGCATAAAAACCTGCTCGACACTATCCTTACAGGCCCTTGCAGCATCAACACAGGCAGACCCCAAAACATATTCCGCCTGACTGTTTCTTTTCATCAGAGGAATAAGGAAACGGGCAGCCCAACTCTTGTCAATTCCAACTCTGCCTGTTTTTGCAGTTTTTTCAGCCAGCAGCCTTATGCCGTCATCGGCATCACAGACACATACTTCAGGAAACATTTTCTGACGTATATTAAAAAGCTTATTCCAAAATAAAACATGATTTCCATCTGCTGAAAGATAAAGGACAAAAAGCCTTTCATAAGGCTCATTGAAAATGCCTGTCAAATACCAGATGCTTTGAGGATCGCTGATAACAAGACCTGTCAACCTGCTGTCTTTCATTGCGGACATTACACGCTCAAGGCGGGATTCATGCAGCTGATTCATAAATTTTTCTTCTCCAGATTGAATGGTTTCTTCATGAAAAGCCATCATTTTCCTCGTGAATTCATTTTTTTTAAGTCTTTTTTACTGTCCATTAACAGTCTTTAGCTATATATTATAATATATAATAACATATAAGAAATGTTTTATTGTCATATTTTTTCAGGAGGCTTTATTTATGGACGAAAGAAATCTTTCAGTTGAACGAAAAATTTACAATGCACAACAGCAGTTTTTAACAGGAGTTTACGGATGGATGGCTGCAGCTCTAGGCATAAGTGCTTTGTCAGCATTTTTTACAGCTTCAAACCCTGTCGTACTGAGATTCTTGTTTGGAAATTCATTCAATTATTTTATTCTTGCAATCGGTGAAATTGCACTGGTATGGTGGCTTTCCGCATCAATCCGAAAAATTTCACTGCAAACTGCAATTTTAGGATTTGTTGCCTATTCAGTTTTGAACGGAATTACGCTTTCTACAATTTTCTTTGTTTATTCAGGCAGTTCAATTGCTTCGGTCTTTATAACCACAGCTGTAATGTTTGCCTTGATGAGTTTGTATGGTCTTACAACAAAATCAAGTCTGAATTCTGCAGGTAAATACCTTATGATGGCTCTTTTGGGAATCATAATTGCATCTGTCCTGAATATGTTCATCCGCTCTGACGGCCTTAACTGGATTATTTCAATTGCAACAGTCGTAATTTTTACAGGTCTTACAGCATACGATTCACAGAAGATGCTCGCTGTTTCTGCACGTTCTGACGGTAGCGAAATGTTCAAAAAAGCTGCATTAATCGGTGCCCTGGAACTTTACCTCGACTTCATCAACATGTTCCTTGCTCTGCTCCGCCTTTTTGGCCGCAGAAAATAGCAGCTATAGCAGCGTATAGAAATTTTCTGCCAGATGAAAAAACGGTCACGACATTATCCGGGATTCCGCACAATTCTGCTCTCATTTAATTTAGGCACAATAGTGATAGTCATGACCGTTATACTCGTTTTTTTTGCGGGTCTGTACAAAATCATTTACGATATGCAGGACAGGATTCAGCAGTACATTCTGTTGAATCAGCTTTCCACAGAAATAAAAAATGCTGAATATCAGTTCACGCTTTTTTTCAATGAATACAGGGAAAAATCAGTAAATCCACTTACAGCAGAAGATGAAGCGCAGCTCACAGCACTGTGGGAAAACACGTACAGCATAAGAAATCAGGCTATGAAAACAGCTGCACAGCTTGAGTCAAACTATGACAGAAGTCCGCAAAAATATTTTCTTAACAGAGGAATAATATTTGGGCTTGAGTTTATCAACAAAACCTGCAATGAGCTGCTAAACGATAACTTCTCAATAGACACAGAATCGTACAAAAAATACTATCAGATTATCAAAGTTTTTTCGTATATAGAAAATTATTCGTCAAACCTGTACCTTACGGCAGCCGTAAAAAATGATGTCAGTGCCTTGATCAAAAACATCTATCTGACAGAAGTATTTAAAAGAGCTTCAATCTGTATTTTTTCCCTGATAATAATAATTTCCATTTTTTCCACTCTGCAAATCACAAAAACGCTTGGCAAAAACATTCAGGAAATGCTGCAGGAAGCAGAAAATATAACAAACACCCACTTTTCGACTGAACCGCTGAAGCTTTACGGACCAAGAGAATTAATTCACCTGCGTGATAAAATCAACATAATGAAAGATTCCATAAGGGAACGCATGGAACTTGAAAAAAAAGTTCATACCCAGGAACTTGAACACGAACGCATTACACGGGAACTTGAGGCCGCCCGCTACCGTGCACTTCAGGCACAGATAAATCCACATTTTCTGTTCAATGCGCTGAATGTCACTTCTCATACAGCATTATTTGAAAGAGCAGGACAAACCGTAAAACTTATAAACAGTCTGGCCTCACTTTTCAGGTACAGTCTTGAGTTTAAAAATGAAACTTCTATCTTTGACGAACTTTCCTTTGTAACCAGGTATCTGGAAATTCAAAAAGCACGCTTTGGTCAGCGGCTTTCCTACTCAGTCGACTGCCCCAAAAATCTGGAAAAAATAAAAATTCCACCGTTCACAATTGAACCGCTTGTAGAAAATGCCGTAATACATGGCATTGAACCAAAAGAAAACGGTGGAGCAGTGCGTATTACAGTAAAGCAAAGCTATGAGCATAAAATTCAAATTGAAATTCAAGACGACGGATGTGGAATTTCTGAAGATTTCATGGTATACAATATTCAAAAGCCAGAAAATTCAGACAAAAAAAAGCACATTGGCATCTCAAATGTTATAAAACGCATCAAAATGTTTTATAAAGATGCACAAATCAGTTTCAGACGCATTTCAGAAGATGGCGGAACTTTAATTTCAATAGAATTTGAAGCATATTCCGATTCTGACGCCATAGAAAACAGAATGGAGGAAAAAGATGAGCATGACAATTTTAATTGCTGACGATGAAGAACTGGAATGCGATGCATTTGAATTTCTTGTTTCAAAAACAGAATTTGAATTTACCTGCATCAAGGCAAGAAATGGACGGGAAGCTGTAGAAAAAGCAAGGGAAAGCCGTCCGCAGATTATCGTGCTTGACATTCAGATGCCTGTCATGAACGGACTTGAGGCTGCTGAAGAAATCCGCAAGTTTCTCCCTGATGCAATAATCATTTTTCTTACAGCCTTCGGGCGCTTTGACTTTGCCCAAAAAGCTTTGCGACTCATGGCTACCGACTATCTTGTAAAACCTATAGACGAAGATGCTGTAAACAATCTCATACACAAGTGCATGAAAAAAATCGAAGATTCCAATGAACAAAAGCCTGAAAATTCAAAAAATACGATTATAATCAACACGCAAATCCAAAAAAGTGGTGAAAATCTGCGCAATGCTATAACAGACGGACAAATTCAGGATGTTCTTGAATGCGAGCAGAAACTTCTTGAAAAAGTCTATGAAACTTACGGACGCACAGAAAAAGCTGCAGAATCAATTTCTACACTATTGATGTTTCTAAACTATTCTATCGGTGAAAGGATTCCATTTCTACAGCCTCCGCAGACAGAGTTCAAAAACCTAATGGAACTGGAACAGCAGCTTGCATCGTTCTGTCTGAACGCAGTAAATGCCGCAATTCAGGACAGAAAAGACAAATATGAGCGGACTTTCAACCTGATTTTCGCCTACATCGCCCGGCATTTTATGGAAGACCTGGACACTGAAAAGCTATGCCATATTTTTTCAATTCACACAGGCTACTTTCCGCAGCTGTTCAAAAAATATGCAGGCTGTACTTTCGTTGACTATCTGACAGAAATCCGCCTGAAAAATGCTGTCAGCGAACTGAACTCTGGAAAATCCGTAAAGGAATCAGCAAAAAACAGCGGCTTTACAGACAACAATTATTTTTCCAAAGTATTCAAAAAACATTTCGGTGTTTCTCCCACAGAATTCCTGCAAAATCCCAGTCAAAAAAGTACCAGTCTATAGCAAAAATCTCAGAAAATCTGCCGGAAAGATGATTTTTCGTTTTTTTGTGCAGCAACAAGCTTCTTCTGTCTGCCTGTTTTTCAACAGTGAAAATGCGTTTTTTTTACATTTTTTAGCAAAATTTTAAAAATATTCCATTCACTTTCAAAATTTTCCCTCTTTCTATATCAGAAAAGCAAACTTAAAATAAATCTATATTCCACGGAATACAACGTGAAAAAAGTTAAAAATCTTGCCTGAATGCAGATTTTTATCACTAGCCTGCGTTGCAGGTTTATTAACAAGTGACTTTCTAAGTCAACTTAAAAATTAATTTAAAGTTTCTTTTATAGGAAACACATAAAAGCCGAATCCTGAAAATTTTAAAGCTGGATGCGGTTTTTTACAGGAGTTTTCAATGAAAAAGTTAGCAGCACTTTCTTGTGCAATTTTGACAGCAGCATCAGTTTTCGCTGGCGGAAGTTCAGACAAAGCAGCTCCAGCAGCTGAAGCAAAAGCAATAGTTTTGCGCTATGCAGAAAACCAGCCAAAAGACTATCCTACAACAAAAGCAGCTTACGAATTTGCTAGAATCGTAGAAGAAAAAACAAACGGCCGCATCAAGGTTGAAGTTTACTATGGTGCTCAGCTCGGTGATGAAAAATCAGTAATCGAACAGATGCAGTTTGGTGCAATCGACTTTACACGTGTTTCAATTTCTCCACTTGCAGAATTCAGCAAATCCCTGAATGTTCTTCAGCTTCCATACTTGTACCGCAATCCTGATCACATGTGGAAAGTTTTGGACGGAAAAATCGGTGCTGACTTCCTTAAATCTATTGACTCTGCAGGACTTATAGGTCTTTCATGGTTTGACGCAGGCGCACGCAACTTCTACAACTCAAAGAAACCTGTAAACTCTATTGAAGATATGAAAGGCTTAAAAATCCGCGTACAGGAATCACAGCAGATGATGGACATGGTTCAGGCTCTTGGTGCGAATCCAACACCTATGGCTTACGGTGAAGTTTACTCAGCTCTCCAGACAGGCGTTATCGATGGTGCTGAAAACAACTGGCCTTCTTATGAATCAACATCACACTATGAAGTTTCAAAATACTACGTTCTTGACGAACATACACGTGTTCCAGAAATCCAGATGATTTCAAAAATGACATGGAACAAGCTTTCTGCTGCAGACCAGAAAATCATTCAGGAAGCTGCAGCTGAATCAGCTCAGATTGAACGCAAACTTTGGGCAGAAAAAGAAAAGGCATCTGAAGCAAAAGTTAAGGCTGGCGGTTCAGTTATTACAGAACTTTCACCAGCTGAAAAGCAGAAATTCCAGGATGCTATGGCACCACTTTACACAAAATACGGTGCAGGCTTTGAAGACCTCATCAAGGATATCCAGAACACAAAATAAATTCTAAACAGCCTGAAAAAATTAGTTCCTCCGTGATTTTTCAGGCTGCATCAGAATATCAAGCCATTTTAGGGATCCCTGTTTTACTGGCAGGATCCCTTTTTTACGAAGAGACATAATAAAAATTCTGCCTAAAGCATCGTCAGAGTTTTTATTCATAAGTTCGCGTTGCGAACTTCCTTATTAAATGCCTGTTCTCATTACATTTGAACAGGCGTAAAAAGTCAAATCGGAAATCGAAATTTCCTCATTGACTTTTTAGGGGAGATTTTATGACTGACCTAATTTTTCAAAAAGATATGAATATTTTTGAGAAAATCTTTTCCTGCATAACCTTTCTTTTTGATATCATTTACAGAATATTGCTGACCTATGCAAAGGTTGTCCTGCTGGTCATAATTGTAATTGTCAGTGCACAGGTATTCAGCCGCAAATTTATAGGAAGCAGTATCCGATGGTCAGAAGAAGTTGCCCTTCTGCTCATGGTCTGGCTTGCCTTTATTGCAATGGCAATCGGTGTTGAAAAAAAACTTCACATCGCAATTGAAATGTTTGTAAAACCACTTCCAAAACCAGTTCAAAAAATAATTGAAAAAATCAATGATACGGCAACAATGCTGTTCGGCATCATTCTTGTCATATATGGAAAAGAACTTGTTGCACATACAATGTCATCAACACTGCCTGCTACCCAATGGCCTGCAGGAATCGCCTACCTCATGATGCCTATAGGCGGTGTTTTCATCACATATTTCAGTTTTCTTTCATTGTTCAATCTGGAAAAATACCGCCACATTGAAATTGAAGAAGGGAAAGCAGAAACTTCACTGGAGGCTTAAAAATGTTCGACGCAAATATCGCAACCTGGATTCTTCTTGGAACCTTTGTACTTTTCATTATCTTCAAAATGCCGGTAGTTTTTGCATTATCAGTATCTTCATGCCTTACAATGCTCTATATGAAACTTCCGCTTATGGCATTCATTCAGCAGATGGGAAAATCCGTAAACAGCTTTTCGCTCATGGCCATTCCGTTCTTCGTTCTTGCCGGCGAAATAATGGGGGCTGGCGGAATTTCTAACAGGCTTTTGGACTGTGCAAATGCAATTGTAGGCCGTTTCCGAGGAGGTTTTGCCTACGTAAACGTACTTGGTTCAATGTTTTTCGGTCACCTTTCAGGTTCAGCAGTAGCAGACGTTTCTTCCCTTGGTTCAGTTGAAATTCCAATGATGGAAAAAGCTGGCTATGACAAAGAATTTTCAGTTGCAATTACTGTAGCATCTTCCTGTCAAGGGGTTCTGATTCCTCCAAGCCACAACATGATTATCTATTCAGTTGCCGCAGGCGGTGTTTCCGTAGGCGCACTGTTCATGGCAGGTCTGCTTCCTGGAATTCTGTGCGGAATCATGCTTCTGGTAGTCTGCGGCGTACTTTCAAAACTCCGCAATTATCCTAAAGGAGATGCCGTTCCATTTAAAGAAGCCGTAAAAGTCATTGCCGATGCATTTCTGGCACTTTTCACGGCAATAATCATTCTGGTAGGCGTAACAGCAGGAATCTTTACCGCAACAGAATCAGCTGCAATTGCCTGTATCTATGCGTTTATCGTTTCAATGTTCATCTACAAAGAACTGAAAATTTCCATGATGCCAAAGCTGCTCATGAACACGGTAAAAACTCTGGCAATGGTATTTTCCTTGATTGCAGCCGCAGGAGCATTCGGCTATCTTCTTGCAATGCTTAGAATTCCAACATTGATTACCCAGGGATTGATGCACATTTCGTCAAATAAGGTCATTATTTTCCTTTTGATAAACCTCATGCTTCTGATTTTAGGATGCATTATGGACATGGCACCACTTATCCTGATTGTAACGCCAATCCTTGTTCCAGTTGTAAAGGCATTCGGCATGAGTCCTGTACAATTCGGAGTAATGCTGGTATTTAACCTTGCAATAGGCTTGTGTACCCCTCCAGTAGGTTCTGCACTGTTCGTAGGATGCGGAATCGGCAAGATTTCTGTAGAAAAAACAGTAAAGGCCATGCTTCCAATGTACATTGCAATGGTCATTGCCCTTCTGCTTGTAACTTTTGTGCCTCAAGTTTCATTATTTCTTCCACAAATCCTCGGTTATGCTGTATAATGTATACAACATAGTCTTGTAAAACATCTGAAAAATGCAATACAATAAACTATGAACAGCTGCCCTGATTTTAGCAAAAAAGCGAAAGTCAGGGCAAATCATGAGGATGCCGAAGATAAAAATCTGGCTCTAGAAAATATTTTTACAGCTGGATTTTAAAAGCATGAAAAAACATAATGCAATCTTCACAGGTTTGCGTTGCAAACTTCCTCAGCAACTGTTGTTTCTGTCAAACAGAACAACTTGAAGAATCAAAAACTACTGTTTTCGTTGATTTTTTGATTCTTACAGGAGCAAATTGATGAAAAAATTCATGGACAAAGATTTTCTTCTTGAAACAAAGGCTGCGCAGGAACTGTATGCTGCAGTAGAAAATTCTCCGATTTACGATTTCCACTGCCACTTGCCGCCAAAAGAAATTGCCGACAACAAGAAATTTCCTAATTTAAGCGAAATTTGGCTTGGAAGCAACGGCTATGGAGACCACTACAAATGGCGCCAGATGCGTACCTATGGAGTTCCAGAATCCATTATTACAGGAAAAAATGCTGATCCTTATGAAAAATTCATGAAATGGACAGAAACAGTACAGTCCCTTGCAGGAAATCCTCTTTATCACTGGACACACCTTGAACTTCAGCGCTATTTCGGAATTTATGAACCTCTTACTGTAAAAACCGCACCTGCAATCTGGGAAAAAGCAAATGCCCTCCTGCAAAGCGATGAAATGTCCGTAAAAGGAATTTTCAAAAAAATGAATGTATATGCAGTAGGAACAACAGACGATCCTGCTGACAGCCTTGAATACCACAAGGCGATTGCCGACGGAACTGCTGCAATCGGAAAAATTGACACAAAAGTAAAACCATCTTACCGCCCGGACAAAGCCCTCAACATTGAAAAACCAACATTTGCAGAATACATTGCAACACTTTCAAATGCCGCAGGAATGGCAATCAACAATGTTGACGATGTAATTCAGGCTCTTATCAAACGTCTTGACTTCTTTGTTGAAATGGGTTGTACAGCCAGTGACCATGCACTCGAATATCCGCCATTTAAGCTTGCTTCAGACGCTGACATTGAAAAAACTTTCAAAGACGCAATGGCAGGCAAACCAGTTTCTCCAGAAATGGCAGAAGCTTACCGCACAAAGGTTCTTGCAGCCCTTGCACAGGCTTATGCAGACCGTGGCGTTGTAATGCAGCTCCACATGAATGCAATCCGCGACCTCAACAAAAAAATGTTCAAGCTTTTAGGACCTGACACAGGTTTTGACGCTGCTCATGACAACTCAATGGCTGCAGGAATTGCAGGATTCCTGAACCTCGTAGAAGAAAATGGCAGTCTTCCAAAAACAGTTCTCTACACATTAAACCCAAAAGACTACTATTCATTGGGAACTGCAATGGGCTGTTTCCAGGGTACCGTAAAAGGCGAACCTGTAAAAGGCAAAATTCAGCTTGGATGTGCATGGTGGTTCTGTGATCATTATGACGGAATGGTTCAGCACCTTAAAGTTCTTGGAAACCTCGGCAACCTTTCATCTTTCATCGGTATGCTTACAGACAGCCGCAGCTTCCTCAGCTATCCGCGCCATGAATATTTCCGCCGCATTCTCTGCAACATCATCGGAAACTGGGTTGACAACGGAGAATTCCCGGACGACAAAGACCTTACAGTCAAAATGGTACAGGACATTTCTTTCAACAACGCCCTTGCCTACTTCGGAAAATAATTTCGGCATAATTTTTGCTGAATCCTGATTTTACCACACCCTTCCTGAAAAAAGCCGGTTCGCTTCTGCAAACTGTGCTGGATTTTTTTGGGAAGGGTATTTTTTTTTGGAGCGCACTTAATCTGCTATCCGACCTTGCGGTGTTCGCTAGCCGCTCATCACCTGTTACACTTCGCAAGCTCCGTTTCACAGGTGACTAAAGCACCTCCAGCTCGGGCTAAGTGCATTTGAACAATAACAATCCTATTGCAAAAACCACATAAATATACTAAACTAATGGAAATAAATCCCCACTAAATTATCAGGGAAGGACGTATTATGAGTATTCGTGGAGAACTTTTTACCACCCAGGTTACTTTGGAAAACCGCTCATATTTCTTTAATGTAAAAGAAAATAGAGCCGGTGATGTTTTTATGCAGATTGTAGAGAGCAAGAGCCGTGACGGTTCTGATTTTGACCGCCATCAGATTGCAGTTTTTGCAGAAGACCTGCAGAAATTTCTTCAGGGAATGGACAAGTCACTCCAGTTTATTGACAAAGACAGAAAAGAACGGGCAAAAGCAAAAGCTGCAAAAAAGGCCGCAAAAGAAGCAAGATTTTCAGCAGGTTCTTCATCTGACAAAAAGAAAGTCTACAGAAGAAGGAACAATAATGACGCTGAACCAAAAAAAGATGACGGCATCAAACGCACTGGCCGCGTAATTCACGTTGTTTCAAAAATCAACAGCGAAGACTAATTTATTCCTTAAAGACCTGCAAGATATTTATTTGCAGGTCTAAAAAATTCAATTAACTGCCTGTCCTCAATTTAATACTTAAAAGAAAGCCTCTGTATTGGCGACGGTCCCAGCTGACAGCATATTTCTTTATGCTCAAGAGTCGGATAGCCTTTATGCTTTTTATAGCCATACTGGGGATAAAGCCTGTCATATTCAAGCATAAGCCTGTCACGACCACATTTTGCAATTATACTTGCAGCCATAACTTCAGGAT
This sequence comes from Treponema sp., assembly GCA_016296655.1. Lineage (GTDB taxonomy): Bacteria > Spirochaetota > Spirochaetia > Treponematales > Treponemataceae > Treponema_D. Next base: position 18,663 of record JAEDIW010000030.1, on the reverse strand, counting down.
ATTTTCCGTCAGCTTTTGGTTCTGCACGGCAAGAACATTCAATTTGAGGACAAAAATTGCCGTCAACCACAGCGAAAATCATTTCTTTGTCAAGTTTTATACCAGTTTTTTCACACCAGGCAGGCATTTTTTTCAAAAGCTCTTCAAAGGCAAGTTTCATAGCCAGCAAAGATGCCTGAAGAATGTTAATTTCATCGATAGTTTTATGATCAACAAAGGCTAGAGCCCACAGGCTTTTTTCTTTTATAAGATTTTCAGCAGATTCCCGCTTTTTAGGAGAAAGCTTTTTTGAGTCATTCAGAATTTCTTTCGGAAAATCTGGAGGCAAAATAACAGCAGCTGCAGAAACAGGGCCTGCTAAAGGTCCACGCCCTGCCTCATCAAGACCTGCAATTACATTATGAAATTCGCTTTCAATCATAAAAAACCCCGTATGACATTTGAATCTTCTTCAATTGTTTCAACTGCACCATCTTTCCAGACAGCTCCAGAATTTCGCGGCGAAGAAAGTTCAGCTGTAAAAGTATTTGCGGTAATAATGCACTTTGAGCCCATCAACTCGGCAATTCGTCCTATAGTGCCGACAGATTTACAGGCACTTGAACGGAGTACAAACTTACCGCCATTCAAAGAAAAAGCGACAGCTGTCTGAGCAATGGCAGAAACCCGGCTATTTTTTACATTTATGTCAGAACGGCTGGCAGAAATTACAGCAGCATAGTCTTTTGCCTGACTTATAAGTCCGCAATTCTGCAACATGACAGAAGAATTCTCAGCCTGAATTATAGAACCAGAATCTTCAAACATAGAAATAACTTCACAGCCAGCTAGAGAAAGTGTTGAATTTTCCAGAACAAAAAGATTTTTCTGCTCCTTTGCAGAAACTGAATTTTTATTTATCAGGCAGTTAGTTATTTCAAGACTGGAAGTTATCACCCTAAATGATGTTCCAGGAATAAATTCAAGCAAGGCATCGTCATAGCCTGTAATCTTACAGTTTACAGGCAAAACAATTTGTCTGGCAGGAAGTTTTACAGAACCCCGTACATGCAGATTCACATATCTTGGCAAAGAATTTCCAAATTCCAATGAATCAAAAGACTTAAACGGATGCATTTTAGTGCCGTCAGCAAGATTATCTTTTGAATCAGCATCAAAATAATAATTGCATGGGTCAATTACTACACCATACTCCACAATTTCACTTCTGTTACCGTCAGAATCCTGGGAATAAACATAGACCTTGCGGTATAAAGCCCTCTCTTCATCAGCAGAAAGATGAATCACAGAGTCTGAAAGTTCTTTAAAGTCTCCGGGAGCTGCCTTCACAAAAAAATCGGCATCAGGCGGCGGCGCGGAAAATGCAGGTTCTACAGCCAGCGGATAACTTTCTGCATAAAAAACTTTTTCATTTTTTTCAGCAGAAATCTTCAAATCCAAAGGTTTTCGAACCCAAAAACCAGAAGCTGATGCCGTAACGGCAGGACTTCGAGGCGGTTTTCTATCAATACGGTAGGAAACAAAAGTTTTTCCCTGATATACATTTTCAATATATACATCAAGATTTAACTTTCCAGAAATTTCCTGTCCGGGAAGTGCATCAATGCAGATTTCAGGGAACAACCCGTCGGCAAAATTTTTATTCGAAGAATCAAAAGCCAGCTGCCAGGCATCTCCTTCCAAAGAATAAACCTGAGAACCGTCAGGATTTTTTTTAGTGTACAACTCAGGCTTGGGAGGAAGTTCAAAAGATTGAATAGGATTTACGCTGTTAAATTCAACAGGCTGCCAGCGTATAATGTGCCAGACAGAACGGTCAAGTTCAACAACTTCTCCACTGCGCTGCCACCAGCCGTCATCAACACAGTAGATAAAATTTTTATCGTTAAAGGAAACTTTTGTCCAATCTTCAACAGAAAAAGGCACATAGCGCTTTGCAAGAGAACCAGTTTTTGGCATAAAGTGAAGAATTCCGCGCCAGAAATTCTGCCCGTCCGAAAAAATTACCGGAACATAACATGCAAGAGAACAGTTTTCTGCCAGAGAAAGACTGCGCGCTGCAGAAAAAACAAGCTGACCACCTGAATCAATTGAATACTTCAAAGTTCCAGGAATATCAATAACCTGACCTGGAATATATTCATAAACAGGCATTGCCATAAATGAATTGAAAAAATTCTGCTCCTTCTCAGAAGCTTTTTTTTCAATAACTGTGTAAGAAACAGTCTTATAAAAAGTCTTGCCCTCAGAATTTATGGAGGCAATTCTGATTTCAACATCTCCTGTAATGTCAAGTGTTACAGGTGCATCATAAGCAAATCCCGAAACAAGAGGATCTGCACCATTTACAGAATAATAGGCCTCTTCATCTTCCGGCATAGACAGAAGCAAAGTCTGCCGGTTTGCCCATACTCCTGAAACAGGATTTAAAACAGTAAAATCCGCAAAGGCCATGCAGCAAACAGAGAAAGCAAGTAAAAATGCGAATACCGTTTTTTTACTCATGCCTACCTCAAAATCGGATCGAGAATATTTTTTAATTCAGGATCATCTTTATAATAATGTTCTTCAAGTTCTTCTTTTGTAAGCCCTACAAGCTCATGGCTGGAATAATGAATCCACAAATCTTCTTCAGGCTTTGTAATGTCGAACCTTCGGCACCAATAATCAGGCTGAATAGGCTGCTGTTCCCTGTAAGTAAAATGCTTGTAATCATGAACAATAACTTTTATGTCTTTTCTTGGGATTCCTTTTTCCAAAAGAATTTCAACAAGGGCATTAATCGTTCTGCCTGTATCAAAAATATCATCAACAAGCATGATTTTATCACCGTGGCGGAGATAGTCAGGAGCGTAAGTCCAACCGTCAATCATAACCTTGTCGCTGCAATGAATGTCCGAATATGAGCGTGCAACTACTGCTGCATACAGTACAGGATGAAAATCTTTGCGGACAATTTTAAAATACTCACTGATTACATTTGCCATATAAGCACCGCCACGCAGGGAAGTATAAATAACATCTGGAACAAAACCATCATTATAAATGCGGTGTGCAATCTTCAAAGCATTATTACGAACTGTATTATATGAAAGGAATTCCTTTTTTGACATCAAAAACCTCGCTATAAACAAATGCGTCGAGTCAAGGCACGCTAACGCCTAAAACCCTGACTTCGCCGTTTTTAAGATTTGAATTAAACCTTAAATGAAAATCTCCCAAAAATAAACTTCTTGGGATTAACTATAATCTTACCCCATAATAATTCTAATGTCGAGTATAAGAAACAATCTGTAAAAAGAGTTTCATCTATTCAGGAGAATAGAAAGCCTCGTCCGAAAGTACAGAAATGCTTTCTTCAGAAGTGAATAATGACATCAGTTTCGTTAGAACTTCAAATTCCTGCCGAATTTGTGATGAAGGCTTAAAGACAAAATTAGACGATGCAATTGACTTGCCGATGACAGGTGCCATAAAAGAATGCAAATGCTTCTGATATAAAACTCCTGCCTTCTGCGGATTTTTTACAGTTTTTGCAACACATTCACTTACAGCAGCTTCAAATTCCGTTATGCGCTGCGGATATTTTTTTGCATAATCATCATTTACAACAACACAAACAGAAGGCAAAGCCTGCGAAAATCCAGACTCCTGCGCAACCTTCAAATATTCTGCAGACAGGTCAAAAATTTTCTGAGCGCCCTGATTTTTCATCATTACAGCTGTTGCGTAAGGCTCTCCAATTATTATTATTTCAACACTGTCTGAAAGCATGGCCTGAACAGCATGTTCATTTGAAACAGTATAGTCAATTTCAACAAAATCAGGACCTTCACCTTCTTCAAGTCCATGTGCTTTTAAAATATAACGGAATGCATAATCAGCTGCAGAATCCTTTTCTGTAATAAAAATCTTTTTTCCCTTAAAGGCTTCAAAATCAAAGTCTTCAAAAGATTGAAGTTCTGGTAATGATGTCAGAACTGAATGGTTTAAAGTTGAACAGACTGCAAGAAGTTTCAGAGATTCGTCTGATTTTTTTAACAATTCAACGGCTCTGTCAGCAGGAATAAATCCTGCTTCCAACTGACCTTCCTGAAGTTTAGCACAGATATTTTCAACACTGTCAGATTCAAGTGTTACAGGTGAACCGTCAGCTACGTAAGTGCCGTCAAAAAAATATACAAACGGCATCGCACAAATTCCGCTTACAGCCCCAGTACGAAAAGCATTTTTTACAGAGGCAGGTTCAGTATTTTCTGAAATCGGTTCGGAAGATTCTGACTGTTCAGAAACATCCTGAATAAGGTCACTTTTATCAGCAGGAATTTCAACATTGACAGAAGAGTCTTCACTTTGCTTTTTTGAAGAAGTTTTGTCTTTTTTACCGCCTGCAAAAATACAGGAAACAGCCAGCATAACAGAAATGATTGAAACAATATTTTTTGAAAGCCTTTTCATAAAATTCATATTACTTTAAATGCCATTATTTTACAACTGCCAGTTCAAAATCCAGTTTTTGTTTGGGAATCCTGCCGAATCCAGCAAAAGAGACCCGAAATATAAAAAATCACCCCAGCATCTGACCTATTCTGTCCGGAACTGGCGGTATACTTCTGCAATTATCTTTATGCCTTCTTCAACTTCATTTTCAGGGCGGGAATAATTGATTCTGAGGCATTTTGTGTAATGTGGATGGTCTTCAACTTTTGGAAGAGAACCGTCTGTTGCATTTCCAAAAAAGAAATATTCTCCTGGAACAACGATTACGCCACGTTTTTTCAGTTCATGATACATTTGTCGGGTAGTAATCGAAAGCTGTGGCAACAAAAGCCAAAGAAAAATTGCACCTTCACTTTTGTGAACTGCATAATCCGTGCCTGAAAAATATTTGTGGATAAAAGCCTGTGTCTGAATGGATTTTTTTTCATAAAACGGGCGAACAAATTTTCTGGCATATTCAACAAGAGTTCCGCTTTTTATCAAATTAGAAGCAAGACGCTGGCCTGCACTGGCTGTTGTCAAAGCAGCAATAGCATTTATATTTCCGACAGCTTTTGCAATTTCTTTTGGGGCAATTATGATACCTGTTCGCATTGAAGGCAGTCCGATTTTTGAAAGGCTCATGGAAAGAATTACATTTGGACCGAAAAAAGGCTCTGCATTGTCCGTAAAAATAATATCAGGCCATGGAAGACCGTAGGCATTATCAACAATCAGAGGAATGTCATATTTTAAAGCCAGATTTGACAGGCGGCGGATTTCATCATCTGTAAGGACATTTCCTGTAGGATTTGTAGGCCTTGTAACGCAAAGAGCCCCAACATTGTCATGCTCAGCCAGATATTTTTCAAGGAGCGGAAAATTTACCTGATATTTGAAAGTATTATCTTCATACCGCTGAAAACCGGCAGGAATTCCAACAAACATGTCAGGTTCAATGCCCTGGTCAGCATAACCGATGTATTCAGGAACCAGCGGAAAAACCACCGTTCTTTTGACTTTTTTGCCGTTTACAGTTGAAGTGCCTGCAAAAAGGTTAAAAAGATAAAACATTGCCGTCTGGCTTCCGTTTGTTACGGCAATATTTTCCGCATCAATGTCCCAGCCGTATTTATTTGAAAGATATTCTGCAACATCATGGCAAAAAGAAACACGACCAGCAGGTGCATCGTAACGGCCAATCAAATCACCAAAACTGTCGCCGTCAGCCATGATTTTTTCCATTTCAGCACGATACATGCTGTCAAGTTGTGCAATGCGCGCAGGATTACCGCCACCCAACTGATATGACGGCATATTTTCTGGCAAAGGCTGTCCCAAATCGTCCATAAGCTGTAAAATTCCAGAATTGCCTGTTAATTTTGCACCAAAATCAGAAAATACTATTTTTTTCATATTTTTAACCTTCATTTTAAGTAGAATTTTTGCATATTTCAGATTCAAACTGCTGTTTTAATTAGCATTCTCTGAATTACCAATTAAACCTGCGTCCATTACTTCAACTTTTTTCCGGGTCTGTTGAAACCTGAGCGAAAGTCCTTGAGTTCCCCTGCCGACAATAATTGAACTGCCCTTTTTTCCTGTGCCTTCAAGAATCAGTACAGACAGCTTGTCTTCCAACTCCTTTTGAATCAGACGACGCATCGGTCTGGCTCCCATTGCAGGATCATAACCATTATCAATCATATATTCCCGTGCTTTTTCATTTAATTTTACGGAAAAACCTTTTGAAGCAAGGCGTTCCTGAAGTTCAGACATCTGAATGTCCAGTATGGCTGAAACTTCCTGCCGGCTCAAAGTGTTAAAGACTACAACATCATCAATACGGTTCAAAAGTTCAGGACTCATGATTTTTTTGAGCTCTGCCATCGCACCACTTTGTATTTCATTATAAGACAAAGATTTATCTGACAATGACGAAAAACCGACCTTGTTTTCACCTGTAATTTCACGAGCTCCGGCATTACTTGTCATAATGATTACTGTATTGCGGAAATTTACAGTGTGGCCCAGATTATCACTAAGTTCGCCTTCTTCAAGGAGCTGCAGAAGCAGATTAAAAATATCAGGGTGAGCCTTTTCGATTTCATCAAGAAGAACAACAGAATATGGATGCCTTCGAACCTGTTCAGTAAGAACTCCACCTTCATCATAGCCGACATAGCCTGGAGGGGCACCAACCAGACGGCTAGCGGTATGCTTTTCCATAAAATCAGACATGTCTATGCGAATCAGAGCTTCTTCCGTACCAAAGAGAAATTTTGAAAGGGTTTTTGCAAGCTGGGTTTTACCCACTCCTGTAGGACCTAGAAAAACAAATGAACCTATAGGACGCTTTGCAGAAGAAACCCCAGCCATACTTCTGCGTATTGCGCTGCTGATTACTTTTATAGCATTTTCCTGACCAATAACTTCCTTATGAAGTTCTTTTTCCATGTTGAGAATTCTCGCAGTTTCCGCCTGATCAAGCTGGGAAACGGGGATTCCTGTCATTCTGCTTATGATGCGGCAAATATCCTGTTCAGTAACATGCTTGAGCTCAACGCTGCTTCTTTTCCACAATTCTGTATAAAGTTCCAGTTTTTTCTTTAAATCCTTTACCTTATCACGGACAACGGCAGCTCTTTCGTAATCCTGTTCCTGAACCAGCTGAGTTTTTTCTTTACCTAGCTGATCTATGCAGGCTTCAAGTTCCATCAATTCTGCAGGCCGGTTTTCTTCCTGAATTTTCTTTGCAGCGCCAGCTTCATCCAGAATATCAATTGCCTTATCAGGCAGAAAACGTTCAGGTATATATCTGTGTGCAAATTTTACGATTGCAGGAATCACGTTTTCATCATATATAACATTGTGAAATTCTTCGTATTTCTTTTTAATTCCTTCCAGAATTTTTTCAGTATCAGAATCAGAAGGTTCTTCAACTTTTACCACCTGAAACCGACGTTCCAGAGCGGAATCTTTTTCTACATATTTACGGTATTCTTTTATTGTGGTTGCACCAATAATCTGAAGTTCGCCACGGCTTAAAGCAGGTTTCAGCATATTTGAAGCATCCATGCTGCCTTCAGGCCCGCCTGCACCGATAACAGTATGAAGTTCATCTACAAAAAGAATGATATTTTTGCTTTCCTGAATTTCTTTCATCATCCTTTTCATGCGCTCTTCAAACTCGCCGCGGTATTTTGTACCTGCAATCATTGCGGCAAGATCAAGAGAAAGAATCCGTTTGTTAAAAAGATTGCCAGGCACATTTCCCTGAGCAATTTTTTGGGCAAGTCCTTCAACTATGGCTGTTTTTCCAACACCTGGTTCGCCTATAAGCATTGGATTATTTTTTGTCCGGCGTGATAAAATCTGAATTACACGATTAATTTCATCTTCACGGCCAACAACCGGGTCAATTTTTCCTTCTTTGCAGGAAGCTGTCAAATCACGGCTAAATTCTGCAAGAAAGGATTTTTGTCTGGGGGCTTGCGATGACTGAGCTGCCTGTTTACCTGAAACAACAGCAAAAGGCATGGAATTAAATTTGCTGTCAGCAAAGAGGCTTTTGAAAACATTTGCAGGGTTTCCTCCATTTTTTGAACCTGCAGAAGAAGCAAAACGAGATTGAACATCTTTCAATGCAGTACGCAGCTGCCCAAGATCTATTCCCTGCTTTTCAAAAAAACAGCTTGCAACACTCGATTCTTCACGCGCAGAAGCAACAATCAAATGTTCCGTACCGATATATTCATTACTCATGGAGTTTGATTCAACCGCTGCAACTTCAAAAAGCGTATTAACTCGTCTGGAAATAGGCAAATCTCCAAAAGAATGAACTGGATTTGTAACTGTTAAACTCTGCTCAAGCGCCAGCTGAAAAGTTAGTATATTTACATTTAGAGTCTGCAAAAGATTATAGCCCAAACCGTCTGCACTTTTCAGCAAAGACAGCAGAATGTGTTCTGGAAAAAGATGATCGTTTCCGCTTTTACGGCCTTCTTCCTGTGCCAAAACAGTTATAAGCCTGTGTGCTCTAGGTGAAAATTGTTTCATAAAACTCCAACCTTATTGATTTTCCCGATAAAAATAATTCTACAACTCCTGCAACTCTTTCGTTTTTCAGGCAGTTTCAACAAACCGTACATTTTCCATAGCTTCCTGCAGAATAAGAGCACGAAGCCTGTCAGTTTTCATTTTTAAGTCAGATTCAACATCATGTTCAAAATGAAAAGAACTGTTTTTCAAAACAAACTGTAAATGACCTTCCTGAATTCTGCACAAAAGTGCACAAAGCTGGCTATGTTCTATACCGTTAAGAAGTCCTAGATTGAGTCCCCATTTTAAATTTGAAATGAACTCGATTGCCTCCCTAAAGGTTATGAGTCTTGAAAATTTTGCAAGAGCATAGGAGCGTGTAACAGAATCCCGAATAACAGTAGGAACATCTGCAGAAAATTCTGAATTCAGTTTTCTTTCTGATTCTACAACAGGCATTACAGCAGAAGCAATGCCGACCAGTTGATCCAGTTCGCTACCTGAACAGGAACAGGTCGTATAAATCTGGTAATAAGAACCAATGCAAAAAGAAGAATCTTTTCTGGTTCCAAAGCATGCAGAAACTGCAAGGGATTTTTTTTGAAGGATTTCCGTTATTTCAGGCATTTTTCCAGAATATGATAATGCTGGCAAATGCAACCTCACCGAAATTTTCATTCCGCTGCCACAATCCTTTAAGGCAGATGTCAAAAATCCAAAATCGTAGGATGCAGCAAACTGAAGTGATGCTTGCAGATTTGCATCCAGATACTGACACTGGCGGAAAGCCTCCTGACAATTCAGCCCAGGCACAAAAGAAATTATACGTACATGATCCTGACTGTTGACCATGCAGGCAATATTATCTGAAGCTCCCATTACAAAACCAGTTCCCACAGGATTATCCAAAAATCCGCGTTCAGCAAAAACTTTTATACCGCTGGAATCAATATTTTCTATAGAAACTGCATGATATGAATCAGGGGACGGAAATTTTGAAAAAGAATCAAAGACCAAAGCCTGAACGCGCTCTGCATCGTCGCCATGAAAATGAGAAGGAAATGGAAAACTTGCCAAGTTTCTTGCAAGGCGAACCCGTGTTGAAATTACGACATCGCAATCACGACCGTCTGCAGAAAACCATGAATTTTCGCAGGAAGCATCAGCTTTTTGATTCATCGTTACTTCCTCCTGTAGAACTTGCCATAGGATTGTCAGAAACATCAGAACCGTCAGAAACAGATTGCCGTTCCAATGCCCTTAAATAATCTCGGTACATGGCGGCTTTTTCGTAATTTTCATCTTTTACGGAAGCATCGAGTTTTGCCTGCAAATCCATACGGTCTGTCAAATGAGAACGGAATGAGCGCAGACGGCTTGGCATTGAGCCTGTATAGGCGGCTGTCATTCCTTTATTCTGTAAGCGTTCTCTTATCTGACTGGCAAAAATTTCATAACATTCAGGGCAACCTGCCAGTCCTGAATATTTGATGTTGTACAAACTCTGAGCGCATACTGGACAAAGTTCTGAACTTTCCTGTGACATTACCCTGGATTTTTCTGAAAAATCAGAAAAAAGCGAATTTACAGATTTTTCTACGGTTTTTGGGTCTAATGAAATTCCGTATTTTACGGCACAGTCCATGCATAAATTCAATTTTATTTTTCCAGAAGAGCTGATTTGCTCCAAAAACATTACAGATTCTTTTTTATGACAGCAATCACACAACATGCAGTAAAAAACTCCTAAATTTTTCGTAAAGTTTCAAGAGGCTTTTCCCTTCCAGCACGAATCGCCGGTAAAACCGATGCCAGCAAAGTCAACAGCAAGGTACACAGAGCCACAAGCATAAGTTCAAAAAAAGGAATTGCAACAGGAATTGACTGCAGATAAAAAGAAGGATCAAGCAAAGTTATCCGCGAAAAACCAGCTTCCTGTCCACCTCCTAAAAGATACACAAATTCTGCTCCAAAGTTTATCACTTTTTCCATAAAAAATAAAATCCTGTTGATATTTACAGCACATACAAGCCCAATGGGAATGCCTCCGGCAAGCCCTCCAAAGCCGATTAAAAAGCCTGTTACCAGGAATGCAAAGCTTATGCCCTTACTGTCTGCGCCAAGGCTTTTTAAAATTGCAATTTCCCTGCGCCGCTCCATTGAAAGCATAACAAGTGCTGAAAAAATATTTACACAGGCAACAAGCACAATCAAAAGCATAATGAACATCAGCAAAGTTTTTGTTGACGCGAAATTTTCATATTCAGAAACATGAAGCTCATACCATCTGTAAACCCTAGTATTTGAGCCTGCTTTCTGCTGTATTTTTAGAGAAAGCGGAATCAGATTATCAGAAAAAGCATCTTCTGTTTCAACTTTTACACTGGCAACAGAAGATTCCAGAGGCAAAATAGAAAATCCCTTTTCAATCGGAATAAAAACCCACAGAGCATCAAGTTCCTGATACCCGCAGGAAACAATTCCAGAAACAGTAAAAGTTGTAACCTTTGGAATTATTCTGCCGTTTTTTACAGCTGCGGTAATCAGCCGGAATTTACTGCCTGCATTTAAATTCAAATCTGCGGCAATCTTCTGACCAATTATAGCCGTATTTTTTTCTGCAGATAAATCTACACTTCCCTGCAATACTGAAAACAGTGAAGCATAAGAATGATTTTTCTCAAAAAGGTCAGCAGGTACTGCACGCACAGCAGCTCCGCACCTCCCCACAGAAGAAGAGGCTAAAGCCATTCCCTGAATTTCAGGATAAGCAGAAACTATGCCGTCTACAGATTCAAGTTTTTCAGAAAGCTCTGCAAGATAGTGATTTGAAACATTAAAACTGTCAGAATTGTAAACATTAACCTGCAGATGTGAAGAAGAAAGTCCTATAATCCTCTGGGTAATTCCCTCAATCATTCCATTAGAAACACTTATCACAACAACTAAAGGAACAAGACTGATTCCTATGCACAGCAAGGCACCCAAAAGGCTTCTTCTGGCAGAACTTTTCTTTTCCATGCGCGGAAAAACAAGCCGCTTTGCAAATAAAAGGGAAGATTTTAAAGTCATATCAATTTTCCATCAGCATTTTTCAAGTTTGCCGTCCTGAACCGTAAAATTTTCATCACCTAAAGTAGAAAGCCTTATATCGTGAGTTACCAGAACCAAAGTTTTTTTGTATCGTTCAACAATGGAAAACAGCAGCTGACCTATCATGGCTGCATTGGCAGGGTCAAGATTGCCTGTAGGTTCGTCTGCAAGCACAAGTTCAGGGTCATTTACCAAAGCTCGTGCAACTGCAACTCTCTGCCTTTCTCCTCCAGAAAGTTCAGAAGGCAGATGATTTTCCCTGTGAGACAGGCCTACATCATTTAAAAGCATACGAGCCTTTTCTTCTGCTTTCTTTAGAGGAACTCCAGCCATAAGGGCAGGCATAAAAACATTTTCCAGAGCCGTAAAATCTTTGAGCAGATAATGAAACTGAAAAATCAAGCCAAGGAATGAAGAACGATATTCTGCCAGACAATCTTCATCCATTTCAGAAATACGATAGGGGCCTACATGGATAGAACCGCCTGTTGCACTGTCAATGCCAGACAAGATATTTAAAAAAGTACTTTTTCCAGAACCGCTGGCTCCTGTAATGACAGCCTTTACACCAGAAGGCAAATTCCAGTCAAGATTTTTTAGAATAGTAAGCTGCTCTCCAGATGTAACATAAGTTTTTTCCAAACCTTTTATGGAAATGATGTCACTCATCGCGCAAAACCTCCTGTGCTTTCAATTTTAAAATTCCTCTGCTTGCAAGCCAGGAAGCAACAAGTGAAGAACAAATGCCGAACATTGTAATTATAAGAATTTCATGCAAAACGATTCTGGCAGGCAGTTTTGCATAAATCCTGAACATTGGGTTTTCATGCAAATAGGCTGCGGAAGAAGGATTAAAAAGCATTGCAAAGAAATACGAAATCCCAAAAGAAAGCGAAGAAAAACTGCGAAAAATCCAGCCTATATTTACGCTCAAAAACAAACCCAGAATCAGTCCTGGGACAGCCCCGTAAATTCCTGTTAAAAATCCACGGAAAATGAAAATCGCCTGAATCATTCTGTTTTTTCCGCCAAGTGCAGACAGAATGGAAATTTCGTTTCGACGTTCAAAAACAATCCGCCTCATGCCATTGAAAATATTTATGCAGACAACAACAAAAATCAAAAAAACAAATAACATGAGCATATTTTTTTCAACTCTAAGGGCTCCAAAAAATGAACGGTTAAAACTTTTCCAGCTCTCACCTGAAATCTCTGGAAAAGAAGCCTTTAATTTTGCCAGAAAACGCCCGTCCATAGAATTTTCCCTTAATTTTATACCATACTGTTTTTTTAAGGATGAACCAAAATATTTCTGACCGGCTTCAAGGCTGATAAATGCATAGGAAGAATTTATTTCTGCATAACCGGTATGAATTATTCCTCTAACAGTAAAAACCCGTCTGTCAGAAAGGAGGGCAACATCATTTCCGCCAGAAAGTGCAAGAAGATTTACTTTATAGCCGACCTTCACCCTAAGCATATCTGCCAGAGTAGAACCAAGTACAATCGAGTCATTTCCGTTTTTTGAAGAAAGGTCAAATTCGCCGCGAACCACTTCAATTTGACTTCTGAAACCAGAATCCAGCTGAAGCACATTTTCTGGCAAAGCCCTTACAAGAGCAGCCGATTCTTTTGATTTGCTTCCGACCATGAGGCTTTGAGCTTCGTAAAACGGAACGCATGCCTGCACCATAGGATTTTCCTGGCAAAAGTTTTCAAACTGCACCTGCTTTTCAGCCGAAGATTCTGACACCCTGACATGATAGGAACTTACTTCCATTATGGCATCAATAAAACTCATTTGAAAACCGTTCATTACGCTAATTACAACTACAAGAGCCATTACTCCAATGCATATTCCAAGAGAAGCCAAATGAGTTGTAACAGCCGATCTACCGTTTCTGTCAATATTTGCAAATCTTCTGGAAACAAAAAGAACCCAGAAAAAATCATTATTTTTCATAAACAACCTTATTTTGAAGCCGACCGTTTAATTTCTGCAAGGCTTCTATTTTTTTTCCCTGTCGGTATAAAGTTTCAACAGAAAAACCTTTGTCAAAAAAAGCAGTTTCAACATACTCTTCCAAACCTGAATAAATGCGTTTTACGCGGATTACACCGTTTTCATAATACTGAAAATCAGGCTCTTCTCCCCCTGAATCATACGAAAAAACTTTTTTTTGTGCAATTTTTTTTTCAGAAGCCAGAGTACTGATTTTTTCATATTCAATTAAACGGTCTGCATAATCATATTTCCAGATCCAAGTTTCTTCAAGAACAGTTTTGTCCTTGCCGGTAGCCTTAGTCTTCATGCTGGCAATTTTCTCAGAATCAAACGTTTTTTTCTGAAAGATTTTTTTACCGTTTTCACCAAACAAAGTTTCAACAGTTGTATTATCCAAAAAATTTTTATTCAGACTACGCACAGGCCTTTTTCCGCCCGGAGCGTAAAAAAAATCTTCTTTTTTTTCAAGTTTTGACTCTGCATAGCTTTTTCCGATTGACCACCATTCCTTGCTGACAAGATTCCTGGAAGCATCGTAAATTCTGCGTACAGTTTTTCCTTCATACGAATCTTCAAAAAAAGTTCCCTCTTCAGACGAATTCACCATAAAAAAACCGTATTCATCAGTAGAAAATTTTCTCAATGCACCCTGACTGTCAGAATACACAAAATTTCCATAAGAATTTTTCAGACTTTTTTCTGATACAGAAGCATCAGATTTTTCTGCATGAATCGAAGTCTTTTCCGGCAAAACTTTTTCACCAGATTCAGATGCCTGATTTTTTTCAGATTTTTCAGCTTGTGTCATTTCAGACTGCCCATTCAGAACTGGTTGAACTACCTGAAAAGTATTTTCCAGTGCAGCAATGCAGAAGCCACAAAAATGCATGGCAAAAATCATCACTGCAAAAACAATTTTTGAAAAATCTGAATTCAACTGCTATTCTCCTAAAAAAGAATGTACATACTCCTGTACATCAAACAGCGAAATATCCTTATATTTTTCTCCTGTACAGACAAAAGCTACAGGAAGGCCAAGCTCCTTTCCTATGGAAACGGCAACTCCGCCTTTTGCAGTTGAATCGTATTTTGTAAGAACAATTGCATCCAGCTTAACAGCTTCGTTAAAAACTTCCGCCTGCCTTAAAGCATTCTGACCAGTAGTTGCATCAACTACAAGAATTTTTTTGTAACAGCCAGAATCAGCTTTTGAAGAGGCAATTCTGTCAATTTTCTGAAGCTCTCGGACAAGATTGTCTTTATTATGCAGACGTCCGGCAGTATCGGTGATTACAAGACCGCCACCTTGAGCTTTTGCAGCAGATGCAGCATCAAAAACAACTGCACTAGGGTCAGAGCCGTTCTGATGATGAACAACACGGATGTCCAGATTTTTTCCATGCATCATAAGCTGATCAATCGCAGCAGCCCTGAAAGTATCGGCAGCCGCAAGAATTATGCCTTTTGAGTCCCCTGCAAAATTTTCATCTTTCCCGTCAAAAAACGCTGCGATTTTTGCAGCAGAGGTTGTTTTGCCTACTCCGTTAACCCCCAAAAGCATCCATATATTTGTTTTTCCAGGCTCAGGCTTTAACTCCACAGATTTTACATACTCTGCAAGCATTATTGACAGGCGTTCAATGATTTTTTCCTGCTCAGAAATTTTTTCTTCACGGCAGATTGCCTCAAGTTTTTCAGTCAATTCAAAAGATGTTTTTACACCTACATCACCTTCAATCAAAGCATCAGTTAAATCTTCAAAAAATTCGCTGCTGATTGATGTGTGGGACGAAAAAAGAGATTTTATTTTTTGTGCAAAAGAAAGTTTAGCCATAATTTTCCTAAAATGCATGAAAGCATATTTTTTCTATAAAATACAGACAACGCTGAAAGCCTGCAACGCAGTCACTTTTCCGCATCATTTTTTTGTACGATTTTTTTTGGCAGGCTTTTCAGGTTTTACATTTTCAGGCAATGCATCATTGGCAGAATGCAGATACCTTACCAGTTCATAGCCAAAAACAGCACCAAGCGAAACCGAAATTCCTACAGAAACCAAAGCCTTGCTTCTCCATTTATTTACATCTTCCGGCGGTATAATTCCATTCGCGTTGCCGTTAAGCCTATTTATATAGTTTCCATAATAATAGAACGAAAACGGCAGTGAAAGAATCAAGGCAGTATATGCAGTATACATTCTGCGGCGCCGTTTTTCAATGTTTTTGCTTACATCAAAATTCAATGCAGATGCTGTTACCGTAGCATTAGTGTTCTGAAACTTCTGCGGAATATAGAAAAAAGTTGAATTTCCTTCACTGGAAACAAACTGCGCAATAACCGGCTTGCCGTCAATCAAAATTTCAGCCGTATCTGAACAAGGTGAAATTTCAGCAGACTCAATTGCATACGTTGAAAAGATTCCTGAAACAGGGTTTTGCATTCTGACTTTCATTTTTTCAGGATTTGTCTGCTCCATCTTTATTTTTACCAAATAAGAATCACGCTCCGTAAAAGAATAAGTAAAACTTACCCTCTTAAATCCCTCCGCCTCAAATGCAAACTCATGAATTCCCCGCTCAACAATCAGAAAATCAGGTTTTTGCGAAAAAATTATGCCGTCAAAATTCACAGAAATCAGTTCATTCACCGACTCTGGCTCAAATTCAAATTCAAGCCTTACAGGAGGATTATTACTTACATACGGCATGAGGGAGCGTGCCAGATTTCTGGAAAGTTGAAGAGGATTTGACAGAAGCCCCACTTCTGTTACCGTTCCTTCCAGCGCACCTCCCGGAAATGAATAAAGTTCAGCAGTAACAGCAGCATAATCTCCGTAAGAAGTTATGCTCCCCTTTATCAGACCATTTATGCCAGCAGAATTCACAGAATTTTCGAATTTATAGGAATTTGCAAATCTTTCTCCCTCTGAGGAATTAGAAGCTGGTGTAAAAAGTACAGAAAAATCATTTTTATAAAGCTGAATTTTTTCAGGAACGACAGCAGAAACTTCTTCCCTACCCTTGAAAAAAGAAAAAAAGCCGTCAGAATTTTTATCTTCTTCTTTTTCAAGAGTTTTTCCAGCATTATCCAGAAGATTATCAGAAATTTTTTTATGCAGCTCGTCAATTTTTTCCTGCTGTGCTTTCAAATTTTTTTTTAACGCCTTTTCAGACAAATTTTCAAGAGCAATTGCATCACGAACTTTTACAGCCTTGGATAATTCAAGAAACAGAGAAAGCCTTTCTTTTTTCAATTCATTCAGCTGGCGGTTAAGGATTTCACGTTCAGCGGTAAGCCTTTGTGCATCTGAAGAAATCTGCTCAAGAACCAGACGTGGAATGCTTTCTGCAACAGAGGCAAAATCTTCACTTCCAAAGTCAGACTTATCAAATGAAAAAGGCATTGCAGCAAGAACCCATGAGTTTTCTTTTACAGAATCAGAAGCCTGTACACCGTAAAAAACTGAAAACAAAAAACTTACAGCAAAAATAAATTTTTTCCGCCAGCTCATATCTCAGTTCAAATCGTCATCATCCGAATCATCGCCCATTGGAAGCCCTTTCCACTGCGCATTCAGGAACGAATTTATAAAAAGGTCAATATCGCCATCCATTACAGCCTGAATGTTTCCAGATTCACACTTAGTCCGATGGTCTTTTACCATTGTATAAGGCTGAAAAACGTAAGAACGTATCTGGTTGCCCCAGGAAATGTCTTTTTTTTCAGCTCCATATTTTGAATTTTCCTTTTCCTTTTTTTCGCGATAATATTCATAGAGTTTTGACTTAAGGATACTCATGGCCGTCTGACGGTTCATAATCTGGCTGCGTTCACTCTGACATGCAACAACAATTCCAGTCGGTAAATGAGTAAAACGTACAGCAGAATCAGTTTTGTTTACATGCTGTCCGCCTTTTCCGCCTGCACGGTAAGTATCAACCCTTAAATCTTCAGGACGAATGTCAACTTCTATAGAATCATCAAGAACTGGAAAAACGAAAACTGATGCAAAGGATGTATGTCTGCGCGCATTTGCATCAAAAGGACTTATACGTACCAAACGATGAATTCCAGCTTCGCCTTTCAAATAGCCGTAGGCATAGTCGCCGTTTATCTGAATTGTAATGGACTTTATGCCACCTTCAGCTTCAAGCATGTCGACAGTTTCCATTTTATAGCCATGCCGCTCTGCCCAACGGATGTACATACGGCTGAGCATATAAGCCCAGTCCTCAGCTTCAGTACCGCCGGCACCAGAATGAATTGTAAGAAAGGCACAATTCTTGTCAACTTCACCTGACAAAAGATTCAGTATGCTCTGCTTTTCAAATTCAACCTTTGCAGAATCATACATTTCCTTCAATTCAGCTTCGACAGAGTCATCACCTGTTTCTTCGCCAAGTTCATACATGGCTTCCATATCGCTTACATCAGCAATAAGTTTACGCCATGGTTCAACACGACCTTTCAAAAGCTTAATATCATTCATCACACGCTGAGCTTTCTGCTGATCATCCCAGAAACCTGGTGCAGTTGTCAGCGACTCTTTTTCCTTTATTTTCTGATCAATTGAATCAGGGTCAAAGACGCCCCCAAACATTCATAATATCTTCTTTTAAAGAAGCTATCGGCATTTTTAATTCTTCTAACATGGCAAATTCCTTATAAACAAAATAAAAAAACTATTGGCAAAAAGCGCCTGATTACACTTTGAACGTCAGGGTTTTATCAGGCAGCGCCGCCATTTTTTCTGCTTTAATTCAGTAATTGCAAACATTCCCTGCAACGGAAACTGATAAATGCGGATTGAATCATAAAAATCAGTAACTCTGTCAACATCCACTTTTAGTTTTGCAAAAACATCTTCACTGATTTGAGAACTTTCCCAGCAGGCCCGCTGAGCTTTGCTAAATCCATACTGCTGCAACAGTCTGGCAAGAGCTTTTGCAGAATCCATACTACCAGGATCCAAAACAATAGAAACAAACATTATCCTTAAGAATAAAATAAATATTTTGCAATGTCAAATACAGAATTTTGTAATA
>JAEDIW010000071.1 GCA_016296655.1 Treponema sp. | reverse complement strand
TTAGCGGGAAAGTAGGTAGCTGCCGGGCTTTTTTTTATTTTAAACTTCTCTCCTTTAATGTTTCTTCCAGCTGTTTTTATTGTTTCTTTTTTTGCGTAGTCCAGCCTGTAATTTTTTTAGATGGCAGTTTTTTTTCTGTCTTCTGGCTGCTATTCACAGGGTACTGGAAATAATTTCTATTTTGACTCATGAGCTGTGCTCGGCTTTATGGAATGGATGGGGAATGTGTGAGGGCATGGAAGGGCGCGAAGCGGCCACCGCAGCGGAGCATAGGGTTAAAGCCGGTAAAACATTCCAGAAATGTTTTGAGTGCGTGTTAGAGTAGCTGTGCTGCGAAGGTTGCGCAGCGAGGAGGCTGGAGCGGAAGCGGAACCCTGGAACGCCCGACCCGAAGCGGAAGCGCAGGGGCACACCCAGAGGAAGTTGTAATGAGGAAACTGATTTAGAGAGGTTGTTTATAGCACAAATTCAGAAGTTGTTTGTTTTTTCCTGTTATAGAATATGCTTTGATTATGTAGATTTTGGTGGGGAGATAAATGCTTGCTGCCCATCCTTATGGAGAAATTTATGAACAGTTCTAAAATTATTATCAGAGGATTGAAACAGAACAATTTGAAGAATATTTCACTTGAAATTCCAAAAAATAAGATAGTCGTTTTTACTGGTGTTTCAGGTTCTGGAAAGTCGAGTATTGTTTTTGAAACATTAGCTGCTGAAAGTCAGAGGCAGATGAATGAAACTTACAGTGCATGGGTAAGAGGCAGACTTCCAAAATATGAAAAACCTAATGTTGAATTTATAGATAATTTGAACCCTTCTGTCATTATTGATCAAAGCAGGCTTGGAGGAAATGCAAGATCTACAGTTGGGACGATTACTGATATGTATTCACTTTTAAGGTTACTTTTTTCGAGAATTGGCGAACCTCCTGTTGGACCTGCTTCGTATTTTTCTTTCAACAATCCAAACGGAATGTGCCTGTCTTGTGCTGGTCTTGGAAAGATTTTGGATTTTGACATGAATAATCTGATTGATGCTGAAAAAACTTATGACCAGGGATGTTTCAATTTGCCAGCTTTTGGAAAAGGAAACTACTATTGGAAAGTTTACAGACGTCCTGAATATTTTAGGTGCGATGTCCCTTGGAAAGAGCTTTCAGAAGAAGAACAGAATATTCTGTTGTACGGAAGCCGGAAAAAAGATGGTGAACGGCTCGATAAAAAACTTGAGGGTGTTTACAATCAGTTTAAAAGGCTTGTTTTGATGAAAGATGCGCAGGAACAGACAGACAATACCTTAAAGAAAATCAGCAGATTTTTGTATGAGCGGGAATGCCCTGACTGTAAGGGTAAGCGGCTTAATGACAGAATCCTTTCCTGTAAAATAAACGGCTTAAATATTTACGAAATGAGTCAGATGGAATTTTCTGCTTTGCGTGCGGAACTTGAAAAGGTTAATGATGACAGGGCTTTGTCGGTTGTAGAGCAGTTGAAAGCTTCTTTGGATAGGATGATTGATATTGGACTGCCATATCTTTTTATGAACCGTGAAAGTGCTACTCTTTCAGGCGGAGAAGCTCAGCGGTTGAAACTTGTACGCTATATGGGCAGTTCCCTGTGTGGTTTGATTTATATTTTTGATGAGCCAAGTACAGGAATGCACCCTCGTGATGTACATCGAATGTCCAGGCTTTTAAAGAATTTGCGTGACAAGGGAAATACGGTTTTAGTTGTTGAACATGATAAGGATATTATAAGTATAGCCGATGAAGTTATAGATATTGGGCCGTTAGCTGGAAAAAATGGCGGACAGGTTCTTTTTCAGGGAAGTTATGCTGATTTGCTGAAAAGCGGAACAAAAACTGGCATTGCATTGTCAGGCCGCATTGAAGTTAAAGAAAATGTCCGCATGGCAAATGGATTTTTGAAAATTCAGGGAGCAAGTCTCCACAATCTAAAAAATGTCAATGTTGATATTCCTTTGGGCATTTTGACAGTTGTTACAGGAGTGGCAGGCAGTGGAAAATCTACGCTGATTCGTGATGTTTTTGCAAAACAATATAAAAATCAGGTTGTTTTGGTTGATCAAAGTGCTATTACTGCTACAGGTCGATCTACAGTCTGCACTTTTTTAGGTTTTTTTGATGAGATAAGAAAGATTTTTGCAAAAGATTCCAGATATGTTGCCGAAAACGGAGAGGCTTTGTACTCGAATGAACAAAAAATAGATGCAAGTCTTTTTTCCTTTAATGCTAAGGGGGCATGTCCATATTGTAAAGGGCGTGGGGCAATCACCACGGAACTTATTTTTATGGAGCCTGTTACGATTGTTTGTGAACATTGTGGTGGAAAAAGATATAGCGAAGAATCATTGCGCTACAAGTTAAAAGGAAAGTCTATTGTTGATGTCCTTGAAATGAGTGTTGAAGAAGCTTTACCGTTTTTCGCTGGAAGTAAAAAAATTTCAGAGATGCTGGAAGCTTTGATGGAAGTTGGACTTCCTTATATTTCACTTGGGCAGCCACTTTCTACTTTTTCTGGCGGTGAACGTCAGCGTGTCAAATTAGCGCAAAATATTAGAAACAAGGGAAATATTTATATTTTGGATGAACCTACGACTGGTCTTCATTCAGCTGATATTCAAAAGGTCATGAAAATTCTTGAGTCAATTGTTGAGCGTGGAAACACGGTGATTGTAATTGAACACAATGTGGATGTAATGAAGCTTGCAGACTGGATAATTGATGTAGGACCTGATGGAGGAACAAAAGGCGGGCAGATTGTTTTTGAAGGAACTCCAAAGCAGATGCTGGAAAGTTCACAGACAATAACTGCACGGTATTTGAGGAAATAGTCATTTTTGTGCCTGTATATACCTGTTGCCTGCCTTGCAAAACAAGATATGACCAGAAGAAAATTTTGAAAAATTTAAACACAAAGTTTTAAAAATCTGTTAAAATCAGCAGAGTAGTATGTTTCTAGTAGGCATACTGCTCTGAAAAAAAAGTATGGAAAATTCAAAGCTCTTGTCTTTTTATAAAAGAGATATATAATTTTGAATAGGGTTGTAAGATTAAGTTTTTATAAACTGTGCTTTTCGTCTTTTTGCGAAAGGATAAAAAGGTTAAACGAAAGTTGATGCATCCTCATTGACTTTTTATAGGAGAAAATATGAAAACAAAACTCTTATTGGCGAACTTGTTGTTTGCAGCATCTTTGTTTTTACTTTCTTGTGGCACAACATCTGTAACAAGATATGAGGCTAATGAAAGTGTAAAGGATTTAAGTGGCTATTGGAACGACAATGATGTGAATCAGGTTTGTACAACATTGATTGATTCTTGTATAAAATCAAAGCGTGTTGCAAATTTTAAAAACACAATTGGGCGAACTCCAGTCGTAATTCTTGGTACAATCAGGAACAAAAGTTCTGAGCATATTGATACATCCATTCTGTCAAAAAGATTTCAGAATGTAATCATCAATGACGGAACTTTGGAATTTGTAGCAGATTCAAAACAGCGTGAGGAACTGCGAGCCGAAAAATACGATCAGGCTGAAAATGCATACGAAACTGCAAAGTCAATTGGTAATGAGCTTGCTGCAGATTTTATGCTTCAGGGAACAGTTACTACAATTGTAGATTCTGATGGCAAACAGCAGGTTAGAACCTATCAGGTTGACATGCAGTTGATTGATTTGGAAACAAATAAAATCATCTGGTCTGACCAGAATAATGACATCAGAAAGTATATAAAGAAATCTTCTGTTAAATTTTAGCAAAAGATAAAAAGGATTGTTATGAGAAAGAACATTCTTGCTGTTTTTACTATTTTCTCTGCATGCATGGCTTTTTGTGCAAAGGCAAAAATGCCAGAATGGATAACAGTTCCGTCTAGTGTCTATCCTTCAAATTTATACTTTAATGGAACTGGCAGCGGAGAAAGTCGGGAAGTTGCAGAACTTGAGGCTGTAAAAAATCTTTCATCGGTTTTTGGGCAGACTGTAAAATCAAATAATGTCGCTTCAAAAAAAATGGAGCAGGCTCTTTCTGACGGGCAGATAGCTTTTTCTTCTTCTGGAAACCTGCAGCAGAATATTACAAGTCAGATAGAAGCTGAAAATCTGATTGGAATTGAAATTGCAGAATATTTTTATAATTCACCTGAAAAAAAATGGTATGCGGTTGCAATTCTTAATAAAGAAAAAACTTCAGTCATCTATGAAAATCTTATAAAGAAAAATGATGTTGCCGTCCGGAAAGCTGTGGCTGAATCTGAGAAAATGCCTCATACTTTTTTTGGGTACAGTGAAATATGCTTTGCACTGGAAATTGCAACGGAAAATGACAGGCTTTTGAAAAATCTTACAATAATTGATTTTGATAAAGGTTCTGCTGCCAGCAGTCAGGCTGTTTCTTTGAAAAGTATGCAGGCTGCACAGAAAAAGTTTGCAGAAGGCATAACAATTTCTATCAATATTAAAGATGATTCTAACAATAAAATAAAGTCGTCTTTTCAGGATATTTTTTCAAAATACGGATTTAAAACTTCCGCTTCTAAAAAGGAAAAATATGGAATTGAAGGCAGGTATTCATCTGATATTACAAAGAAGGGGAAACTTGTTTACTGTGTTTACAGTTTAGACTTGGATTTTTCTGATTTTTCTGGAAAAAATTCCCTGTTTGCGATAAATTTAAAGGGTAGGGAAGGCGCTCCAGCAGAAGCGGATGCTGTAAACAGAACTTTCAGGGTTCTTGAAAAGAAAATTGGAACTGAATTCAGTAAGAATTTTGATTCTTATATGAATAACTTGTCTTTTAAATAGACCTGTTTGTCGGTTCTCTTTGGCTTTAGTTTCATGCTGATTTATGCATAATTAGAATTCTTAAAAGATATGTACTTTTAGGAGTTTGTGTTATAATTTAATTCGCTTTTGCGATATTATGATTGAAATTGAACTCTTTGTTCAAACGATAGGAGAAGTAAATTATGAAAAAGACAATTCTTGTTTTTGCTGCAGTTGTTGCTGTTTTGTTCAGCAGTTGTGGAACTACAAAAGAAGTATCTGGCTCTGGAATTAAAGGTAAGGCTTCTAGAGTTAATATGCCTAAAGTAGACATTATTGACTATCAGGGGGCTTCTTTTGGTTCTGAAATTCCTCAGTGGGTTGTTGCTCTGGCAGATGGAAATTATTCTGCAGAATATCTTTCTTCAGTTATGCCAGGAATTTCTGATAAAAAACCATTTGTTGTAATTGCACGTGGTGACAATTTTGAATTTACAAGGCAGTGGGCAGATTTGGTTGACGTAGAAGTTCAAGTTGGTGATGAAATGCAGAGAATTGTTGGAAAGGCTGTTTCTGCAGCTATGAGTGGTGCTTCAGGCCAGCTTGGTGTTACAAGTGATCCAACCGCTGTGGATAGGAAGCTGAATATGTACAAGCAGGCTGTTTCTGCTGTTGAGTTGAATGGACTTGAAAAGATTGCTTCTTATTGGATTCTGAAGCAGGTTCAGACAAAAGATTCTGTTCCTTATTATGAATATTATGCAGTTTGGGGAATGTCAAAAAAACTTTATGACATTCAGATTCAGAATGCTATGAGCAGTATTGAAGACAATACTGATGAAGGAAAAGCTTTGAAAGAAACTCTTTCTTTGCAACTTCAGAATATGATGATTACTTCAAATGATTCTTCTGTTACAGAATCTGCAGATGCTGCTCTTGAGTAATCTCTAAGATACTTAAAATCACTTGAATCAGGAGCTTTGAATAGTAAAGCAACTTGATTTAAGTGATTTTTTTTGTTTTTTTTTAATTTTTGGCAGGTTGCTATGTTTTTTTTTCCAAAACGAACGATATTTTTAGTTTTTTTTGTTTTTGTTTCTTCTTTTTTACTTTTTGCTGACAGCAAAACTAATGGGGATGATACTGATATTTTTGCGAGTCAGAAAATTGTAGACGGAGATTTTTTGAATATAAAGGTTGAGCCTTCAAAAAAGGAACTTCAAAGCGAAAATGAAAAATTTTTTGAAGATGTGAAGCGGAAAAAGCTTGAAATTTTAAAGAAACTTGAAAAAGAGCAGAATAAAATCGATTCTGCAAAAAAGAATGTTTTAGCAAAGAAAGACAAGCAGCGTGCTCAGTTGGAAAAAAATAAATCAGGGCTTAAGGCTAAGCCTGAATCTGATTCTTCAGCGGGAAAAAAATCAGAACCTTTGAAAGAAAATAAGGCTGAAAAAAAATCAGAACCTTTGAAAGAAAATAAGACTGAAAAAAAATCAGATAAAATTCAAAACGACAATGAGGAAAAAGATTCTGTAAAAAGCAGTGAAGAAAAAATTGATTCTTTAATTTTTATGAGGGAAAATTTTATAAATTGCGGACTGGATTATAGAGGCACACGCTATGTTTGGGGCGGAAAAACTCCTGTTCCAGGTTTTGACTGTTCTGGATTGATAACGTACACGGCTAAAAAGAGTCTTGATATTGATTTGCAGGGAAATGCACAGGATATTTATAATAAAACATCGCCTGTTTCATTGAGTCAGGCTCAGCCCGGCGACTTGATTTTTTTCAAAGGTGATTCAGATACCCGAATAACGCATGTCGGCATTTATCTTGGCAAAAATCCGTCTGGAAATGATTTTGGAAAACAGAATTTGTTTTTGAATGCTGCAAGTGCCGGACCTAGAACTGGTGTAATTATCAGCGGTCTGGACGAAAATTACTGGAAGAAAACATTTTACGGATGTGGAAGAATTATTCCTGAATTTTAACAGAATTTTGGGTTTTCAGTTTTCGGAACCCCTGTCGGAATTATTCCTTGACACACTTAAAATAAATTGTTATGGCAAATCGTTTAGGTAGTTTAATTTTCAGATGCTTTGAGGTAAGGAGGTTCGGTATGGATAGAAAATACTATTTTACAGTTGGAGCACCTACATCACAAGAACGAAATTTTGTCATTTTCTGGAATGAATCAAACCTTTCTGTAGAGGAAATTAATAAAGGCGTTTATGAACCTACAAAAGGCGACAAATACCCATTGCATCTATTAAATGAACTGAAAAGTTATCTTGAGAGTCATAGATGGACAGCCGTTTATAGAAGTATGATTGATTATGAAGGTGATTCTGAATTGAATAAGTTTATCGAATCAGAAAACATTCATGTTCTTGAAAATGAAGATGAAATAAAAGAATTTTTTGCTGAGTATGAGAAAACGCATTAAACATGTTTAGTTATCAGGAGTTGCTTCTGGGAATGGTACGTTTCCAACTCCTTTATAGACTTCATTTATTACAACTTTTATTTTTTGTGCAACATCCAGGTTAGCATCTTCTAAATCAACATTTGCCACTATTTGCTTGAAGAAATCTCTGCAAGCAGCGGCGTCTGTCAGGTCTAATAATTTGCCATTCCCTATTGGTAATGTATTATTTTGCACTTCTAGTCGGATAGTAATATTCAGTAAATCATCTATTGCTTTATTTGTGATTGCATTGACACCTATGCTATTCATTTTACGTGCAATTAAGATTGGGTTAGATTCTTGAAGAAGGTAACCTTTATGAATTTCAATAAAGTCTTCTTGTGTTATTTTAACCATACATAATTAGTCTCTGGCTATAAAAAAGACTTCCAAACTTTTATGTTAAGAAGTCTTGTAATTTTATGAAATCTTTATTTTCTGGGTAGCAATAAGAACATCTTTGTATTTGCCAGTTTGCCCCATGTCTTGTGAATTCCAACGTAGTTCTACCTCATCGCCTACTGGTATACCATTTATACAATGGATTTTCTTCCTCTGAAAAAGAATAGCCACTAATTCCAAGTTCAAGCGATGTTCTTGCACCAGATGACATTGATGGCAAAAAGTTAAAAGAACCCGTTGAAGCCGACGATGAAGTAACATTTTTACCTTTATAAAAGGCATAAAATGGACAATAGTTCATTCCTGTTCTAGTCATCCAGCATGGTATTGAAACAACTTGTTCCAGTTTTCAGATGGGTAGAACCTGAGTTTATAGTAATCACCATCTTTAAAGCATTCAACTTTAGAAAAGAACTCGATTCCGTCATTTAATGACACATCAAATTCGATTTTTTCGGATAAATCTATTGTCTTTTCTACATCAATAGACTCTACGCCAAGACTTTTCAACTTTCCATTTATACTGATTTTTGTTAAATCTGAACAATCATCCGAAGTAAACAAAATTCTATTTTTTTGCATTTTCTACATCATAAGATTTGTAACTAACACCATCAAAAGATAC
>JAEDIW010000070.1 GCA_016296655.1 Treponema sp. | reverse complement strand
ACTCCTTTGCGCCATTTTTCAATACAAAATCAGTTATAATGCGTTTGCCCTGCAATGCCTCCGATAGAAACGATAAGCTTTATTGAATATAATTCTCCATAATATGAAGCGATTTATTATTTTTTTAACTGTATTCTTCTGTTCTTTCTCTCTTTTTGCCTTTAACAGAAGCCATATCCGCATTTTTACACTTGAAAACGGACTTACACTCTACTTTCTTCAGGACACAACAACTGCAGCCGTTCGCATGGAATTAAATATTGATGCAGGTACTTCATATCAGAACCATAAAAACGCAGGTCTGTTTACTCTTTATGCCCGTCTTCGGGGACTGGAAATTACACCGGATGTTGTAAAAACTGAAAAAACAGTAGCTCCAGCCCAGGTTGAACGGGCCCTTATGGAACTGGCAGATAATTTTAAAAGTCTTTCAGTTTCAGACAAAAAATTACAGGAAGAATTATCTCTTCTCCGTACATCTTATTCTGATTTTTCGGCTTCCCCTGCAGGTCTTATAAACGGAGCCATTGATTCCAGAGTATTCCCGGAAAATCCATGGCAATGTGAAAGCGGTGTAAACCCTGCTGTTTTTAATCAGAAAACTATATCCGAAATCCGTACAGAACTAAACGAAATTCAAAATCTCTATTATGTTCCACAGCGTTCTTCCCTTTACATAAGCGGAAATATTACAGACAGTTCTGCCCTTGCACTTACTGAAAAACACTTTGGTAAAGCCCATGAGATTTTTTCTGCAGCCCAGGCATCTGCCCTTCCTTCTGTCCAGTCAGGCACACAAAACAGAACTCAGACTGAAAAATATGTAATTACAGATGATGAACTTTCTCCTGAACTTACTCAGATTGTTCTTCAGTACACAGATTTTTCCCAGGACGAAGCTGACCTGATAGCAGCTGTTTTTAACAATCCTGAATCTGAGTTTAAAAGACTTCTCATTAAACAAAAGAATCTTGCAATCCGTGCCCCTGACTATATTGATGCATCTTCAGCCCAGCAGAAGAATTCCAGCCGCCTTATTATTCAGACTTTATGTGAAAAAACAAAAGTATCTCCTTTAACACAAGGTGAACTTTTTCTCCAGATGGCAACAGAAAAGAACAGACTTCCTCAGCAGGAACTTGAATCCATCTTAAAAAAACTGAATTCCAGCTTTACATCTGTAACAGACAACTCTACTCTGCTGATGAAAAATCTTGCAGTATTCAATCAGACAAACAAAGATTTTGGAGAAAACCTGTTCAACAAAAACCAGCGTCTTGCTGCAATCATGCCTGACTATATTAATACCAGATTTGAAAACGCTAAACCTGTAATGTTTGTTCTGTGCAATACGGCAGTTTATGCAAAATATGCAAAAGACTTTTCAAAAGCCGGTTACAAACGGGTAACTTCAAAAAACAGTTTCTGGTACCGTCAGAGTCAGTACGCAAATCTTAACGCAAAAAGTTCCCGGACTAAAACCGGTGAAGCCGAAATGGATATGGCTGCCAGCGCCCTCAGATTTATAGAAGAAAATAAAGCTCAGTTCTCAGAATTCTCTCTGCAGAACAATATTCCTGTAACTGTAAAATACACACCTGGAAGTAAAACAGCTTCAATTTCCCTCTCTATCGAAGGCGGCGAGCTTCTGTTTGCAGAAAAAGATGCGGGGCTTTCTTCAATCCTTGTAAACAGCCTTGCCTCTATAATTCAATGGCAGCTGGATGCACTTACTCAAACCGGCGTTTTAAAAAGTGATGCTTCAGTAAATGCATGGACTGGTTCTCAGTACTCCCTGCTTACAATCAACTGTACTGCAGAAGACGCACCGGCCTGCATTGAATGTGCAGCAGCTTCAATCATCTTTGGAGACATAACTCCAGCCCTGGCCGACGGAATAAGTTATGACCTTAGAACTCAATGGAGAATTAAGACAGGTTCTCCAGACTTTCAGCTTTTATGTGAAGCAGTAAGAAACATTTATTCAAAACCTTTTACAAATCTCTACGCAGACAAAAAAGACAAGCCTGTTCAAATGGACTTTACTGATATTGCAGCCGCTTATCCTTTGATTCTGGATTGTTCCCGCTTTGGTCTTGTTCTTACAGGTGGAATCCAGCAGAATGACAGCCTGCATGCCCTTCTTGAAAACACTTTCGGGACTCTGGGTTCCGTAAAAGCAACAGAAAACATTAAACAGAAGGTAGAAAAAAAACCTCTTCCTTCAAAAATCAAAAAGCTTCAGCTGCGCCATCAGTTTTTTACAGACATAAGCGCAGACAAAGCAGGACCTCGTCCAGCAGTTTTAATACCCACAACAGATTTTTCTGATCCCCTTCTTTATATTCTGGAAAGTCCTGATATTTCTTCTACGGACTGTGCCCTTTTTAACGCTCTTCTTTATGAATTAAAAGAACGGATGCAGAAAAAAGTCAGCGGTGAACAGACTGTAAAAATAACAGTACCTGACAGTGATCTTCCTTACTGCCAGATTACAGTTACAAAAATCAAGCACACAGCTGTAACAGACAGAATTTACACAGAATGTGTCCGGCAGCTTATGGCTGACCTTCAAGACCTTATTTCAAGAAACAGACAGGAAGAAGCAATCGACCTGGAAAAAGATGAACTTCTTGCCCGTCTTGAAAATCTCTGGATTCTTCACGAACTGGACAAAACCTCTGATAATCAGGGAACTGCAGTTCTTATTCAGAAAGGAAAGGCTCTTGGAAATCCACTGCTTTATCTTGATATGTACAAAGCTGTAAGTTCTGCCACTGCTGAAGATTTTTATCTTGTTGCAAAAGCATATTTACCTGAAACTCCGGCTTTAAGAATTTATTCTGTAGACTCTAAAAAATAATATGACAAAAAAAGAAATACGGACAAAAGTAAAAGAACTTTATAAAACTCACAAAAGTGACGGTGACTGGAAAAAAATATATTCTCTTGAACAGTATAAAAACAGCCCCCTGATTATGGCTTATATTCCTTCCGGTGGAGAAGCTGACTGCATTCCTCTTATAAAAAAAGCCATGGAAGAAAATAAAACTGTATGTCTTCCAAAGGTTATAAGCGGAACAAGTTTTATGGATTTTTATATTCTTAATAATTCCGTTCCACTTGAAGAACAGCTGGAAAAAGGTGCTTTTGGAATACTGGAGCCAGTCTGCACTCTTCCGCTTTTTGATGTAGAAAAAAACACAAAAAAACTTTTTATGGTTGTACCGGGAGTTGCATTTACTGCCGGTGGAAAAAGATGCGGCCACGGAAAAGGCTTTTATGACATTTATATAGAAAAACTTAGAAATACCGGCTCTGAAATTTTTTTATGCGGATTCTGTAACTCTTTTCAGATTTTTGAAGACATTCCCTGTGAAGCCTTTGATGTTTTAATGAACATAGTTATTTTTTGATTTTATTCAAAATTTATATTATTATTACTGTATGACATTTTTAGACATACCTCTTTTAATCATTATTTTTGCCTTATTCCTTATCGGATTTGTTGGATCAATTGTACCTGGTATTCCGGGACCTCCAGTTGCCTGGATTGGAATGCTTCTGGGACACTGGTGTCTTTTAACAAAGACTTCCTGGGTAACCATCATCATTACTTTTGTTGCCGCTCTAATAATTACTATTCTTGATTTTGTCCTGCAGCCCTGGCTTACAAAAAACTTTGGGGGCAGCAAAGCAGCTGTCTGGGGAGCTACAATCGGCCTTATTATCGGTTTGATTTTTGGTTCCGCTTTTCCTCCACTTGTTCTTATTGGACCATTTGCAGGAGCTTTTATTGGAGAAGTTACAATTTCCGGCAACACCCTTACAGGTTCCTTAAAATCTGCAACAGGTGCATTTGCAGGATTTCTCCTTGGCACAGGCATAAAAATGATCTGTGTTGCTGTATTCCTGGGAATCATTATATTTGAAATTATTAAAAATATATAATAAAAAATCAAAAAAATAGTGTTTCTGTTGTTGACACATTTTCTGTTTTTTTATATTATAAACTCACGTTGCAAGACGTAGTTTGGTTCCTTAGCTCAGTCGGTAGAGCAACGGACTGTTAATCCGTGTGTCGCTGGTTCAAGCCCAGCAGGAGCCGTTTAAGACTTAAGAGAAATCTTAAGTCTTTTTTTTTGCCTTAAAAATTGACAACGCGTCAGGGATATTAGTGGCGGCGAAGCCGTTGGTAAGCGCAGCGTCCAATGAAGCGAAGCGGAACCACGGTTAGCCCGGCCCGGAGCCCAGGCGGAGGGAGACGCCCTTTTTATGAATAAAATTATTGCACTTTTTAAGAAAGAATTAATGCTTTCCATAAGCCTTGTGGCAGCCATTGTTTCTTTATTTATTACACCGCCTTCAAAGGAACTGGCTGGTTCCATCGACTGGAAAACTCTTGCCATTCTTTTTATGCTGCTTACAGTTCTTGAAGGATTTAAAAAGGAAAATATTTTCAGTCCACTCTTAAAAAAAACAAGCCGTCTTAACTCAATGAAAGGCCTTACCTGTTTTTTTGTTTACGGTGTTTTTTTTACTTCAATGTTTGTTACTAACGATGTTTCCCTGATTATTTTTGTACCGCTGACAATTATCCTTTTTCGGGCTGGCGGAAAAGAACAGTATATTCTGCCTGTGCTGACTTTCGAAAATATTGCTGCAATCCGGGGCTCCCTTCTTACTCCTTTTGGAAGTCCTCAGAATCTTTTTCTTTTTAATGCCTACAACAAACAGTTTGAAGAAGGTATCTCTGCTTTTGATTTTATGAAAATCATGTTTCCGCTGTGGGCTGGTTCCTTTGTTCTTCTCTATATTTTTATTCTTGTTCTGTACATAAAAGATCAGAAGGAGGCTATTTCCATTAACCAGGATGAAGTCTGCACTGAATGGAAAAAGGAAAACAGATTTAAGAGAATCCTTTACATTTCCCTTTTTATGATTGTAATCGCCACTATTGTTTCAAGAACTGTTTACTGGCCATACATTACTGTTTTTGTTTTTGCTGCCCTTTTAATCGGTGACAGAAAAATCCTTTTGCAGACAGACTATGTTCTTCTCCTTACATTTTTGTGTTTCTTTGTATTCAGTTCTTCAATCTGCCACAACGAAAAAATCGCAGGATTCCTCTCTGAATCTGTAAGCGGACGGGAATACTGGTGGTCAATTCTTTTGAGTCAGGTAATTTCAAATGTTCCTGCAAGTATTGTTCTGTGGCCTTTTACTGCTGAAAACGGATTAAAAGCCCTCCTCTACGGTCTGGACAGCGCCGGTCTCTGTTCCATTATTGGAAGTCTTGCCAGTGTAATCAACCTGAGAATTTACAGCAGAGAATATCCGGGAAAAGCATTTGCTTTCTTAAAAACTTTTACATGGATTAGCCTTTTGTTCTTTGCAATAGTTGTAATTCCACAGCTTATTCTCTTAAAATATTAAAACTGGATTGTTTATGATAAGATATGCAGAACTCTCTGATCTTGATGTAATTACAGAGCTTTATGATACAGGCCGTGCTTATATGCGTTCCACAGGAAATTTAACACAGTGGGTAAACGGATATCCGGCTAAAGAACTGCTGGAAGATGATATTTCTAAAAAGCAGCTTTATGTTTCTTACGATGAAAAAAGCATTTATGCTGTGTTTGCTTTTATTACAGGCAAAGACCCCACCTACCAATATATTGAAGGGGGAAAGTGGAAAGACGATACTTCGGAATATGGAACTATTCACCGTATTGCAAGTGACGGACAGCACAAAGGTGTATTGAAAGAAGTTACAGACTGGGCCTGGAAAAAAGTTCAGAATCTGAGAGCCGACACTCACGCAGACAATAAAACTATGCAGCATTGTCTTGAAAAAAACGGGTTTGAATACTGCGGTGTAATTTATATTGATGACGGCACTCCAAGAGTTGCCTACCAGAAAGTATAAAAACTAGTCTTCTTCAAAAGGCTGACGGATTGTTATGGCTCTGGAAGTATTCCATCCATGCTTAAATCCTGTACTGAAAAGAACCGGTATCAGGGTCATAATCATTTTAAGACCATTCTTCCCGTTTCTGGCTTTCCACGCTCTTGAAATCTGATTCCAGAGCTTAAACACTTCCGGAATAAAAATAATCATAAGACTTATATACTGGGCAAGAACTGCTTTTTTTTTGCAGGGAAGCACACGGCGGACTGCCAGTTCTATTTTTTCAATTCCTTCCCTTAACTCTAGATTTGTGCTTGTCTTAAACATCAGGGAACAGGACTGCACACAAACTGAAAATTTAAGAACGAAGACAGCTGTGTTTTTATCAAGAATTGTTGTTAAAAAAGCGTTTTTTAAGGTTTCAACCGGCTGGGAAAAATTCCATAAAAGATAAAGATTTGTAAGGAAATTAAGCAGATATAAAAATTCAGCATAAAAAATCCCGGGTTTTAAATCCCTGTACTGCTCTTTTATCGAAAAACGTAAACAGAAAAAAAGAATTACATTAAAGCAAAAAAATCCGGCTGCAAAAGGCCATCTAAAATAAAAGACAGAAATATTAAAAAGAGGAATGAAAATTACTTTTATCCAGGCAGGGATTTTATGAATAAAGGAATTTCCCGCCTTATAAGAAAAAATTGAAAAATCGTCCATTTACCTTACCACACCATATCTTCTGCACTTTTATATGAGGTAACAGGATTACGAATGTTCCATTGTTCCAGAGGCTGCAAAAGACCTTCACCTGGAGTTCCGTCAAAAACCTTTTCTCCACGGAACAGTACAACAAAGTGATCAGCCATTCCAAGACACTTTTCCAGTTCGTGACTAAGAATGATTACCGTACGGCCATTCTTTTTTAAATCTTTAATAAGAGAGTTAACCTGTCTTACGCCACCAAAATCAAGATTGGCATAAGGTTCGTCAAAAATAATTACGGGAAACTCCATAGCCAGCATGCAGGCAACTGCAAGACGGCGTTTTTCACCACCAGATAAAAAACGAGCCGGAAAATCTGCTTTGTGAATCAGATTTGTTTCTTCCAGAGCTTTTATTACTGCCAGTTCAATTTCTTTTCTGGATTTTTTAAGGTTTTTAAGTCCAAAAGAAATATCTTCCCCAGGTGTTTCACCAAGAATCTGAGTGTCTGCTTCCTGAAAAACAAGTCCGACCCTGGCAAAGGATTTTACTGAGCCGGAATCTGGTTTTTCCAGTCCTGCAATAATGTTCATTAAAACACTTTTGCCAGATCCGTTTTCTCCACCAATTACAGTAACGCTTCCTTCATCAAAACTTACTGACACATTTTTAAGGGCATGAATTTTTCCCTGAAATGTTGAAAAGGATTTGGAAACATTCTGTACTTCAATTTTATTCATTATTCTGCTTCTGACTGTTTTTCTGATGAATCAAAAAGATATTGGGCGACTATGGGACGAATTTTTATTGAAAGGAGAATTACAAGAACTGCCTTTATTGAATCTACCAGAAGGAAAGGTGCAAAGAACATTGAAAAGAAGATTTTGAGGGCACCGGCAACACCAATCTGCTGTCCTGCTAAAGAAACATCCATACCAAGTTTTTCCAATGTAGCAGCATCAAATGCCTGAGAAGATTTATAACCAATTACATAGAATACTTCTGGAAGATAAAGAGCAAGCATACCTGCAAAAACAGCAATTGATAAACGAATTACATATTTTACAGTTGTTTTCTTTTCTGCAACCGAAGCTGAACCAGAGATTAATCCTGCAGTAAGAGCGCCCATAACCCAGCCGATTCTGTATCCGCCGTTAATGTCCATTAAAACGCTGAAACCGCCTTTCCAGCCCGCAAAAACAGGAAGTCCTATAACACCTGCAAAAAAGAAAAGGGCAGATGGCGCAACTCCCCACAGACCGCCCAGAAGTACTGCTGTTAAAATACACATTGCATTTTGAATTACGATACCAGACTGAAGTCCAGGAACCATAATTCTTATAAAGCCTGTTACACAGATTATTGCTGCAAGAAAAGCAATTATTGATGATCGTAAAACATTTTTATTCATAAGATTGTAAACCTCAAGTTAATTATTTAGGTTTACAATCTCATTTTTTTGAACAATTGTCAACCTGCACCTAGCGACGGCGGAGGCCACTGAAAAAGGTCTCCAATTTTAAGGCCTGAAAAAAAAAGCCAGATTTTTGAGAAAAAAATCTCATAAATCTGGCTTTTGCTCTTTTAAAGAGCAAATTATTTGTCTTTCATTTCCTTATTTTTCATCAAGAATTGTAATAATTCGTTTTATATTAGCTGCAAAGATTGTGCAGGCTCCCTGTATTTTTGTTGCATAAAGACAATTACCCATTGAAACATCGTAACCCAGTACGTTTTTGAGTTCACTGTTCTTTGCCTCAATCTTATAGCGTTCTTTTGAAAGCTGCTTGAATTCTTCTGTCTCCTGAAATTCCTGCTGTTGCTTAT
>JAEDIW010000069.1 GCA_016296655.1 Treponema sp. | reverse complement strand
GGAGAATAATATGAAGATTGCACTTGCGGGAAATCCGAATGCAGGAAAAACTACTTTGTTCAATGTGCTTACTGGTTCAAATCAGTTTGTAGGAAACTGGCCTGGAGTTACTGTTGAAAAAAAGGAAGGAAAACTGAAGGGGCATACTTCAAAAGAAAATGAAGTTGTTATAGTGGATTTGCCGGGAATTTATTCCCTTTCTCCATATACACTGGAAGAAGTTGTTTCAAGGAATTTTCTTGTAAATGAGAGGCCGGATGCAATTCTGAACATTGTTGATGGCACAAATCTTGAAAGAAACCTGTATCTTACGACACAGCTTGCAGAACTTGGCATTCCGATGGTAATTGCTGTAAACATGATGGATGTTGTTCGAAAAAATGGGGACAAAATTCATATTAAGGAAATGGAAGAGGCTTTAGGTTGTCCGGTTTTTGAAATTTCTGCATTAAAGGGGAAAGGCTGCATTGAAGCTGCAAAAGCTGCTGTTGAATTAGCAAAAAATGGAAAACCTATGCTTTATAGGCACAGGTTTAACTCAAGCGTAGAGCATACACTGGCTCATATCGAAGAAGCTGCCATCCATAGTCTGCCGGAAGAAAAGCAGCGATGGTATTCGGTTAAAATTTTTGAACGGGATTCTAAGTCTATTGAACAGTTGAAACAGGTAGAAGGAATTGAAATTTCTAAAGAGATGTTGGCTCATATTGAAAATGACATAAAAAAATGTGAGCAGGAACTGGATGACGATTCAGAATCAATTATTACGGCAGAACGGTATAAATATGTAGAATCAATTATAAAAAGCTGCGTCAGAAAGAAGATTAATGAGGGAAACCTTACGATTTCAGACAAAATTGACAGGGTAATTACAAACCGATGGGCTGCCCTGCCTATTTTTGCGGCTGTAATGCTCATTGTTTACTATATTTCCATGGTTACTGTAGGTGCTGCGGCAACTGACTGGGCAAATGACGGGCTTTTTGGCGACGGGTTCCACCTGCTGGGAATAGGAACTTCAGCTTACGAAGAAGCTAGCCAGGAATTTGGTGATGCACCGGCAATTCTTGAAGCATTTGAAAACGGAGAAAGTTCATATACTGTTCAGGACGAAGAAACTCTGGAAGTTTCCGAACCGATTGAAATTACGGGCGAAACTGTTGAAGATGCAAAAAAGATGGTTGAAAAGTATGGCGAAGAGGGGCCTGCTCCGCAAGATTATGGAATATGGATTCCGGGAATTCCTGAAATTATAGGTTCTGGGCTTGAAGCTCTCGGCTGTGCTGACTGGCTTTCAGCACTTATTCTGGACGGAATTATTGCAGGTGTTGGTTCTGTAATAGGTTTTGTTCCGCAGATGCTTGTACTGTTCTTTCTGCTTGCTTTCCTTGAAGCTTGTGGTTACATGGCACGAATTGCATTTATTATGGACAGAATTTTCCGCAGGTTCGGGCTTTCTGGTAAATCGTTCATACCGATGCTGGTTGGAACAGGCTGCGGAATTCCTGGAATCATGGCAAGCCGCACAATTGAAAACGATCACGACAGAAAAATGACAATCATGACAACAACATTTATTCCTTGTGGTGCAAAAACTCCGTTCATCGCCATGATTGCAGGAGCTATTTTTGGTGGAGCTCCATGGATTGCAACTGGAGCATACTTCATTGGCATTACATCAATAATCATTTCTGGAATCATGCTGAAAAAAACAAAAATGTTTGCAGGTGATGTAGCTCCGTTCGTAATGGAACTTCCGTCATATCATTGGCCAACTTTAACAAATCTTCTGAATTCCATGTGGGAAAGGGGATTGTCGTTCATCAAAAAGGCAGGTTCAATTATTCTGCTTTCTACAATAGTAATCTGGTTTCTGTCGTTTTTTGGCTGGGTTGAAGGTAGTTTTACAATGCTTGAAGAAGACCAGATGGATTGTTCGATTCTTGCAAAAACAGGAAGTGCAATTGCATGGCTTTTTAGTCCGCTTGGATGGGGAAACTGGCAGGCAACGGTTGCTTCAATTACGGGTCTTGTGGCAAAAGAAAATATTGTCGGCACAATGGGAATTCTTTACGGCGGAACAGAAGCTTACGCAAACATGGCTGAGGCTTTCACAAAAATTACAGGCTTGTCGTTCTTGATTTTCAACTTGCTTTGCGCACCGTGTTTTGCGGCAATGGGTGCTATTAAACGTGAAATGAACAATGCAAAATGGTTCTGGTTTGCAATTGGCTATGAATGTGTTTTTGCCTACGTAATTGCATTCCTGGTAAATCAGTTTGGAAACCTTTTTACAGGAAACGTAAAGGGAACTGGAGGTTTTATTGGAATTGTCTTTGGAATGGCAGTTCTTGCCGTACTTATTTACATGATTTTCAGAAAAGATCCAAACAAAAAAAAGATAGAAGCTTAGGAAAAGTGAAGATGTGATAAAATTTACTTCCGTGTAAATTTTATCACTCAATTTTATTTCGTGCGTTGCACTTCATAAACTTTGATTCAGCGCCTTTGTGCGTTGCCGCTAACACGGTGTTTTTAGGGGAGAAAAGAATGGGTACTTTTGTAGTTTTAGCTATTTTAATTGCTGTTGTTGCAATAAGCCTTCGTTCAGTAATAAAAAACAAAAAAGCAAATAAATGCGGATGTGGCTGTGGATGTGGATGTTCAGGCTGTTCTGGAGGCAGCTGTTCAAAATAGTTTCATATAATTGAAGATTATTGCAAATAATTGCAAATGATTGCTGGTAATTCAAACTTTTTTGCAATTTTTTGCCGCCTGTTCACTATGCAGCGGGCAGGTGGCAAAAATGTAAAAACTGCGGGGGGGGGCTGTTCTGGAAGTTTACAAAAACATCCAGAACAGCTTCTTTTTTTTTGTAACTGGCAGAAGGCATAAAAAAAAGCGGATTAAGATACGGTAAATCTTAATCCGCCTGCGGACTTGGTTAAGGAAACACTGAATAAATCCTATTGAAGATTTTTCAGTGTCAACCTAAAATCTGCTGATTGGTGATTTCCTAGAGGGCACTTTGAAATCTTAGAAAACTGTATACTCTACTCTTTTTATGCCGAAGCTGCTGAATTGCCAAACTGACGGCAAAGCTCAAGAGCCTGTTCATCAGGTGTTGCCTGAACTTTCAGCGGTTCACCGATTAGAACTGCGCCGGCAGTTGTAACACGGTCAGCCCAGTCGCGAATCCACTGTCCGTCGCCCCACTCATAGGAACCGAACAGGGCAACTTTTTTGCCGGCAATACTGCCTTCCAGCTCTGTAAAAAGACTTTCCATTGAATCTTCCAGAACTTCACTGCCCATGGCTGGACTTCCAAGAATCAATGTATCATATCCTGCAAGCTGTTCTGCTGAAATTTCTGAAACTGCAAAAATATCAGCATCAGCGCAGCCTTCTTTAATGGCATTTGCCATTGCTTCTGTGTTACCAGTTGTACTTGCATACACAATTACTGTTTTTGCCATTTTTTGCTCCCGTGAAAAACCAGTGAAGAAGCAGGCCGGAACTTTTCCGGCCAGAAGCTTCAGAGCTGGCTTTTCAGCACATTTTTATTTTATAAAAAAGTTTGCAACGCAAACCTGAGAACCAGCAGACTTAGCCAGATTAAAAAATCTGCAACTGAAGCCTGAATTCTTTTCATTTTAAAGCCTATGCAGATTTTTTTTCTGAACAGGCGATTATCTCTTCCAAAGTTCCACCGTTCATTGCCAGAAGAGTACATTCTTTTCTGCACAAATCATAGCTTCTGAACATGGCTTTTGCGGTTTCCAGGTCGCCATAAACTTTCCAGTACCCGGAATATTTAAAATTCTTTCCGCAGTTTTCTGTAAAGCCTACAACATCTGCCAGTGGATAGCCTAAAAACACACCAATTTCATGCGGAAAGCCACTGCATGAAGAAAGACGCCTGGAAAGCTGCACAAGCATGCTTTGGAGAGAACCAGCTGAATAACCAGAAGCTGCAAGATATTCTGAGTTTTCCAAGCTTGTCAGCTGGATGTCTAATTTTTTCAGGTCGTAAACAAGAACAAGCGCAAACCTTTTGCATCTGCAGAGAATGCTGCATTCAAGTCCAAAAGGCCTCATACGGCTTGAAAAAACTTCCATTTCTTTTTCCAGAAATGGATATTCTTCGTAGGAACAGCTTAGTAAATTGGAAACCTTCATTCCTCGCAAAACTGGTGCACAATGGCAAATTACAAGTTGTTCAAGCGACATTTGATTCCTCCGTATTTTTCCTGTCTTATACAGTTAATATATGCTAACTTTTACAAGTTGTCAATAACTAACTTTTCTTAGCTAATTCTAATATTGTTTTTGAAATGTCAATTTTGAAAATTTTGCAATTTGGGCGGATTTTTGAAGAGAGAAAACTACGCCGGACATTAGGGGCTTGCTCACCGCAACGGAGCAGGAATCTGCGTAGTGAGGAGAGTGACCGTTAGGGAACCCCGATTGGCCGGATTACGTCCTGAAAAAGAAAATCATTTATTTTTTTCAAGCCAGTTTCTGATGCCGGCTACAATATCTTCATCGATTGCATGTTCTACACGACAGGCATTTTCTTCTGCTTGGGAACGTGGAACTCCTGCAATTTTTTCAAAAAAATCTGTAAGCAGACGGTGGCGGGAATATATTTCACGGGCTTTTTCTTCGCCTGCTTGAGTAAAATTTATTGTATTGCCAATTCCGAATGTGATAAAACCTCCCGATGAAAGCACATCCATAGCCCGACTTACGCTAGGTTTGGAAACTCCCAGGTGGTTTGCTATATCAACAGACCGTGCAAAGCCGTTTTTTTCTTTCAATATGAGAATTGCTTCCAGATAATCTTCTCTTGATTCGTACATTTTAAACTCCAATTATATATGATTCTGCAAATTGTGGCAAAATCTGCCTAACGTTTTAACCCGCGCTTGAACTGAGGAATTCTTGCGCTTGCAGTTGTATTCCAGGCACTGCGGTCTCCCCGTTGTAAAAAATGCCAGGCAACGCCTGCAATCATAGCTCCGTTGTCTCCGCACAGTTTTAGCGGCGGAAAAATGCAATTTATATCCTTGCGTTCTGCAAGAAGTTCCCGAAGTCTGGAATTTGCAGCGACGCCTCCGCCGGCAACAACGGTTTTTAATCCGGTATCGTCGACTGCACGGAACAGACGTGAAGTAATTGTGCGACAGGCAGTTTCCTGGAAAGCTGCACACATATTTTCGTTAGTTTTTTCAAATTTATCATTCCAAAATATGTCGCGCTGATGAATTACGGCAGTTTTTAATCCGCTGAAAGAAACATCATATCGGTGTTCTTCATCATCGAGTTTGGGAACTGGAAAATGGGCAGCTTTTGCATTTCCATTTCTGGCAAGCTGGTCGATTATAACGCCGCCAGGATAGCCAAGTCCATAAAATTTTGAAACTTTGTCAAAGGCCTCTCCAACAGAATCGTCAACTGTGGTGCCAAGAATTTCAAGATCATCAAAGCCGTTGACTTTGCAGATTATTGTATGTCCGCCAGAAACCAAAAGACCAATATAAGGATATTCGATTTTCTGTTCAAGATGGGCAGCATACAAATGTCCGAGCATGTGGTTTATTGCAATAAAAGGTTTACCTGCTGTCCATGCAAGAGTTTTTCCAAAAGTAAGCCCTATCAGGAGAGAACCCATAAGTCCAGGCCGATTTGTTGCAGCAACCGCATCAACATCTGCAAGTGTCATATTTGCTTCAGCTAAAGCCTGGCGGACAACTGGCAGAATCCATTCGGCATGTTTGCGACTGGCAATTTCCGGCACAACGCCTTTGTAAATTTGATGAAAAGGAATCTGAGTTGCTACGACATTGCTGATAATTCTGTGTCCGTCTTCAACAATTGCAGCTGCAGTTTCATCGCACGATGATTCAATGCCCAAAATCTTCATATTAAATGCCTCCGTATCGGCTTGTAAATGCTAGTCAAATTTTGCCTGCGAAACAACGGAAAACCTGTACCCTTTTTCAAGCAAAACAGGATAAAATTCCGTTAAAATTGCAGGAATTAAATCGGCAGACCACACATGACCTATCATAATGCACTGCCCTTTTTTATTTGCAATTTCAAGACCTTTTAAAAGTTCTGAAACAACATTTTCGCGAGTTTTTATATTATCCAAAAAAATGTCGCGGCTGTAAATGCTTATTCCCATTTCAAGTGCAACTGATTTTGCAACCGAAGCTGCTGAAGTTTTTGAATCAAGGAAATAAATTTTTTGTGCAGCAGCTTCTTCAAGGAAAGCTTCTACGAGTACAGGATTTTCCAGAATAAGTGAACCTTCATGATTGTTAAAGCCTGCAACAGGACCTATCTGATTGATATTTTCTGCAATAATTTGCCTGATTTGCTGAAATGTCATTTGCGGCAGAATAGCGCCAGGACCTGGATTTACAGACAGATTTTTTGCCTGCATTGGCTGATGCAAAAAAAGTTCATGTCTGGAATTTCGGACAAGTGATGCACTTTCTTCAGAATGGGCAAGACATGGCAGTACAGCTACTGTCACAGGGAAAGGCAGTTCAAGGTATTTTTTCAACTGAAAAATATTCTGTCCGCCGTCATCAAAAACAAAAACCAGAAGCGCATTGTTTGCAGCCTGCGGAACCAGCTGATAAACAGAAGATTTTTTCCCCACATTTTGAGAATTTTCTGGCTGAGAGGTTTTTCTGTCTGTTTTTTGCACAGCAGGCGGATTTTTCTGACTTTCCGAAGAATTTACATTTTTCTGCACAGCTGCAGAAGGAGATGGATGTTTTTTTTCCAAAGGTGGCTGGCTGCCAGAAGTTTTTTTTGCTATTGAAGGAACTTTTTGCGCATTTTCCGATTTTTCAGGGGCAGTTTTTTTTGAAGCTGCTGTATTTTCTGATTCTGACGGTTTCACAGTTTTTGCAGGCACAGGTTTTCCTTTATTTTCCGGCATGACCTGATTTCTGCCAGTTTTATTTTCAACAGCGACAGATGAAACTGTTTCTGATGGAATCTGTTTTTCAACTGCGTTGGGAACAGATTCTGCATTTTTCGAGGCTACAGATGTTTTTTTTCCTGGAAAAAGGATGCTGAAAAACAGCATTAAGATGCTCAAAGACGCAATTATTGCGGTGAGCATCACAAGCTGGGGAGTTGAAATCTTTACCTTTGCTTTTTTGAAGAATCTCTTTTTTTTCTTTTTAGGCATAATTTTTCAAAAAGACTGGCATTTTCATACATCAAGCCAGTAAAACAGCAGCATAAGAATATATTTTTGAAAAAGTCCTTATAAAACTTTCTCAGACAACTTTCTAAATCTGATGTTTACAGGCTGTATTGTATGCTTTTTTGCAAATGCTGTCTAGAAAACTTATGCATTATACACTTCTTTGATTTCCGAAGATTCAACAAATGCACGGAGTTTTTTGACGGCGCGCAGTTCTATCTGCCTTACAGTTTCAGAAGAAACTCCCATAACTTTGCTCAACTCGCGCAATGTCTGAGATTCGCTGGAACCGTCAAAATTATATCTTCTATATATAATATTTCGTTCACGCTCAGGAAGTTTTGAAACCATTTCACGAACACAGGCCTGTTTTTCTTTGCGCAAGTAAATTTCTTCTGGCTGATAAGTATCATCGGAAATCATATCTACAATTGTTCCGTCACCATCTTCATTGCATTCAGAATCAAGGCTGCATACAGGCTGCTCATACCTAAACAGAACCCTAATCTTTTCTACAGGAAGGCTGATATAGCAGGCAAGTTCTTCAAGCGTAGGCTGCCGTCCGTTTTTCTGTTCAAGGTAAGTGCGAGCTGCGCGCAATGCACGAATCTGTTCTTCTTTTCTATGAGGAAGGGCAATTGAATCGGTTTTATTTCTTATGTAGCGCAGAATATACTGAAGAATCCATGCATACGCATAAGTTGAAAACCGTGTGTTAAAATCGCATGTATATTTTGTAGCTGCGGTCATAAGCCCCAGATTTCCTTCCTGAATTAAATCCATGATTGAAATTCGGGAAGAAGCATATTTTTTGGCAAGACAGGCAACCAGACGCAAATTGCTTTTTACAAGCTTAAGACGGGCATCTTTGTCACCTTTTTGAATTTGAGATGCAAGTACGCGCTCTTCTTCTGCTGACAAAAGGCCATACCGTCTGATTTCATTTACATATCTATGATAACTTGTATTTTCCATAATTCCCCCGAATTTATAAAATCAATTCGCTTTAATATTAGCAAGAACTATGCCAAGTTTTCACAATTTCATAAAAACTCAAAAGCAGTTGTAAAAAATCACAAATATTTCTTTATAAAACAACAAAATAGAAATAAAAATAATTTTACACCTTTATTACGTCTGAAAAAACAATTTACCCGAAAAATAAATAACACTGTATATTTTTGTATACAATCATTTTATGCTTATTTAAATGTTTAAATTATAGTATACTTTTTCATACAGTAAAAGAAAAAAATTAGGTTAAGTTTAACAACTGTATATATTTGTATACAGTTACTGCGATAACTAGCCCGAAATTCGAGTTTTCTAAATTAACCGTAATCTGAAAAAGTTTTGA
>JAEDIW010000068.1 GCA_016296655.1 Treponema sp. | reverse complement strand
AAAGCTAGTTGATGCGGTCATAAAATTGATTTCAGACAGGAAATAGCACATAACAAAGGTTCGTAGCGACACGCGGTCAAGCCCGCCTTTTTATTTGACAAAAGAAGTATTGTATAATTATAATATAATTATGGATAAAATAATCTTTGAATGGGATCCTGTAAAAGCTGGATTGAATTATACGAAACACAAAGTAACTTTTGAGGAAGCAAAAAGTGTTTTTTATGATGAAAACGCAATTTTAATTGCAGATCCGGATCATTCAAGTAGAAAATGACAGAATTAGAATCATATCGGCAAGAAAAGCAAATAACCTTGAAGCCGCACAGTATGGAGGAAAATAAAATGAGAGATAATTATGATTTTTCAAATGGGATAAAAAATCCTTATGCAGACAGACTCAAAAAACAGATAACAATTCGCCTTGATGATCAGGTAATTGATTATTTCAAAAATATGGCAGAAGAAACAGGTATGCCTTATCAGAATATTATCAATTATTATCTTCTGGATTGTGTAAAAGAAAAAAAACATTTGGAAGTTGCGTTTAGTAAATAAAAACACATAACAAGAAGTTCGTAGCCGACAGCGGGTCGAGCCCGCTGCGGTACAACCCGTTGTTATGGCGACAGGCCACTGGCCTGCCCTTTTTTTAGGAAGGAAAAATGAAAAAAATATTTTTGGTTTTGATTATTGTATCATTTGCAAGTATGTTTATTTTTTCGCAGCAATTACAATTAAAACATTATAAATATTCTGATATC
The DNA here is from genome assembly GCA_016296655.1 of Treponema sp. Classification (GTDB taxonomy): domain Bacteria; phylum Spirochaetota; class Spirochaetia; order Treponematales; family Treponemataceae; genus Treponema_D. Next base: position 7,878 of record JAEDIW010000068.1, on the reverse strand, counting down.
TGCGAAATTACAACTGATGATAAAGGCAAAATTTATACCAACCCATTTTATTCAGACAATAAAAAGGAAATCTTTCTTGAAACTGATAAAAATGGCTACTCAAAATTAAAAAACAATGAATATGATTTGTTTTTTATTGATGGCATGGACTGTTTTATAGATGACAAAATTGATTCTTACAATATTAATGACTTATTAGGAAATGCTAATTTAAATGGCCGGATGATAAAAAACATAAAAGCATCTTCAACTTTAACAGACAAGTATCATACATATTCTCCGGAGGGAACATTATTTGCATGGTACACAGGTGATTGTGATGATTGGGGATTTGTAAAAGATAATATTCCATGGGTTGAAGGTAAAGAAGACTATGGTATTGGAGAATATCTTGAATTTGAATTAAACCAAGATATATATATAAAAATAATTCTTATAACGGTTGGATAATTAGGATTTTGAATGGATATGTAAATCCAGAAAAGCCGCATTTATATAAAGAAAATTCAAGATTAAAAAGTGCCACACTGATTGTAGATGGTAAAAAAGAAATAAAAATACAGTTCAATGATTACGTTGAAATTACAAATGTAAAAATTTCTGGAGAGGTAAAAAGAATAAAACTAATAATTGATGATGTATACAAGGAAACAAAATATAAAGATACTTGTATAACCGGAATTTCTGCATCACCAATATGGTGAAAGAATATTTTAGAAAGTAAGTCAAGCTTGCTTTCTAAAATTTAATTAAACCTTAAGGTCTGGACGAAGAAGCGGTAGAACGCGGCTTTACGCCGCTTAAAAAATAAATAATAATAGAAGCGTTACTTCAAAAATTTTACAGAAAAATTCTTAAAGAAAAAAGGAATTAAGAAAGCTAATTCTGTATAAGAAATATTTTTGCCATAACAAAGGTTCGTAGCCGACAAACCGGTCAAGCCCGCTGCGGTACAACCCATTGTTGATTTAAAAATACTGGAATGACATCATTGTATTTGGTATACTGTATTCTATGAGTAAAGAAATGGAAAACTGCCCTTGTGGCTCTGGAAAAAAATACAGCGAATGCTGTGAACCAATTATTAAAGGCACTGCTTTGGCACCTACTGCTGAAGTTTTGATGAGAGCTCGTTATACAGCTTATGTTCAACAGGAAATTGATTTCATAATTGATTCTTGTGAAAAATCAGATGAAGTTGCAGAAATTGACCGTAAGGCAACTGAGGACTGGAGTAAGACTTCAACCTGGCATGGTCTGAAAATTCTGCGTACAGAAAAAGGCCTGGAAAATGATACTGAAGGTCTTGTTGAATTTGAAGCAACCTATACCCGCAAGCAGATTCGTGATGTTCATCATGAAACCGGCTATTTTAAGAAAATTGACGGAAAATGGCTTTATTCTGTCGGTGAGCTTAAAACTACAACTGTTGTACGCGAAGGCAAAAAAGTTGGTCGCAATGAACCTTGTCCATGTGGTTCCGGCAAAAAATATAAGCAGTGCTGTGGACGTAATCAGTAATGGCTGAAAGACTTTATACAGGTTTTCATGCTGTAGAAGAACGTATCCGTTCTGTTCAGGAAAAAGCAAAAGAAAATTCTGGAATGCGGATTTTCTACAGCAAGCCTGGTCCGCGCATAAAGAAAATTCTGGCTGCTGCTCAAAAAACTGGAATCTCATGTGTTCAATGTGACAACGAAAAACTTGATGCAATGGTCAGGGTTTTGCCGCCTTTGGCAAGAGATCACAGAGGTATTGTGCTTTGCGTTTCTGGGGAAACTCCGCAGGCTAGCAATATGGTTGATTTTGAACAATGGGTTTCTGCTGTTAATCCAGATGAAAAAGGCCGGAAAACTGTGGTTCTTTTGGATTCTGTAACTGATCCTCATAATGTTGGCGCTATAATAAGAAGTGCTGATCAGTTTGGAGCCTGCCTTGTCATAATCCCTGAACACAGGGGACAAAGTCAGGTGTCTGAAAATGAGGTTATTGCCAGAAGTAGTGCAGGGGCAAGTGCCTGGGTTCCTGTTGCAATTGTAAAAAATCTTGTCCGTTCTGTTCAACTTTTGAAAGAAAAAGGTTTTTGGGTTTACGGGGCAGATGCTGGCGGTACTTCGGTGCAGAATCTTAGTTTTGCAGAAAAATCTGTTCTTGTTATGGGAAGCGAAGGAAACGGAATTGCAAAGTTGCTTTCTCAGCAATGTGACTCGATTGTTTCTATTCCAACTTGCGGAAAAATTGACAGCCTTAATGTTTCTGTAGCAGCAGGTGTTCTGCTGTATGAAAATTACCGGCAGAGTATATGAATTTGCTCACATATTCTTATCCCGTAACTTTGCTGATTCTGTGCCCGCTGGTTTTTCTTGCAGGAATTGTTGATTCAATTGCTGGGGGTGGAGGAATAATTTCCTTGCCAGCCTATATTTTTGCAGGTTTGCCGATTCATATAAGCTATGGAACGAACAAATTTGTAAATGGTTGTGGAACACTTTGTGCGTCTGTAAATTACCTGAAAAATGGCTGTGTCAATATAAAGGCTGCTGTGTCTGGAGCAGGGGGAGCTTTGCTTGGTTCTGCTGCAGGTGCGCATCTTGCTCTTGTTCTTTCGCCTAAAGCTCTGCATATTTGCCTTTTGATTATTCTTCCGGTTGTTGCTTTGGTGATGATTTGTAGCAAAAAGAAAGACTATTCTGCTGTCCGACCTGAGCTGCCCAAAAATGTTGTCCTTCTGGGGACTTTCGGAGCAGGGCTTGTTGTTGGCTGTTATGACGGATTTTTTGGACCTGGAACAGGAATGTTTTTGACGTTGATTTTGTCTTCATTGCTCAGGTTTGAAATTGTAAAGGCAAGCGGAACAACAAAATTAATAAATCTGGCATCGAATGTTGGATCAACGGTGATGTATTTTTCTGCTGGAAAGATTTTGTTTTTAGCTGCCGTTCCATGCCTGATTTGTTCCGTTGCAGGAAATTTTTTAGGCTCAAGGCTTGCAATCAAAAATGGAGCAAAAATAATCCGACCGATTATTGCTGTTGTTTCTGTTTTGCTGATTGTTCATGTTATTGCTAAAATATAGGAAAGTTTTGAAAAATTTTCTTTTAGCGATTTTTTTCAAAGAAATTGAGGTATATACTCAATATGCCGCGACAGTGCTTCGTGGTTTTTTATAATGTATTCTGAAAAAAAGCTGCATGGTGCTTTTTCAGTAAATCTGTAATCAAGATGAGGTTTGCCATGAATCAACAGGATATTGCTGCTGCAAAAGCTGCAAGAAAATCAACACTTAAGTCGTTGAAAGCAAAGCGCGAATGTCGCATAAAGGCCATTCAGGAAAAGGCTGCAGAAGAAATCAGGCAGGTAAATATAGAGTTTGCATCTGACCCTGAGCGCTTGAAGGCAAAATATGCTGCTGATGCCGCTTACAAATCAGAAAGGGCAAGGCGAAGGGCTGCAAAAGCTCAGGAAAGGGCAGAAAAACGAATTGCCTATGAAATAAAGAAGAAAAAAGAAGAACGCCTTTTTTCTTTTGCTGAAGAAGTTTTTAATTCAATTACGATTGGAATTGGAGCAGGTCTTTCTGTTGCAGCATTGATTCTTCTGATTGTCAGATCTGTCGTTCTGTCAGAAAATTTGATTGCCGGCCGGACTGTTGTAAGTTATGTTCTTGCTGGAACTTTTCTGTTTGCCATGTATTTGATGTCCACATTGGCACATGCCTTACCTTCTTATGTTGCTAGAAGAGTTTTTAGAGTTTTGTCATACGATTTTGGTTTTTGTTGGGTTGCAGCTATTGTTTCCCTTATTGGACTTGTCGTTATAAAAGGTAGTGCCGGTTGGGTTTTATTTGGATTGAACTGGCTTCTTTGTATTTTTTCAATAGCATTTTATTCGTCAATGGGTGCTAAACCCGCTGCAAGAAAAACAGGCATGAAAATCTGTCTGCTGTGTGCAGTGGCTGAAGTTGCTTTTGCCTTTGTAAAGCTTTTTGCTGTTTCTTTGGTTTCTGCAAAACTTTTGGTTCTTGCTGTAAGCGCTTTTCTTGTTGGTGAAATTTTTCATGCCATGAAAAAAGTTCGCTGGACAAATTCCATTTTTCACTTGATGGCAATACTTACAAATTTGTTTTGCTTTTTTGCACTCTTCTTTATTTTGGGAATCTCTGCAAAATAGATTTTTACAACGATTTTCATTTTTTGCAAAAAACAGAAGATTTGCTTAAAAAACTGCCTGCCGATGCTGCTTAGCGGAAAAGTCCGTTTTGTAAGGCAGGCTTTTTTTTGACTTTGACAAGATACGTTGAATTTTCCTGCTTTCTTATGAAATATTTGTTATTTTCTTAAAATAATATTGAGCATAGGCTTTTTGCTTAGAAACATAACAATGTTATGTGAGGTGCTATGAAGGTAAAAAAGTAAACGAATGGTTCAGAAAATTTGGTGAATTAAAAGAAAAATCGTGTGTAATTCTAAAAAGAAGATTTGTTTTCCGCTTTAGTTAGTGGAGTTTATGAAACCTTAACAGATATTTTTCATTTGCACTTGAATACAGAACATGAACATCTGGAATATATTTGTAGAACTTTTGAGGTTAGCAAAGTAAAAACTTTTGGAGCTGTTACAGAATTATTTGATTTTAAAGAGCGTGAAGGGATTTCAGATGATTTTGAAGCTGGGCAGCGGCTGTTTGACTGTATTTATAAAGATTATGAAACAAGCATGCTTTTGTTTTCGAAAGCCTTTTTGAATAAGACGGAATCTGCAGAATTTGAGAAAAGAAAAAAATCCGGCAAAACAAGCTGCAAGTTCTGCCGGAAAGTGTTTGTCAAACTGATTTGCAGTTAAACCAGCTGTAAATCAACTGAGCGATTTTTTTTAGAATGCGTGTGTCCAGAAAAATCCCAGCTGCCAGAAATTGAAATCGTCATCATTTTTTGTGGTAATGTACTGATATTCATAGCTTGCAGCAAGAGCATCTGTTGAGTTGATGTAGTAGCTGAGGTTCGGACGAATGTCAAATATTTTTCCGTCAGTTTTTGTTCCAGAACCAGATCTGTCATCTTCTGAACCTTTTGCAAGAGAACCCCAGACATTGAACTGGAGATTTTTTGATAAGCCGATTCCAACATCAATTCCTGCATAACCTGCTGTAGAGAAGTTTGAATTTTCGTAGAATGTCAAGCCAGCTTCTGGTCTGAGAGTAATTTCGTTTGCGGTAAAAGTAATTGCTCCGCCTATACCAGTGATTTTGTTGTCATGTTTTCCACCGATATTATTCATTGCAAACCAGCCTTCAAGAGTTGCAGAATTTGCTCCAATTGAAAAACCTGTATAAAGGTTGCTGTCTTTGCGGAAAACTCCGTTATAGGCAGCTGCAATGAGGAGCTGTTCAACAGGTGTGAATCTTACACCGACATTTGCAATAAAATCATCTGATGTTGTTCCTGAAGGAATTGCTCCAGAAATTTGAAGGACATCAGCAATAGAGAATCTTGCGGCAAGTGCTTCTGTTACAGGTTCGATAGGTTCTGTTGTTGAAGTTTTTTTTGCAAGTTCAAGAGATTCGTTGATGTAGTTTGCATAGAATGCAGCTCCTGCTACAAGTCCCTGCCCTGGATTTCCGTAGAAAAGGCCACCCTGTTTGAGATGGTAGCCAATTTCCCATGAGTTACCGCCGTGAGAAGGTGCAGGACCGAGCTTCCAGTTAAGGTATGTTCCCATTGCTATGTCAAAATTTTTTGTAACATTCAGGATAAAGTTTACATCGCTGTCAACGTACTGGTAGGTAACGTAGTCCAAATCTCCGCTTGAATCGTAAGTTGAAAAGCTTGACCATTGAAGCATTAGGTCGATGTACAGGTTTTTACTTGTAAAATTTGCCTGAAAAGTGTCCAGAACACCAGCCCAGCGGTTGTCATCGTCTTCGTCCAGATAGCCCCAGTTCTGAGAATCCAAAGCTTCTTTCGATTTTTCACCGCTTGAAGCGGCTGTGTTCCATGAATTGCCGAAACCTGTCCATAAAGTGTTTTTATAGCCGTTGAGCTGAAGAAGCTGGGCAGAAGCCATAAAAGCCATCGTAAAAAACAGAATAAAAGATAGTAAAAATTTTTTCATATTCTCCATCCCTGCAGGTCGCTGTCCAAAAAGTTTAAAGCATATTGTTCCCAAATATAGCATAGGGGCTGTTTTATAAGTTCCGTCACGCTGAATTTATTTCAGCATCTACACTATAGCGCTGAATGACATGATGAACTTTACTTAGGGACAACCCCGACAACTTTTTAGACAATCCTTTGCCAAAGTTTATAAATTGATAAAATCACTCCTGTGATAAACCTCTTACTAAGCTATACAATAAACTTCACTTTGTCTATATTTTGCAGGCGATGCAGCTAAATATAGAAGTTTTTGAAATTGCTCTTCTCCTGAAGGAACAGAATTTTTCAAAAAAAGAGTTTTATTGAATTGATTTTTTTACTTGTATGGCAGTAAACTATGGAAGTTATTGGTTTTTTCATGCTGTTTATGGAAGTTGCGCTCTTACTGCGATTTTGCAGATAGATTAGACTTGATGTAGAAATAAAGTCGGAAAACCTGAAAAGTGAGGAAAATTTCGGGGGGGGGGAGGAATCTTTGATGAAATTTTTGAATTACATTTTGTTTGGAGTTGCTGATAGAAAACGTCTGGCGCTTGTAAAGGATTTTAGCGTCGACTCAAATTTAAATTTCTTGAAAGGTGCTTCTTTTACTTGTGTAATTCTTCTGCTTCTTCCTCTTTTGGAAATTATTTTTTTTACTGAACTTTCTAATCGGTTTTTATTATATTCCAGCTTTTTTGGAATAGCATTTTTTGTTTTTCTGCTTGCTTTTTTTGTTGTAAAAAAACATCTGGATTTTGTTCTACCATTGTTTTATCTGTTGTTTATGACCTGCCTGTTTTATGGGCTTTATCTTGGCATTTTTACCAGTCCTGAACATCCTGGAGCTACGTTTCATATACTTGTTTTTGTTTTTCCACTGCTTATATCAGATGTGCCGTGGAGGCTGGATGCTGTTATTATTTTATTCTGCTCGATGTACATTTATGCTTCGGCAAAAATCAAGAGTCCTGATATTTTTCATATAGAGTTTATGAATGTCCTTAATTCTATGGTTTTGAGTATGGTTATTGCAACATTCCGACAGATTCAGAATGTTGACGGCTATATTGACCGGCTTGTTCTAAAAAAGCAGCGGGATACTGATGTTTTGAGCAGGACGCTTTCCAGGGTTGCCTTAGAAACAGAAATAAAGGCTTCGCTTGGAGATTCTGGTAAAGGTGGATGTCTTATGTTTGTGGACATCGACAATTTTAAATATATAAATGATACTTATGGCCATGTTGTAGGCGATGATTTTATAATTGATACAGGACGCTGCCTGAAAATGGTCTGCAGTATAAAAGATATTGTAGGCCGCTACGGTGGCGATGAATTTCTGCTTTTTTTTCCAGACCTGTATGATAAAGCTGTGGTTGAAGACAAGGCAAAAGAAATCCTTTTGTCTGTCCAGACATGCGGTATTGCAAGACAATTGAAAGAATCTCTTTCCGTAAGCATTGGCTGTCTGATTTTTCATTCCTCTGAAAATCTGCAGGGACTTTTAAAACAGGTAGACGAAGTTTTGTATGAAGCAAAAAATAATGGAAAAAATCGGTTTTGTCTGAATGAAATTTAAAAATAATTCCAAAGATTTCTATTTTTTATAGCGCTGCATTTGCGCACCAATCCGGAAAATTGCCGATTGTCTATTATTGTAAAAACCTGTGCAAATCACTAAAATATTTTTATTATGGAAAATTCAAAGCGAACAGTTACTTGCGGCGAGCTTACAAAAGCTGATG
>JAEDIW010000029.1 GCA_016296655.1 Treponema sp. | reverse complement strand
CATCTGAACCTGTAGAAGATGCGGAAATGCAAGTTTCAGAAATTGCTGCAGAACCAGAAACTGCAGAACCTGAATCCGTAGAAGTTGCAGCAGAATCCGATTCAGAACCTGCAATAGAGGCTGAATCTGTAGAAGAAACTGAAGAACCTGTTGCCGTTGCCAAAGAAATTGAAAACGAAAAAATCGACGGCAGCGAATTTTTGGATGAAGAATATTCTGAATCGGCAGAATTTGGAACGATTGTTTCAGATGAACCTGAACTTGAATTTTTGGATCAGGAAAAAATTGCTGAGAATGAAAGCCTTGAAAATGCAGAAACCTATGCACCTATTGTACTTGTTCCAGCTTCTGAAAATCCGCCTGCTGTTTTGGAAAAATCAGAAGAGCTTGCCTTGGCTGAAACAGAATCGCTGTCTGCTGATGTTTCGGCTGAAACTGACTTAAAAAACGATGAAGTTATTCAGCTTGAGGTAAAAGTTTCTGAAAATACGATTGAAGATACTGCTGACAAGGAAAAAAATGCGCTTGATGCATTTATCGTTCCAAGCCTGTCTGATTTGCAGAAGGGAAAATATTACGTTCAGATTGCCATGATGAATGACGAGGAAAACATTGTTTCTTTGCTTAATACATACCGAACTAACTACCCTATGGTTGCAGTTCCTTTGTCAAATAAAAAAGGCTATCAGATAATGGTAGGACCTCTTGAACGTGATGAATATGGAAGTGTAAGGCAGAAATTCAAGGAAAGAGGCTTTAAGGACTGTTTCCTGCGGAAAATAAAATGATATTTCCATATATCTGTCTGCATATAATACTTGCCTTTATATTGTTTTATGTAGTAGATTATAAATGAAACTGTTTCGGAAAGCCTGTTTTATAGACTTTCCGGGAAGCTGTCTATAGCTGAAACTTTGGGGATGCTCTGGTTTCGACGGATATGAGAAAGCCTGTACTGCAGGTAAGGTTCTGTCTGTCCTTTGAACAGACAAAAAAAATAACTGAAGAAGATAATTCTCAGTTTGCTCTCGCTGCGTAGTCAGCCGAGCCGGAAACTTGATTGTGCCGTTCTGAACATTCAGGATTTCTGTCAAAAACCAGGACTTGCTGCATGATGTGTCTGGTCGTCATGTGGGACTTTTAATCAGGATACGGAAGCGATGCTTGCGGTGCTGCTACCGTTTCCCGACAATCGCCTCGCACCGATAAACTTGTAGAGGTATTTGTTTTCCATATTCGGACGGGGGTTCAAATCCCCCCATCTCCATACTTTTTATGCCAGCTTTCACAAATTTTCTTCTGTAAAAAATCAATGAAAAATTCAGTGCATTGAATAAGCCATAATCAGTTTTTTAATCTTGTTCCTTACTCGCTGGAAAAATTTTGTACCGTATTTTTCATTGAAATTCTGAACTCCCTGATCAATGCTATAGGATTCACCGAATTTTTTTTTGATTTCATCCCAATATTTAATAAACCATACATACAAATCGCTTGGTGTTCTGCCTGGAAAGTTGCGCAGAATTTTCCGCTGTTTTATATGGCGGATTACGGGGAGATAAACAGTTTCAAACCATGACAGAATTGCATCCTGAATGGAAATTTCTTCTGCCTTATTCAAATTTATGTAATATTTGTGAGTTAGAATATGATTATAAATAACGTCATATTGACCTGTTGTCGAAAAATCAAGGCACCAGAAGTCTGTAATATCACCGAATCCTGTTTCTGTGTAAAAAACACGTTTTTCATAATTTATAACCTGTTTTTTCATTTTTTTGTAAGAAAGGCCAGGATGCAGTTTTATTTCGGTTTTTAAGCTTACGACTTCTGCATCAATGAATTCAACTCCCTGTGATTTTGCAACTGAAACACGATGGTTTCCATCCCTGACAAAATATAGTCCTCCTAACTCGTAAACACGGATTGGTGGCAAAATTATGTCTTTATGATGAGCATCATCTATGCTTTTCCAGCGTGTGCGAAGATGCAGATTTTTTGGAAAAAATTCCTTATCAAAATCCTTGTACCTGTCTTCACTGCCAACAATGGATGCTATAGGAATAACTTTTATGCCGATGTAACTTTCATTTTTAGGTTTAAGCAATTCCTTTATATCTGAAAACGAGATTAAGGAGGCTTCTTCAGGGTTTAATAAGTGCTGAAGTTCATGCACTATTGCTTTATTATAGGCTTTATTGAAATCTGTTTCTGAATTTAATCCCATTTATCCCTCAAAATTCATCTGGTAACTCGATTACTGTATATCCAAAAGCGTTTACAACTTTTGTTCCTAAATATTCTGATGCTCGTGCAATTCTGCTGTCATATAAATGTATGTGCCCGTGCACAAAGTAAGTCGGCTTGAATTTTTTTATGAACCAGTTGTAACATTCGAAGCCTTTATGGCAGCTGTCCTCCAAATCATGTACATGCCTTGGCGTTGCATGGGCAAGAAAAATGTCTACATACCTGCCATAAAGAATTTTATTGCATATAAGCGAAGGCACCATCATGAAAAGCTTGAAAAACATCTGCTGGTTTGTATATTGGTTCAGACCGTTGTTGTACTTGAGTGAACCTGAAACCCCTGTAAGCAGAAGTGGTGTTTTTTTGTTTTTTCTTTTGCTGAAAATTGAAAAATTCTTTATGCGCAGAGATTTAAAGCCTGCATATTCAGCTCCATGTCCAAATCCCTTAAAGACTTCTGTTACAGGCGATAAATTCAGATTTGAAGAATTGAATGCTGCCGAAGGTTTGTGGTAAAGATGAAATTCTTTTAAATTGTGATTCCCGAATATAAAATATGTGGGCTTATTCAATGAAGAAACTATAAAGTCTATATAATCCAGTGGTAAATCCCCGGCACAAAGAACAGCATCAACATCCTTGAACCTTTCTTTTATGCCTGTACTGTATATCAGCGGATCAATCTGGTCGGAAACACATAAAAACTTCATGGCAGAATTCCTTGACCTGTCTGCCTACAGTCCAAGTGCTGCAAGCAGTTTTTCAAGCTTCTGCTTGTCGATTAATTCTATAGGCCTGCTTTCTGCAAAGTTTCTGGCAGTTCTTGTATATCCTGAGCTTGAAATTAAAATTGTTTTCGTACAGTTCATTTCTCTTGATTTATCAAGGCATTCTCGAACAATAGTATCTTCCAACATTGATGAAGAACGGTTGAACCTCAGCATTGTCAGTTGTTTGCGGACGTTTCTCCAGTTGTCGCTGTTGTTGTCTGTTGCAATAATCTGGCATCCATCCTTTATGTTGCTGCACTGCTGTGCGGTCAGCTTGAAAACTGTTACGATTTTCTGGCAGATTGTAGCAAAATCAGAATCGTTGCATGTAAGGTATTCTTTAATTGCATCGTTATTCTGGAAATCTTGATATTCTGCCAGTTTTGCAGCTACATCCCTGAAACCGTTTTCTTTTTCAAAAATCAATTTCCACTGCTCAATGGCCTTTTCAATTTTCCGCTGCTTTTCATAAACCGAGGCAAGAAAATATCTGGCATATAATGTATCTCTTGTGCCGCCTCCGTTTTTTGGAGCTGCAGAAATTGCCCGTTCAAAATCAGCTGCTGCATTGTCAAAGCTTTCACCAAGAAGAAAACATGTTCCCTTTTCAATAAGTGACTTCTGCCTGTATTCAGGATCCCGCATTGATTTTTCAAATGCCTTTACGGCTGCCCCGTAATCCTTGTTTCCTTTCAGGATTTTTCCAAGATAATAATAATTTGAAACAACATCAGGTGCCATCTGAATGGCAAGGTCAATTTCTTTTTTTGCTTCAAAAAGCTGTTTGGAACGGTATAAAACCAGTCCCAAAGCTGCATGAGCCTTTGCATGGCGTTTATTCAAGGCAATGGCCTTCTGGTAGAACCCCAGAGCAACTTCCGGGTGTCCCTGATTGTCGTAGATGAATCCGGCATTGTAAAAATTTTCAGCATTTGAAGGCTCAAGTTTTGTGAGAAGCAGATATTCTTTTAAGGCTGCTTCATGAAGGTGATATTTTGAGTAAAGGGCTGAAAGTTCCTTGCGAAAATCAAGTTCCGACAAATCTATGCCAAAAATAGCTGTCTGATTTACGGTTTTGTATTCCATTAAAGCCAGTTCACTACGATTATCTGCAAGGTAAGCCTTTCCCAGATAATAATGAGCTATATAGTCGTCAGGAGATTTTGCAAGCATTGCCTTAGCCTGTTTTATTGCCTGAGAATTTTTTCCCTGTGAAATCAGTTTTTTTATTCCATCAATATGTTTTGGAGCTGCGATGGATTTAAATACAATCAGAAAAAGAAATCCAACAACAAATATAAGCGATAATATAACAGTTATAGTAATCAAAAGTATGATTCCTCCGAAAATAAAGAGTAGTAGATTTGAATAACTCTGTCAAATGTGTGCCGCTGCTTAAAAAATCTATCCATCATTTTTTTAGGGCACTTGTATATTTATTATAAGGAATTTTCTATGAAAAAGATATATCTGTTTTATATTGTGTTTTTATATTGTGCCCTGACAGCTTTTGCCCAAGTTCAAAGTGAAGGCGAAAAGCTTTTCCGACTGAATAAGCCGGAGGCTGCAATTCCTGTTCTGGAAAAGGAAATTTCTCAGCCCGGATGCGACCCTCTTTTATACAATTACCTTGGCCTAAGTTATTATCAGATAAAAAAATATGTACAGGCACTGCAGGTTTTTGAAAATGCACTTTCTTTGCCATATACAGATGCCTATACCTTGAACTTAAATGCAGGAAATGCAGCATTTGCCTTGAATGATTTGAACAAGGCTCTTCAGTATTATTCAGCTGCGGAACTTGCCGCCCCTGAAAAAGGTAGCCCGGTACTGAATAAGGCAAATACATTTTTAAAACTCAAGCGGTGGGGAGATGCCAAAAAATCTTACGGAAAATTCATTGAACTTGAACCTGAAAATCCTCAGACTCCTAAAATAAAAATCCTTATCTCCTTGCTGGACAAAGAAATCGAAAAAGAGAAGCAGGCTTTGGCTGCTCTTGCCGCAATGACAGAACAGCTGCCGGACGATGTTGCGAATTTAAAAAATGCCAGTCATTCACCAGAGCAGAAAGAACTTGTTGAAGGAAAACTCATTCAAAAGCCAATTCCTCCAGTTCCATCAGAAAAAGTAGACGGCATTTTGGTTCAACAAGCAGAAAATCCACCTGAATCAGAATACGTTGACGCAAATATCCCTGCCAGAAAAAACACTTCTGCCGAATCAGAATATATCGAAGAAAATTTTCCTGTAAAATCACCTTTGCACGCAGAATCTGAGTTCGTAAATGAAGAATTTCCTGCAAAATCTGCAGAACTTGCAGAAAGTGAAGCCGTACATGAAACTTTGACTGAAAAACCTTTAGAGCGCCTTGAGCTGAATTCTGCAAATTTGCCTCATGCTAATCGCAGTCCACAACCTGTACAGAAAAAAGCCGTCAATTCTGCAGAAACAGAAAATTCTGTAGAAAAAAATCCAGAAAATCAGGCTATGGAAGAAATAATCAACGAAGAACAGGTTCTGGCAGACAGAGAACAGATTCTGGCAGAGCGCGGCAAAAATACCCAAAAAATTGAAAAAACTCAGGAAGAAAAGCCGGATGAAATAAAAATTGAAGCTTCCGAACTTGACCGCATTCAGGCACTGGACAGTCTTGAATGTTCAGTCAGCATACTTACGGAAGATTTTACACCTGACAATGACGGTGTTGATGATATTGCACGGTTTGCACTTTCCTATAAAAATGCCCTAAAAGACCCTGAAAGCTGGGAACTGCTTATAAAAGATCAGGGCGGAAGCATAATCAAGCATTATCATGGCTATTCTGAACTTCCTGAAGTTGTGGAATGGAACGGCCTCAGTGACAAAGGCGAAGAAGTTGTTTATTCTGCAGAAAAATATACCGTTGTTCTGAACGTTATTCCTGACGAGCTTGACATAAAAAAATCTGGCAGGCAATCTTTGTCGGCTTCAAAAAAATTTCGTTCTGGCATTATTTTTAAACAGACAGGCGAATCTGAATGGAAAATAACCGTTATGTCTTTCCGTTTTGACGGAGACAGGGAAACCTTTGAAGATTTAACAGCAGAACAGCGTGTTGAGCTTGATGAAACCATAAAAGGAATTGTCCGTCAGCTGAAAAAACAGCCCGATGCAAAAATCGTAGTAGAAGGCTACGCAAACAATATTTCAGGAACAGAAAAAGAAAATCAGGAGTCGCTGATTCCTTTGTCGCAGAAACGCGCAAAGGTAATCATGGATCGGCTGATAAAAAACGGAATTTCTGCAAAAAACATTTCATCGGTAGGACTTGGCGACAAAAATCCGCTTGCTGCTGTGAAAGATACAAAAAACTGGTGGAAAAACCGCCGCGTAGAATTCCTTATCCGCAAAAAGTAATGCCAGTTTTTTCTGCATTTTCCCTGTGGTTCAATTTTCAGTGCGGCGGACAAGGGCAAAAAGCTGGGCTTTTGTAATGGCTGCATAAACAGGTCGTCCATGGGGGCAATGCGGATCTGTAAGGTTCAGCGCCTGTCTGGCAAGATTCTGTGCAGAAAAACTGTCCAGCACATAGCCGTCTTTTACCGCCGCCTTGCAGGCTGTCATTGCAGCCAGGTTCGAAATGATTTCCATGGAATCAAGACGTTTTCCCAAAATCGCATTTACAAGATCCCGCTCGCTACCTTTCCATCTCTCTGGAACAGTTGAAACTTCCCATCGGCCGTTTGAGCAGTTTTTTATTGAAAAGCCTGCAGAATCAAGAGAACTGCTTATGCTTTCAAGATATTCGTCATCTTTGATGCTTTCAGTTTCAATTATGTAAGGCAAAAGCAAAGCCTGCCGTTTTCCCTGCGAATTCATGATTTCATCATATAAAATCCGTTCATGAGCTGCGTGCTGGTCAATTATGTAAAGAGTGCTGTCTTTTTCTGCAAGCAGAAAAACTCCTGCCGTTGTTCCGAAATATTTTACAGGGCTGCCTGCATTTTCTGTTGAATTTCCTGCTGAATTTTCAGATGCACTTTCTTCATTTTCACTTTTCGGAAAACTGCTGTCAGCTGCCTGCATGGCAGCCATTGCAAGCATTTTTGAGTTTTGGTTTGAAATTGAATATTCTGCTCTTGCTTCAGGAGTTTTTTCAAAAGGATGACCTTTGACAGCCCTTGAACTTGTGTACGACGGAGAGAAAAATCTGGAGCGTAAATCTGCAAATGCAGAACCTCTTTCTGAAAAACTTGCAGAATTCATGCCTTTTTGCAAATTCAATTCATCAGAAGAACCATAAGAACCTGATGAACCTGAAGAGCCTGCCCATGCCGTTCCAGTATTTTCATCAGTTGTACACTCAGTTTCGCCGCCAAAATACAGCTGGCTATTTTCGGAATTCAGTCCGCTTCTTATAGACATCTGCGTATATTTTCTGAAAAATTCTCTTGTGTTTGAGCTGACTGCATGATGAAGTTCAGAAATATCCTGAAACCTGGCTTCTTTTTTTGCCGGATGAATGTTAAAGTCTACAGATTCGCTGTTCATCTGTACAAAAAGCGCAGCAACTGGATGCGTACCATTTGGGAAAAATCCCTGACAGCCGTATTCAATTGCCTGAACCAGCGAATATTCTGTAATTCTTCTGCCGTTAACGTAAATAAAAATCAGTTTTTTGTCAGAACGGCGCACGGAAGGTTCTCCGATTACAAGAGTAAAAGAAAAATCAGAACCAGAACCCTTTATTTCATAGAAAAGGTTTTCACTTTCTCTGATAGAATTTGCCTCTGTAAATCTTTTTGCAAGAGTTTGCCCTGCCTTCAGGTTAAGCCTCATTTCTCCGTCAACATTCAGGCGGAATGCAGTTTCAGGCTTTGGCAAAGCTTTTTCAATGAAAGTATTTCTGCACATCAGCATTTCAGAAGCCGGCCTCTTTAAAAAAACACGCCTTGCCGGAAAATTTTCAAAAAGTGCCTGCGACTGAACTATTGTTCCTTCTACACCTTGAACTTCTTCAATAATGTGGTCTTCCGTTACTGACGCCTTCAGCCTGTAATTTCCAGACGTAATTGTAAGTCTGCTGACAGCAGCAATGGAAGCCAATGCTTCGCCACGAAAGCCCAGCGTCGTCAGATGCAGCAGGTCTGTTTCAGACTGAATTTTGCTTGTTGCATGGGGTCTGGCACATTCTTTTAAATCATCCCTGCTGATTCCACTGCCATTGTCAATTACACGGATGCAGTCAATGCCTCCTCCGTTTATTTCCACAGTAATTGAAGAGGCCCCAGAATCAACCGCATTGTCCATAAGTTCGCGCACAATGGCATTCGGCCTGTCAATTACTTCACCGGCAGCAATTTTCCTTGCAACTTCTGGAGCAAGAACCCTTATTTTTCTGGCAGTCCTGACATTTCCGCTATTCCCCGCATTTCCGAAACCGCCGGCATTTACGCTGTTTTTTTCATTTTTGATACAGTTTTCAAAATTTTCTGGTAAGGCATTTTTTTTCTGCATTTGATTTTTATGCATTTGAGAATCCTGCTCTGTTTCTGATTTTTCCATGCCAGTGCTCATGTTTTTATCCCAAAAAATTATTGCCTGGTTCCTGTTTCCGGCGCCCCTGAAGTTCCTGTTTCCGCATCAGCTGCAGAAAACAAATCCAGTTCAGGCTCAGAACCTTCATTTTTTAGCGGCTCATTCATAAGAATCTGGATTTTTGCCTCAACTTTTTCAAGCTCTTTTTCCATGCTTTTTGCAAGTTTTATGCCGTCCTCAAAATTTTTCAAGGCTTCTTCCAGCGGAATGTCCGGCTGCTTTATCTGGGAAGTCAGTTTTTCAAGTTTCTGCAGTTTTGCTTCAAAATTTTCCATAATCTTAACCTCTCTGAACTTTTGTCCGTTAATTTTTTTTATTTTCCGGGGCCATTTTTGCTCCGCTACGCTTCGCAAAAACCGCGCTTTGCGGGGTTCCGCTTTCGCTCCATTGCTGCGTTCACAGGATTTGCTGCGCAAACCCGCTCACTACGCAACGGCTGCGCCGCCCCTTCAATCGCTTGTCCATACCCATATTTTACACGCTTTTGCAGATGCTCTCATTCATCTGCTATGAAATTTACAGTTGCCGTCAGTTTTCCACTGGCCGGAAGTATTTCAATTTCTTTGCCAGGCGCAGTATCTTTCCCAGAACGTATAATTTTTCCGCTTTCTTTGTCGCGCACCATTGCATATCCCCGTGAAAAAATTGCCTGAGGGCTGGAAGCTTCCAGAATTTCGACGCATCTGCCTATAAAAAGCCTTGCATCGCTTATTTTCCTTAAAATATTTTCTGCAAGGGCTGCTTTTGCATTTTCAAACCTTGAAAGCAGCGGCTGTTCAATATTCCTGAACTGTAGTTCCAGATTTTCCCTGCTGTAGGCTTTTAAAAGCACTTTTATATGCTCAACTTTTGATTTTAATGCAAAAATCATTTCTGATTTATAGCCTTCAATGCTGTTCAAAATGTCAGATTTTTGCGGAAAAACAAGTTCAGCCGCTGCCGACGGTGTTGGTGCGCGCTCATCAGCTGCAAAATCGCTCAAAGCCCAGTCAATTTCATGGCCTACGGCGCTTACAACAGGAATTTCAGAATTTGCAACAGACCGGACAACTTTTTCATCACTGAACGGCAGCAAATCTTCCAGAGAACCGCCGCCCCGTCCTACAATAAGAATGTCGCACATTTTAAATTTATTTGCAGTTTCAATCTGTTCTGCAATCGAAGCCGGTGCTGTTTCACCTTGAACCAGAGCCGGAAAAATGATTATTGAAACGGAATTATTCCTTCTCCGTGAAATTTGCAGGATGTCGCGCAGGGCGGCTCCTGTAGGACTTGTTACAATTCCAACTTTCTGCGGAAACATTGGCAGAGGCTTTTTACGATTTCTGTCAAACAGACCTTCTGCTGCAAATCGTTTTTTTCTTTCCTCAATCATTTGCAGTATATTGCCAGTTCCAGATATTTTCATGGAACTTACAACAATCTGATAGTTTCCTCTTGCCGCATAAACAGTAAGTTTTCCTGTACACAGGACTTTCATTCCATCCTTCGGCAAAAAATCAAGCCTTGCCGCACTTGAGCGGAAAAGAACGGCACTTATCTGCGCACCGCTATCTTTCAGTGTAAAATAAACATGACCAGAAGTGGATGGCCTGTAATTTGAAATTTCGCCTTCCAGTTGAACTGACTGGGGAGAAATATTTTCCACAACATTTTTTATCAGGCTTGTCAAAGAAGAAACTGTAAATACTGCATTAGAATCAAAAAAATCACTCATTCTTTCAGATTTTATACATTAGAATAATCTTGTTCAACCATTGTGCCGATACTTGAAGAGATGAAGAATATTGTAGTTTTATTTGCTGACAGCCTGCGTATTTTTGATTTAGTCAGCAACAGAATGTGTTCATTTGAAAAATCTTTGGCATGGGGCTGCAAGGTTCCTGAGTGTGCAAAAATTTTTGTCTTTACAGATGAAAAAATTGCTGCCCGCTGCAGATGTTGTTTCAGCACCCCTGAAATTACTGAAAAAGCAGAAATTATTACCAGACCTTCATGGAATGTTTTTGAACTTCTGACCTGTATGCATGAATGCTGCACAAAATCTGCCTGCAGGAACATTGTCTATGCATGGGCTGACTGTCCTTTTTTGAATGAAAAGCTTACACTGGAAATGCTTGAAACTCATGAAAAATATCTTGCAGAATATACTTTTGCAGATGGCTATCCTTATGGATTTGCTCCTGAAATAATTAACTGCGGAACAGCTTCAATTATTGCAGCCTTATCCGTAAAGGAAGGACTTCCACATAAAATTGGCACTGAACGTGTCAGCAGGGAAAGTATTTTTACAGCCATGAAAGGCGACATAAATGCATTTGAAATTGAAACCGTCATTTCCCCTGTTGACTGGCGCATGTATCGTCTTAATTTTTCTGTCGGAAAAAAAGAAAATTTTTTGGCCTGTAAAAAACTTGCAGAAATTTCTTCATCGGATGACAGTGCCAGTCAGCTGTCCGAAAAAGCCGTAAAATGTGCCGGAATTTTAAGGACAGTTCCAGGTTTCTACAATATTCAGATAGAAAAAAAAGTGCGCGGAAAATGCCTTTACAATCCGTATTTTGAAATCCTTGAACAGAATGCAGAACTTCAGGAAAAACTGGTTTCCATGCCTTTTGAAAAATTTTCATCTCTTGTAAAACAGATTGCAGAATTTTCAGAAACAGCTGTCATTTCACTGTCATTATGGGGCGAGCCCTTGTATCATCCGCAGCTTCCGCAGTTTATCAGCGAAGTTTTAAAATATCCTGGGCTTTCTGTTTTTATTGAAACCAGCGGCGACTCTCTTACCGAAGAAAAAGCCTGCGAAATAGCCAAAATCGTAGACTCTTGTGCTCCAAGAAGCAATGGCTGGCAGCCTGTAATGTGGATTGTTTTTACAGATGCCGTTACAGCAGAAAAATATTCAGAAATTCATTTTACAGATGGATTTGCTTCAGCTTTGAATTCAATTTCCATTCTGGAAAAGCATTTTAAGGGGTGTGTATATCCTCAGTTTGTCCGGATGAATGAAAATGAAGAGCAGCTTGAAAGTTTTTACAGGTTCTGGAGCCGCAAGGAAAGTCCTTCTGGCGGGGCTTTGATAATCCAAAAATACAATGATTTTGCAGGATTCCTTCCAAAAAGAAGCCCCTGCGATTTATCTCCTGTTGAACGCTGCCTGGACTGGCATTTACGGCGGGATATGGTCATTTTATGCACTGGAGATGTAATGCCGTACAAAGAATCACTTTTTGACGGCAGCATAGGCAATGTTTTTGAAGAGAATCTTGAAAGCATCTGGCGCAAGGGCGATTCCCTTCTGGAAGGGCAGCTCGCTGGAAAATACGATGAAATATCAGGAAAATATGATGAATACTATACCTTCAATTTTTAATGAACGGCAGATTAATATGACTGTTCTTGGCGGAACGGAAGTGCCGTCTGGAAAGAAAATGAACATTTCGGTAGTTCTTATAAATTCTCTGGGAAGCCATTTTCGCATTCAGATGCTTGAAAATCTTGTAAAATGCGGATTTAAATCAGTAGTTTCCATGGAGCCAAATCCGAACAGTTACAATATCGAAGAATTTGTCTCAAGATTTCCATCTATTCGTTTTATAGTTCCTCTTGAGCCTGTAACAGATGGTGATTTAATAAATATTGGAATGGCTGAAAGTTGTGCAGATTATGTTCTTGTTGTTCGGGACAGTTTTCACTTAAATTCTTCACTTCTTACGCCAAACCTTGCCGACAACATTATAAAATCTTCGGACAATGCGTTCTGCATCGTTCCACGGCTGCTTTCCTGTGAAAAACAGGGGTTGCCAATCAGGTTTATTCCCTATGCCTCTCATTCAAAATTTCGGGTTGAAACGGAAAGTTCAGTTTACGATGGAATGCCGACTCTTTATCCATTTGATTTTATAGGCTTATACAACAGACAGAAATTCATGCAGCTTGGAGGTTTTGACTATACCATAACAAGTTCATATTGGCAAAATCTTGACCTTGCAGTCAGGGCATGGTTGTGGGGCGAAAAAATCCTGCTGTCTACGCTTTTTCAATTGGAATATGCTGGAGAAATCCCTGTAGAAGACAGGACTGTAAATGTTTCTTCCCTAAGATTCTATCTGAAAAACCTTGTACCCAAATTTAAAGAAGATCATGGAGTTGTTCCTGCATCAGCGTTTATAGGTTATCTTTTCCGTTCTAACAGCGGATTTTTTGAATCAAGAAAAGAATTTTTGGAAGCCCGTCGCTGGATAGAAAAAAATAAATACAGATTCCGTATGGATGGTTCTGAGTTAATAAAAAACTGGAGTATGGGAAAAGAAAAATGACTGTTGTTATTGTTCAATGCAGGCTGTCGTCAACAAGGCTGCCAGGCAAAGCTCTCAAAACTTTAGGCGGAAAAACAGTTCTAGAATGGGTTCTTACTTCCATGAAAAAAGTCAAGGCTGATGCATATTTTCTTGCTGTTGACTATGATTCTTTCGATGAACTTTCGCCAATTGCGGAAAAATGTGGCTGGCAGATTTTTCAAGGGCCTAAAGATGATGTACTTGAAAGATTCTGTATGCTCATCCAGAAAATAAATGCTGATGTTGTTGTTCGCGCTACGGCAGACAATCCTTTTTTGTTTTACGAAGCCGCACAAGCTTTGCTGGAAGAATTTAACACTTGCCGCCAGCATGAAAAAGTTGATTACATTACATGGACAAATCTGCCTCACGGCAGCGGTGTGGAAATTTTTGATGCACATTCGCTTCTGCTTGCAAAACAAAATACAACTGCTCCTTATGACCATGAACATGTAGGTCCAGCCCTTTATGCCCATAAAGAAAAATTCAACTGCCTTTTTAAACCTGCTCCTGTATGCTGGTCTTTTCCACAGTTACGTACGACCATAGACACTTATGCCGACTATGTTCGTGCCCAGCTCATTTACCGCCATGTTAATTCTACTGAATGTACAGAACCTGACGAACCTTTTACGGCCAGCCAGATTATTTCAGCATTTGAAAACCCATGCATCAAAAACCTCATCCTTATTGTCCCAAGTGTCAAAAAGGGCAGGGGAACTGGCCATCTTTTCCGCTGCCTCAAAGTTGCTGCAAAAATTGGATGTGTAGTTTTTATTCCTCAGAATGCAGATTTGACAGAAAAAGACGATCTTGTTCAAAATGCCTTGAAAAATGGACTTGAACTGTGGCAGATTACAAGTTTCCTGCCAGAACCAGGCGAATATGCCGTCATTTTTACAGATGCTTTCAGGCTTTCAAAAGTTCTTGCTTCCATTCTTTATAGACTAGCCCCTGTTGTCGCTCTTGATGAAGGTTCTCCATATTCTGGATATTGCGATTATCTTTTGAATGTAATTCCTGGCATTGAAGAAAATCTTTGCGTAAATGCCAGTGAGCATAAATATATAACTTTGCCCAAAAACAGGCGGACTGCATCCCATTTAAAATCTGCAGATGAAATAAAAAATGTATTGATTTCAATTGGAGGTGAAGATCCTGCATCTCTTGTAATACCGGCTGCACTTGCATTTGCAGAAAAAGGCAAAAACGTAACGGCTGTAAAAAAAGGCATAACTTCAGCTTTAGCCCTGATTCCTCAAAATTTAAGAGGCAATTTGATTTTTTTGGAGCCGGTAAACGAGCTTCGCGAAGAGTTACATAAATACGATTTAGTTGTAACTCATTATGGTCTGACTGCCTACGAAGCTGCAGCTGCCGGCTGTGCTGTGCTTTTGCTTGCAACTACAGAACTTCATGCAGAACTTGCCAGAAAATATGGTTTTGCCTGTGTAAAAAATCTGGATTTAGACAGTTATGAATTGAATTCAATCTTTAATGACATGGAAAAACTTTATCTGTACAAGGAAGATGAAATTCAAAAACTAAAATCTCAGCCATTGTCATCTTTTGTTTCAAAACTTGCAGAAAGCCAGCGATTTTTATGTCCGGTCTGTCATGACTCATCCATCTCTTCGCAACGTTCTGCATCTGAATGGAAAAAAGAAAAATTGCCCGATGTCGTGGTTGCCAGAACAAAAGAGCGTACTTTCCGAAGATGCAAGACCTGTGGAATGCTTTATATGTCCTACACTCTTTCAAAAGATATGGAATATGACAGTAACTATTTTGACGGACAGTATAAAAATCAATATGGAAAAACATATATAGAAGATTTTGATGCCATAAAGAAGCAGTGCCTGCGCCGTGTCGGTATAATTGAATCTGTCCTGCATAAAAAAAATCGTCAGGGTACTGTCCTTGACATAGGGTGTGCTTATGGACCATTTCTTGCTGCAGCGCATGAACATTCATGGCAGGTTTTTGGAACAGATATTTCAGAAGCTGCCGTTTCTTATATACGGGAATCTTTGAATTTTCCTGCATGCCAGTCTGCTTTTCCAGATTTTGATTCTTCGTCAGAATTTGGTATTGCGCAGTTTGATGCAGTAACCATGTGGTATGTAATCGAACATTTTAAAAATCTGAACGAAGTTCTGAAAAAGGTTTCTTCCATTCTGAAAACTGGCGGAATTTTTGCATTTTCTACGCCTTCTGCATCGGGAGTTTCTGCGCGATTTAATAAAAAATCATTTTTTGAGCAAAGTCCTTCCGATCATTTTACATTATGGGAACCGCAAAAATGTCAGGCTGTTCTTAAAAATTTTGGCTTTAAGGTTGAACGCCTTGTTTCAACGGGACATCATCCAGAACGGTTTCCAATTTCTGCTGGAAACGGCTGGAAAAAAGATTCCTTTCAGAATAAACTTCTTGCATCAGTCAGCCATGCATTGAATTTAGGTGACACTTTTGAAGTATATTGCAGAAAAATTCGTGAACTGTAAAAATCATTGTTGAATGCAGAATGCAGTTCAGATGTATTTTAAAATATTTTATGGTAGGAAAATATGAAAGATGTGGAAAATATTTTGATTTTGGGCGCAGGGCTTATGCAGAAACCTGCAATTCTTGCAGCAAAAAAACTAGGCTGCAGGGCTGTTGTCGTTGACGGCAATCCGAAAGCAGCATGTGTTTCTCTTGCAGATGATTTTTATCCTGTTGATTTGAAGGACAGAAAGTCATTGATTGAACTTGCTCTTAAATTGAAATCTTGTGGCGGTCTTAAGGCTGTTTTTACAGCCGGAACCGATTTTTCGGCATCGGTGGCAGCTGTTGCTGAAAAATGCGGCCTTCCGGGGCATTCTCTTGCAGCCGCTGAAAATGCAAGTGACAAAACAAAGATGCGTTCTTGCTTTGAATCTTATTCTGTGCCGTCGCCAGAATTCAAAAAACTAAAAAGTCTTGACTTTGCAGATTTTTCTTCTGAAGAAAAATACACCTTTCCTTTGGTTGTGAAACCAGTTGACAACATGGGCGGACGCGGCTGCCGCATGGTTCGCTCAAAAGATGAGCTTGATTTTGCAGCAGCATCCGCAATTCGTCATTCGCGTTCAGAAACTGCAATTCTTGAGGCCTACATGGACGGCCCTGAATATTCAATCGATTCCATTTTGTATGATGGCAAACTTTTCATTACAGGTTTTGCTGACAGGCATATAAAATATCCACCTTACTTTATTGAAGTTGGTCACACAATGCCAACTGAATCTGACAGAAAAAAATACTGTCAGCTTGTTTCTGCATTTGCATTAGGCATAAAATCTCTTGGTCTTACAAGAGGTGCTGCCAAAGCTGACATAAAATTTACAGAAAAAGGCCCTATGATTGGCGAAATTGCAGCCAGGCTTTCCGGCGGATATATGTCAGGCTGGACTTATCCTTATGCATCGGACTGTCCGCTTACTGAGCAGGCTCTTGCTGTTTCCTGTGGTTTTTCGGCAGATTATCTTGAAAATCATAAAATTCCGCTTGAATTCATCCCTCCTGCCGATATGAAAAATGCTGAACAGCCTTTTGAACTGTATGATGTTCCATGCCTGCGGACAAGTGCGGAACGTGCATGGATTTCAATTCCCGGTGTTATAAAATCAGTCGAAGGTCTTGACGAGGCTGCAAAAGTTGAATATGTAAAAGATGTGCTTCCAAGAGTCGGTGCAGGTGCCTGTGTAAATTTCCCCCGTAACAATGTTGAAAAATGTGGAAATATAATTACAGCAGCTCCTACAAGAGTTCAGGCGGTTGAAGCAGCGCAGGAGGCAATCCGTAAAATAACGGTTACACTTATGCCAAATAATCCTGAAACAGATGCATTTCTTGCAGGATTTTCAGAATCTTCGGAAAAGGGTTTTCCGCCTTCTGCCTATCCGCTTGACGAAAAAGCCTATGCCGAACTTGAAAAATTCAGGTCTGAACTTACCGTGATTCCTGCTGATGCCCCTGTAAAGCCTCTTATGCCAGATTTTTTAAATAAAGTTGCCCTTTCAGGTGCTGTTGACTGGAATTACTGCACTATAGAACAAACTTTGGATAGGTTTGACCGCCTCTGCCCGAAACATAAAAAGATGGACTCCTATGTTTTCTGGAAAGCATTGATTCGCGGAGGCATTCAGGGGGTTTTGTATGTGGCAGCTATTGAATAATGGAAAGGAGTCTGCAAATTATTTGACTTCGGTAAAAAAAACTGATTTAAAATATTTTTTTCAAAAAGAATCTCCGTCACTTGAAAAGTTCCGTGAAAAAAAGAGAAAATGTTTTTTCAAATTTTTTTATGCACTTCAGGTAATTTTTTTATTTTTGTTTCCCGTAAAGGCTTTTTCTGTTGATTTGATTGCAGAAGCTGCAAAAACTGGAACCGTAATTTATTGGGATCCTCTTGCAGAATCTGGTTTGCTTGAAAGAAACGGTCATCAGATTTCATTTCATGCAGGGGACAATGTTGCCATTTTGGACAACAGACGGCTGATTCTTATAGAACCGCTGTCAGTAAAAGATGGAATTCTTACAGCTTCCCAGAAATTCATGCTTCAGGCAGAAAAATTCTTTCAGACTGAAACAGACGGAACCTCTTTCAGAATAGGGGCTGTAATTGTTGATCCAGGTCATGGAGGAAAAGATCCTGGTGCAATAGGAACATTTACTTCAAATGGAAAAAAAATCACAGTTCGCGAAAAAGACATAACTCTTGCTGTCGGAAAAATGCTTTATTCTCACTTAAAGTCCGGCTATCCAGACAAAGAAATTTTTCTTACCCGCAGTTCAGATAAATTTCTTTCTCTTGGAGAACGTACTGACATTGCAAATTCAATAAACCTCAAGGAAAATGAAGCTGCCGTATATATTTCCATTCATGCAAATGCATCCCTCGATAAAAAGGCTTCCGGCTATGAAGTCTGGTATCTTCGGCCTGAATATAGAAGAACTGTTCTGACCAGTGATGACGACCAGGATAAATCGCTTTTTACCGTACTGAATTCCATGATGGAAGAAGAGTATACAACAGAAAGCATTCTGATTGCAAAATTCATAATGGACGGGCTTCAGGCTCAGGTCGGAAACAAGTCTATGGCACGTGGTATAAAAGCTGACGAATGGTTTGTTGTCCGTAATGCAAAAATGCCTAGTGTCCTTTCTGAAATAGGATTTGTTACAAATGAAAATGAAGCTAGGCTTCTAAATGACAAAGAATACTTGAAAAAAATTGCAAATGGCATTTATAATGGGCTGAGTGCCTTTATAATCCATTTTGAAAGGTCTCGGGGATTTACAAAAACAAATGAATAAAAAACAGACAGTCCTTATAGCCATACCTTTTGCAGCATTTGTTTTTTCTCTTGCCTGCTGGTTTTTTTTCAAGCCTGAAAAAAGGTTTGTTTTTTTGATGGAATCATTTGATTCTGGTAAGATTTGCATTGAAGAACGTTTTTTTCCATCACTGGAAAAGAATGAGCAGATAAAGCTTTTTGCAGAAGAACTTGTTCTTGGAGCGCAAAGTCCAAGGTATCGTTCTGTTTTTCCGCATGGAACATGCATACTTTTTTGCTTTTTTAGAGATAAAACATTGTTCATAAATTTTTCAGGTGATATAATTAACAGTGACAGCAGTTCATCTGAATTAAATGCCGGGTTTGTATTATTCAGAAAAAATATTCTGCATAATTTCAAATATATCAAGGATATAAAGATGTTTGCCGACGGTAATGAAATATCTGAATCAATCTAATTTGTCATTTAAAAGTTGTTGACAAAATTGAAGTGTTCTTAGATACTATATTAACAAGGCTAATATCTATTAGGTTTAAATTAAAAGGAGCTTCGGAATGAAGAGAAAGTCTTATTTAACAGTTGCGTTGTTATTGGCAGGAGCTTTTGTTTTTGCTGAAAAGGCAACGCTCATTGATTTTTCATTGCTTAAGGCTGATATTATTCAGCAGTCAGATGTAGAGGGCAATGCAGTTACAGATAAAGAAGGAAACCCTGTTTATACACAGAACAGACGTACTTCTATGGATTATTCAACAGCAGCTGGTGCCTCTTTTACAGAGGAACAGAAAAAACTGATGCTTACTTCTTTGGCTTTGCCAGAATGGGAAGTTAAGCTGAACTCTTCTGCTCAGAACGTAACAAGCCTTAATCTTTCAAAGGTAAGTGAAGCTCCTGTAAAGAATGACAAAAAAGCTGATATTCCAGCAGCATTGAAAGACAAGGTTGTAATGGGTGTTCGTGTTATTTTCCCTAAAACTGCTAACAATGCCAATGCAAAGATTCTGCCACCATTTGAAATTCCTGCTTATGAGCCATATTCAGAAGCAGATGACAGTGGTGTTCGTGGTGAACCGAAGTCTGCACCTGAAGAAGAAAAAAATGATGATAATACATTGTTTGAAGGTGGATATGGTGTTCTTAAGAATGTAGGAACAATCAAGTCTATCGCAGTTACAACAATGGGTATGAATTATCCTCATGGATTGTATGTTCTTCTTAAAGATACAGATGGTAATGAACGTCCCTATTTCATGGGATACCTTGGTTTTGACGGTTGGAGAACTTTGAAATGGAATAATCCTACATACATAACAGAATTCCGCAATCGCGAAATTCGCATTGTTCCAATTTATCCACGCGGACTTCCTTTCGTTAAGTTCGTTGGCTTCAAGATTACACGTGATGCAAGCCACATTGGTGGTGACTTTATCGGTTACTTCAAGGATGTTCAGGTTATTTATGACAAAGCTCTTCTTTCTTCAGAACGTGATATTCGTGATGAAGATTTGTGGGGAATCATCGGTCTAAAAGAATCTATCAAACAGGCTGCAGAAATGGAACGCTTTGGTGTAAAACAGGTTGACCGCTATATTGAAAAGGTAAATATGGCTAATGACCCAAGTTTTACAAAGAATGACTATTTGGTTGAATAGAAGAATAATTTAGCCTATAGATAAAGGACTGTCTTTTATGGCAGTCCTTTTTTTATTGTATTTCTGTTTCTTTAATGATAGTATTCAATCTATGCATAATGAAAATATTTATCGTCCTGATAAGAAAAAAATAGAAGCTGTATATGAAAAGTATAATAAGGTTTTGTCTGATATTTTGGGCCGGATTGAATCTAGCTTAAGGGAAAATATAAATTTGCGTTCAAGGCCAACTTTTAAATCTCGGATAAAAAGTTTTTCAAGTTATTACCGTAAACTTTTACGGGTAAAAACTTCAATGGAGCTTTCACAAGCTGCTTCATTGCTTTGTCTTACTGATATAATTGGCATAAGGGTTATATGTGCATTTTTGGAGGACTTGTCAGTAGTCGAACAACAGATAAAGGAAACATACGAAGTAATTGAAGTTGAGCACAAAGGAAATGCCAATAATTTTAAGGAGTTTGGCTATGAGTCTGTGCATGTGCTTATAAAGATTCCTGAAAATTGCATTCCTCAAGATTCAATGATTGAAATTCCTGACAACCTGGTATGTGAAATTCAAATAAGGACTATTTTGCAGGATGCATGGGCAGAAGTTGAGCATGAATTGATTTATAAAAGTGAATTTTCACCTTTTGACATGCCGCTAAGGAGAAAATTGGCTTCCATGAATGCTTCTTTAAGCCTTGCGGACATTATTTTTCAGGAAATCAGAGATTATCAGAATAAGCTTCAAGGCGAAATTGAAGAGCGCAGGCAGTCTTTCTATTTGATGGCAGATAACCTTACCAGAACCAGTACTGAAAATGAAACTGATGAAAACAAAAGCATCCAGAGAGTTTCTCCTTTTGTTCGAGGAACTATTGATGATTTGATTCTGGAAGCTTTGCACGAGCACAATGCTGGAAATCTTGACAGGGCAATATCTATTTATACAGAAATATTGACTTCGAAGCCTGTGCCATCAGCTCCAGTTCTTACGGTCATGTTTAAGCATAGAGGAATGGCATATTTTGCCAAAAATGATTTTGATTCTGCGCTTGCAGATTTTAAGGAAAGCTTTGAAAATGACAAAAGAAATTTCCGTTCTCTATATTACGCAGGTATTGTTTATTCTATACAGG
Source organism: Treponema sp. (assembly GCA_016296655.1). Taxonomy (GTDB): domain Bacteria; phylum Spirochaetota; class Spirochaetia; order Treponematales; family Treponemataceae; genus Treponema_D. The sequence goes on along the minus strand of JAEDIW010000029.1, from coordinate 15,606 downwards.
GAGATTACGAACAGGCGATTGAAGTTTTTACAGAATCTCTGAAAGTAAACGAATATCAGTCTCATACGCTTTACAGGCGTGCACTGGCTTACTATCACACAGGAAATTATGAAAAAGCACTTGTTGATTTGACTGATTCTGAAAAGCTTGGTCTTGACAACGACGAGACCAAGGATTTACATAAAAAACTGATTGAAAAATTTGATATGAATGTCTGAACTTAAGGGCTTGCACATGCACTAACTAAAAGTTTAGGCATTTACCGCAAGAACAGGTATAAAACCTGACACCGAAACTTATGAAAATACAATGTCCTGGCATTTGTCTGGCATGTTAATTTTGGAGAGAAAAAATGACTGTATTGGATTCAAGAAGAAACGGAGTATTAATGGGAATTTCTTCCTTGCCTGGTTCTACAGGAATCGGAACAATGGGAAAGAATGCCTACAAATTTGTTGATTTGCTGCATGATGCAGGTCAGACTTATTGGCAGATTTTGCCGATATGTCCTACAGGTTATGGAGATTCGCCGTATCAGAGTTTTTCAACTTTTGCCGGAAATCCATATTTTATTGATTTTGATATGCTTGCAGAGCAGGGATTCCTTTCTAAAGCTGACTATGAAAATGTTGACTGGGGTAGTGATGAACATTTTGTCGATTATGGCTTGCTTTATGTCAACAGAAAAAAAGTGTTTGAAATTCTTGTAAAAAATTTTGCTGTAAAGCGTAGTGGTGATTTTGATTCTTTCTGTGAAGAAAATTCATTTTGGCTGGATGATTATTCATTGTTTATGGCTGTAAAGGATGCTCATGGTGGAGCTGCTTTTTCTAGCTGGGAAGATGGTATACGTTGCCGCACTCAGGAAGCTTTGAAAGTCTGGACTGAAAAAGAATCTGAGCGGATAAACTATTATAAAGTTTTGCAGTACTTTTTTTACAAACAGTGGGGAATGCTGAAAAGATATGCTAATTCAAAGGGGATAAAAATCATAGGCGATGTTCCTATTTATGTTTCTGGTGACAGTAGCGACGCATGGGCTTCTCCTTCCTGCTTTTTGCTTGATCAGAATCTTGTTCCGACAGTTGTTGCTGGTTGCCCTCCTGATGCATTTTCTCCTACTGGTCAGTTGTGGGGTAATCCTGTCTACAATTGGGACTATATGAAAAAAACTGACTATGACTGGTGGAAAAAGCGTCTTGCCATGAGTTTGAAGAGTTATGATGTAATTCGGCTTGACCATTTCAGAGGATTTGAGTCTTTTTACACAATTCCTTATGGTTCAAAGGATGCTTGTAGAGGCAGCTGGTTGAAAGGACCTGGAATGGATTTGTTCAACAGCCTGAAGGAGTCGCTTGGAGAATTTCCTGTTATTGCAGAGGATTTGGGGTTCCTTACTCCTGAGGTAAAACAGTTACTTGAAGATTCTGGTTTTCCTGGAATGAAGGTTCTGCAGTTTGCATTTGATTCCCGCGAGGAAAGTGATTATTTGCCTTACCGCTACACTAGAAATTCTGTTGTTTATACAGGAACTCATGATAATGATACTATTCTTGGCTGGATTGAAACTGCTTCCAAAGAAGATGTTGCGGTTGCTGTGAAATATTACCGCATTGAGAATGCTGAAAAACTGCGTGAAGAAATGATGATTTCTGCAATGGAATCTGTTTCCAATACTTGTATTTTAACAATGCAGGATTTGATTGGAATTGGGCGTGAAGGCAGAATGAATATTCCTGCAACAGAAGGTGGCAATTGGAAATGGCGTGCAACCATGAAAGAAATTGACAGTGTTGATTTTAAGAAACTTGGGGAATTTACAAAAATTTACGGAAGAAAATAAAAAAAATAAAAAAAAAATAAAAAAAATGCAATTTTTTTTATTTTGGCTATTGACACTTTTTTGTGAAGAGTATATAGTCTTTAAACATCACGGCACGAACGAAAGTTCAGCTAGTGAATGGGCTACTAGCTCAGTAGGTAGAGCAACGCCCTTTTAAGGCGTGGGTCTCGTGTTCGAATCACGAGTAGCTCAGTAGCAGAAATTACGGTTTTTGCTATAATGTCTCCTTCGTCTAGTGGTTAGGACATCGGGTTTTCATCCCGACAACAGCAGTTCAATTCTGCTAGGAGATGTAAAGGCTGAAAGAGAAATCTTTCAGCCTTTTTTTTTATTCAGGGGTTAATACAACCCCTGAAAACGAGCGAGTCAAGGCCTTGAGCGAAGCGTGCCTTGACCGGTCGTATCTGTCGGCTTATTATCTTTTTTGAAACAATCTTCTTTTTATCCAGAGTTATTTTTACTGATTTGCAATTTATTGAGTAAAATATTATATTTTTAGTCATGTTGGTTGCAAATTATCATACGCATACGCATTTGTGCCGTCATGCTGACGGAACTTGTCTGGATTATGCAAAGCAAGCTGAAAAGGACGGTTGCCTTGAGCTTGGTTTTTCAGATCATTGTCCTTATCCTAATGACAGTAAAGATAACTGGCAGTATTGCCGCATGGACTTTTCAGAACTTGGAAAATATAAGGCTGAAGTTGAATCTGCCAGACAGGCCGTAAAATTTCCTGTACGCTTTGGTTTTGAATGTGAGTGGGATGCTGATTACCGAAGCTGGTATGAAGATGTTCTTTTAGGGGAAGCTGGGGCTGAGTACCTGGTTTTTGGTCCGCACTGGTTTACTGAAGGTAACAGTCATTTGTACATAAAAGAATATTTTACTGATGCAAACTTAAATAAGTATATTGACCAGATGATTGTCGGCATGAATTCCGGATTGTATGCTTTTGTAGCTCATCCTGATTTGTTTATGGCAAGCGGCTGTGAATGGAATGAGCAGACTAAAGCCTGTTCAAAAGCGATTCTTACGGCAGCAAAGGAACTGAACCTGCCTGTTGAAATAAATGGCTATGGAATTGTAAAGCAGAAGGTCTTTAATGCTCAGGGAGAGAGGTTTCCGTATCCTGTGAAAGAGTTCTGGGAGTTGGCAAAAGATTTGGGAAATACAATCATTTGTAATTCTGATGCCCATTCTCCTGAAGTTGTCATAAAAAACAATCTTGGTGCAAGGGCTTTTGCACAGGAGCTTGGAATTACTTTGACTGATTTCATAAAGTTGGACAAAAATTGATGTTTTAAGGGAATGACTGATTTTTTTTTCAGATGCGGGGCTTGGGGCAGAGCCCCAGGAGAAGGGGTTGTGGCGAAAATGCTTTGCATTTGAGCCCAAGGGGAAGGCTTTCCCCTTTTAAACTTTTAAAATATAAAAAAACTATTATCTTGACTAATATTGAGATTTTATAGATTATAAAACGGTATGGAAAAAACGTTTCTTACCAGACAGTATCTTGAAACTTTGTCATCGGCTGACTTGATGGCTTTAGCAGAAGATTATGATATTGACATTCCTGCAGAATTAAATCGTCGTTTTATTATTGGCGAGCTTCTTGAGGTTGCAGAAGAACTTGCTTCTCCTAAAGATGCAGATATGATTATTTCTTCTGAAAAAGTTGTTGCGAATTCAAATAATTTGCCGGAATCCTATAATGAAACTTATCTGAATGTGGTTCTTCGTAATCCTGCATGGATTTTTGTTTTCTGGGATATAAGTGCTGAAGATTTGGCAATGCTTAAACGGGAAAATGTTCTGAATTGTCAGCTTCATGTTTCGTTTTTTGAGACTGAAGAGGAAGCTAAGTCGAATGACTTTTTTGATGTTCAAATTTCTCTGGAAGACAGGGAACAGTATGTGCTTATTCCTTCTGAAAAAAAATGGCTGAAGGTTGATTTGGCTTATTCTCTTGATGGACGGCACGTTGATGTGCTGGCTTCTTCAAAAAAAATTGAGCTTGCACATGGATGCAAGGCGCTTTTTGAGAATACTCCTGGAAAGACTTTGGATTTTTCTCCAGTAATGAAACTTTCAGGTATAGAAGAGTTGCTTCGCATTCATTATGCAAGGCATAGACAGTCTTTTGAAAAATAGGGGAAGAAGCTGTGAAGAATCTTGCTTTAGTTATAAATGCCCAGCAGACTTATGTGCCTTCAAATGAAAATGATTTTTCTGAAGGTATTGCTGATTTTTTTAGGGCTGTTTCTGGAACTTATCTGCCGCTTTTGAATATGTTTGAATCTTTGGAGCGGGACGGCATTTCCTGTAAAATTTCAATGGTGTTTTCGCCGGTTGTCTGTACCATGCTTGCAGATCCTGTGATGCAGGAACGTTATATTGAGTGGCTTGACCGCAGAATTACTTTTGGTGCTGCTGAGGTTAAACGTTGTGCTGCACAGCCTGAATTGCTTGAAGCTGTCCGTTTCTTTTTGGAAAAAGCCAGACAGGATAAGGCAGACTTTACTGAAAAATATGAGCAGAATCTTTTGAAGTATTTTGAGTTTTATGCTTCTAAGGGCTATATTGAACTGCTTGCTACGACTGCAACTTCTGTTTTTTTGCCGTATTTTGCGGATTTGCCGGAAGCTGTTAATGCGCAGGTTGAAACTGGCCTTTATGCGCATAAACATTTTTTTGGTCAGTCGGCCAGTGGTTTTTGGTTGCCTTACCTGGCTTATTCAAAGGGGCTTGAAAAGAATTTGCGCTCTTATGGAGTGCATTATACGATTCTTGATTCTCAGAGCCTTGTTTTTTCTGAAACTGAACCTGAAAAAGGAATTTTTGCCCCCGCACGTTTTTACAATTCTCTTGCGATTTTTGCCAGGGATTCTGAAAATCAGATAAAGGGTGATGATTCTTTTGTTCATGGGAAAGTTTATTGTAATGTTCATAGAGATGTGGGGTTTGAACTTTCTCAGGAAGATTTGTCGGCTTTTGAAGAACCTGGCTCTCCAAGACAGGCTACAGGTTTTTATTACTGGAATAACAGTGAAAAATCTGATAATTCTGCTTTTTATAGACCTTCTGAAGCTGCCCGTCAGGTTCTTGCCGATGCAGAGTTGTTTTTGAATAAAAAGAAGGCAAGGCTTGATGCTGCAGCTCAGGTTATAACGGATTGCGATGTTTCTTTGGTTTGTACTTATGACAGCAGTGATATTGGAAACCGTTGGTTTGAAGGGGTAATGTGGCTTGAGGCTGTAATTAGAAAAGCTCCGGAAATGGGAATTAATGTAGCGCAGCTTTCTGATTTGCTGAATGTTGATTATAAACTGCAGAAGGTTAAACCCTATCCTAGTGCTGCTTTTGGCGATGGTTATGGTGAAAACTTTTTGGATAATTCCAACAGCTGGATGATTCGCTATGTCAGAAAGGCTAGTGAACGGATGATTGATCTGGCAGAACGATTTCCTGATGATACAGGATTGAAAGCTAGAATTTTAAATCTTGGGGCAAGGGAACTGTTTCTTGCTCAGTCTGCGCAATGGGCTGATATGATTCAGGCTGCAAATGACGCTGAATATGCAGAAACTTTTTTCAAAAAATGCATTATTGCGTTTACGATGGTTTTTGATTCCCTTGGTTCAAATACTGTAAGTACTGAATGGCTTACAGGTCTTGAACGCAATCATTCTATTTTTCCTTGGATAAACTACAGGATTTTCAGCAGAAAAAAATAGCCTGCAGGGTTTGTTTATGCTTTGCGGGCTTTGGTTTTAGTCGAGTGACTGTATGTCATGGATTTGCCTGTAAAGTTCACTGGATGTTTGGGCTGCTTTCAGACCTTCCAGTGCTGGTTCAAAGTTTTTGTCCAGTTCCAGTGCTTTTTTCCAGGAGTCAATTGCTTTGCTGAAATTGCCGTGTGCGTAGTACTTCAGGCCTTCGCCATAGTATTTGTCAATGCTGGCTTGCTTTGCAGCCCGGCCTCTGTCGCCTAAAACAGCTTTCAGGCTAAGGCTTATGTGGTTTACTGGATTTAGTGAGCTTGTAAGGTCAAATGTGTAGTTTATGTTCATGACAGCTTTTCCAAGGGAAAATTCACTTCCTGCACTGATTCTGGGGTTTGCGCCTTGAATGAGAAATCCTGCAAGTACTGAAAAATATTGAGTGCAGTTTAGGGAAACCCCGGCTCCTGCGGCCCATTTTTCGGAATTTGAAAATTTCTGCAGATTGACAGGCTGTTTGATGTCCATTGTAAAAGCCAGCCTTTTTACCGGTCTGTAAAAAATTCCTGCTGAAATTTTTGATGGCAGAGGATCATCTGATTTTACAGCTCCGCTTCCAAATCCTGTAAAGGCAGTTCCAAAATTCAGAAGGCTTATGCCGAAGTGAAAATTTGGGTCTCTTGAGGCATAATATTTTGCAAAATTAAAGCGAACCAGCATGCCTGCATCCAGCATGAATGCAGCTCCAGACTGTGCAAGCCCTGAACCTGAAATTATTTTATCGGTATCATTGTCGGTATAGTCTGGTATGCTTCGCCATGCAGCCTTAAAAGTAGAGCCGAGTGCAAGTCCTTTGAAATAGTAGCCTGACAAAAAATTGTATGAAGCATTTACAGCTGCGGTTGTTTCGCTGTAATAGTTACCGGCGACTCTGTCTCCAAATGAATTGTATTCTGTAAACGGCACATAGAAACATTTTATCTGTGTGCCAAGCCCCAGATTACCGAACCGTATTGTTCCTGCCAGAGTTTCTATGGCAGAATCGCTTATCCATGAATTGTGGGAGACAGAAATTTCTGTATTTTTCAAGACACAGCTGGCTGCAGGATTATAGTCAAAAAAACTTATGTCTTCTGCCAGAGCAGTGCAGGCTGTTCCAAGGCTTTCTGCTTTTCCGCCTGAAGGAATGTTGAGGGAACGGAAACCTGTTTCTCCTTCATGTGAATCAACAAAACTTAAGAATTTGTCTGAAAGTTCAGAAGTTGCGTTGGAAAGTTCAAGAGAAGTTACTTTCCCTGTAAGGAGAATCATGAATTGTAACAGAAAAAAGCCAGTTTTTTTGTTCATAGTTTTGGTTTTGTCTGCCGCACATCTGCCTGATGCTTTGTTGTTTTTGTGAAGCAGAGTTTGTGCTCAGATGGTTATGTAAATTATACTTTATTTTCGGTATTTTTACCTATGAACATAAAAAAATAAACCGAAAATATAGAAGAGCCTTTTTGTAAGGAAATATGCGTGATGCTTTGCCTTATGAGTACAGCATGTTCTGACGTTTGCGCTGATGCTGTTGATTTTTAAAATGAAAAAAATCTGTACCGCCTTAATTTCAGTTTTAATGATTCTCTTTTTTTCTGCAGTTTCTTATGCCTTTGATGCAGAAGCTGACGCTGAACTACGTGTCATTGATTCTGAAATTTCCAGTACGAATTACAATCAGGCTCTGCTTCTGCTGAAAGAATTCATCGAAAAAAATCCGGATTATTTTGATTATGCTCAGGAACGCATAAAAAAAATAATGCTGGCAAGGGAAAAATATGCAGCTTTGTCAAAAGAACTTATCGATGTAATTCTAAATGAACCTGAAAACAACCAGAAAAAACTGGCAATAATTGAGCAGCTTCAGACTCTGGAAAAACGTCCGTCGCCTGCAACGCTTGCTTTTATTGCAGAAGCAAAAAGTGCGGCTCAGTTTACGTATTACAGAGCCATTTTCAACAAGCTTATGAGCGAAGGCTCTGAACTTGTTGCAAAACAAAAATATTTTCAGGCTGTGGAAACTTTTCACAAAGGGTTTGAGCTTTATCAGTTTGATTTTTTTAATAATACGCTTGACGAAAATCTGACTGAACCTGTACGTAAATCTATTGCAGACATGGAAAGAATGATACCATCGTATGAATTCTTGCAAAAATCTTTGGACAGTGCATGCCAGGAATTTATCAAGGCTGTAAAATCTGGCAATTATTTTGAATCAATTTCTGCGTTTGGAAAAGTTCAGACTGAATTTTCAAGTTTTGCAAAAATCCGTAATGAAATTTGCATGGCTGGCGTAACTGTTGATTCTGTTTTTGCAAAAATGAAAGAAGAAAATCCTAAACTGACAGATTCTTCTTTTCTGCCATTTCTGTCACGTTTTACTTTTGGCAGGCCTTCAAATCCTGATACAGGAATTTTGGGAGCTATGGACGCTCAATGGAATATTCTGGTTGAGGAAATGAAACATGCTGTTTATGTGCTGCTTGCGAAAAAATCTGCTGAATTTGAAAAATCTGTGCGCAGGCAGAATGTTTTTGTGCATTCCAGGCTGGACAAGGATGTTTTGACTTCTATACAGAATTTTGCGGAGCTTGGAATTTCTGTAAACCGGCTTTATGCTTCACGAGCAAACAGGCAGGGGGAATTTGAGCAGGATTTTTGTCCTGAATACAATAAATCTATGTGGCTGCTAAGTCATGCCTCCCAGAATATTGATTTTCAGCTTGGCCTAATTTCCGCTTACCGCAAGGCTGTTTCCGACAAGTTAAAATATTCACGACCTGAAAATGCTGCATCTCAGTTTCGGTTAGCAAAAAACGACTATGTTGAAAACCTGCTTGGACTTGTGCCGGTTTTTGAAAAAATAAGCACTGATTCGCAGCTTCTTTTAAATTCTCAGGTCTATAGAGATTTGCAGAATACAAAGATTGCTGCAAATGAAAATTCTGCAGATGAAAGGGTAACTCCAGGTATTGCAATAAAAGATGAACCTCTTGACTGGGACTCCTGCGAAAAAATCCTTTACTTTCTTTGTTCAAATGCTACATCGCTGGCGGAAAAGCAAGCTGTGGAAAACTGGCAGGATATTGCCGGATTTTTTGCATCCTCTGGAACAGAAATTGCCGGAGAATATGAAAGTCAGTATGCATGGGCTAGTCATCTTATTTCTGAAAGCTCTGAAAATAAAATTTCACCAGAAGGTAAAAGTTTTGAGCCTGGTATGTACCCGGAAGAAGCTTTGAATCTGGTTATCGGTCTTGAAAAATCTGTTTTATCAGACAGAAAACTGCTGGAAAATGCGCTGAAGACTCTTGAAGGCGGGAAAAACTATAAAAATAGTTTTGCAGAGTCCCAGCAAGCAGTTGAAAATTCAATTGCACGGCTTGATGCTCTGGGAATTACTGGAAATGATGTAAAACGACGCTCAAATCAAAGCATACTTTTTGCAAAATCTGCCAGAAATGAAGGAGATTTACGTTACAGTCAGGCTGTTCAGGCGGCTGAAAAAAATAATTTTATTACCGCCCGAGACTATCTGCAGCGTGCTCGTGCAAAATATAATGAATCTCTGTCATATCAGATGTCTGTTGAGCTTCGAAATGCAACGGACCAAAAACTTATTGCTCTTGGTGAGTTGATTGCAGGACGTGAAAATACAGTTGTTGTTGCAGAAGTCCGTAAATTGAAAAATCAGGCACGAAATGCATATTATTCAGGCGATTTTGAAAATGCTGAAAAACTGCTTGTGCGGGCAAAGGCCAGATGGTCTGCTACCAATATTGAAGAAGATGCAGAAATAACGTCTCTTATGACAATGGTCATTACAGCCTTGTCAATACAGTCTGGCCGTGTAATTCTGCCGACAGCTCCGCTTTATCCTGAAATGTCCCAGATTTTGAGCATTGCAAACCAGTTTTATGACGAGGGCAGGGCTTTAATCGAAAAAAGACAGTTTGAAGAAGGCCGAGCTATTCTAATTCAGGCAAAGGAAAAACTCAGGGAGTTGCAGCTGGTTTATCCGTTGAATCAGGAAGCAAGCCTTTTGACATTACGCATTGACAAATTGATTGATGAAAAATCTTTTCAGGATATGTTCACCCGCAGAATTAACAATGCCCGCAGGGATTACAGAAATCCTGAAAAACGGCAGACTGCATATACAGATTTGCTAGACCTTTATACAATAAATCCTGCATATCCGGGACTAGCAAAACTTATAAACGATGTTGAAATTGAAATCGGCATAAAGCCTAAACCTGTTGACAAATCTGCTTTAAAACGTTCCAAAACTCTTACAGATGAAGTTCAGGCTATTGTAAATCAATCCCGTGATGAAATTGAACTTAAAAAGGCACTTTCAATGATAGATACAGCCATTTCATTAAATCCTCAGAATGAGCAGGCAATTCTTTTAAAAGACCGGATTCAAATTGCAATTGGCGGAAAAGCCACAGTTGTACTTTCTGCAGAAGATGAAATGCGCTATCAAAAGGCTATACAAGAACTTCAAAATAATAATATTATTGAGGCGTATGCTTTGGTCCAGCGTCTTTTGCAGTCTGCAAAAAATAAGCGCTCTCCAAAGATTTTGGATTTGCAGAAAAAAATACAGGCATTGCTGTAATGAAAAAAAAATCAACTTTTTTTATATTTTTTAGCTTCCTCTTTTTGTTTGCCGTCCGCAATGTTTGTGCCAGAGATTTTTACTGGGAAAATGCCCTTAAAATTACTTCATCAGATTCCCGATTTCCTTCCTCCGTTTACAATGAAAAAACTTCCGTAATCTTCTGGCAGGAAGTTGATTCTGAAAAACAGCAGATTTGGCTTGCATCTCAGGTTTATGAAAACGGCATCTGGAAAAAAACAGGACGGTTTGCAGGTCCGTTTTCTTATTCTGGGGAAGTTCCTGACATTTATTCTGCGGCAATTCAGGATTCTGGAAAAATTGCAGTTGCCCTTCTGTCTGGAGTGAATGCAATTTCTGTGTATGTTAGTACCGACGGAGGCTATAGCTATGAATGTATTAACTTGCCTGCGCAGGAACAGCCGCTTGTAGCTCCCCGAATTTATGCTACGGAAGGTGATTCTTTTGCTCTTTTTACATCTCTTGGAAAAAATGAATCTTTTTCAATACTTTATTCAAAATCTGCGGATGCATTTTCCTGGTCAGAATTTTCACTTTTTGGACCTACTGAAAATTTCAAAAATCCTTTTATTCCAGTTCTTGCAAAAATTCCTGGAGGACAGATGGTTGTCTTTCAGGCTCAGTACAGCACAGAGATGCGGTTGTCGTATCAGTTGTATTCAACTGTTTCTTACGATGACGGTAAAACCTGGTCCATTCCTCAGCTTGTTACAGGTGATGAATCGGTAAAATCTGGTTCTGCCGGCCAGTTTTTCAATTATAACAATCAAAGAGCTTCTCTTTTTGTTTTTGAAAATAAGGTGTTCATGTCCTGGGAAAGAACCTCTTATAATTCAGAAAATTCTCATATATGGGTTCAGGCTCTTGATTTTTACGGCAGACCTTCTGGGAATCTGCAGGAAATTACAGTTCAGGGTAATGCAAACCGTCCTTTGTTTTTTTTGTTTGAGGGTCAGCTGTTTTTGGTTTGGTTTGATACAAGAAATGGTTTTGAATCAGTTTATTTTTCGCAAAAGAAAGGAGCTTTATGGGATGAAAATCGTCTGTCTGCTGAAAATTTGAAATCAGTTTTTGCATTTCCTGTATTGACAGACAAAAATTCTTCGCTTTCGTTTATATGGCAGATTCTTGAAGAGCGAAAAAACTCAGGTTCGTATATAAATCTTCTAGTTTCGGATCGTTCTGTTGCTTCTCCTGCACTTGCAGGCATTGATTTTAAAAACGGTTCACGCGGAAAAAATGAAAAACTCAGGATAAGGGTGCAACTGCCACAGGATTCTTCAGGAATTGCCGGCTTTTCATGGCTCTGGACTCAGGACAAAAATGAAATGCCGCCCAGACAGTTCATGAATCTTCCTTCACAGAATATTGTTGACGTAAAAGCCACAGCTGAGCAGGCCTGGTATTTTAAGGTTAGTGTTCTTGATTATGCAGGAAATTGGTCTGAGCCTGCCGAACTTTCGTATTATAAAGACACAACTCCGCCCAAAAAGCCTGTTTTTCTGGATTTTCAGACAGATTCTCAGGGGTTTTCCTTGTCTAATAACCTGACAGTAAAATGGCAGCCAGATTTTGCAGATGCAGATGTTGCAGGTTATTCCTGGACAATTCAGAAGCTTGAGCCAATTGCCCGCCGTTATTCAGGCTATAAAAAACATCCTCGTATTGCCAGCGACAGCGAAACTTCTGAATACCTTGCAAAACTGATTGCAAAAAACAGTTCTAGCAGATTTACAAATCCTTCCCGAAAAATGCAGGGAAAAAATACTTCAAAAAGTTATTCTAACCTTGAAAACGGCCTGTATGCATTTTCTGTAAGAGCCTTTGATACAGTCGGCAATATTGGCGAACCGGCTTCGTTTGTTTTTGCAGCAAATAAATTTGTTCCTGAAACAATTGTAAATTCAATTCGGCTTAAAAACAGCATTTTTGGTGAAAATACACTTGAAATTTTTGGAAAAGGCTTTACCTATGATGGCCTAATAAAAAAAATTATCATCGACAAAGATTCAAAAGCTCCTTATGATTATGAGTTTTTGCTGGAAAACGGTTCATATAAAGTTGTTTCTGATTCAAAAATTGAAAATTTGAATTTTTCAAGTTTTGTACGTGAGGGGCAGTACTGCATTGGACTTTTACATTCTGATCGAGGGCTTTATTTTTCCAGACCGATTTTAAACATCGCACAGACAGGCACTGTAAAAATCGAAAGTGAATATATTTACGAACCAAACTGGCTTCCAGTTGCGGCAAAATTTGCACTAAACATTCAGTTCGGACAGCTCCTTTTTTATTTAATATGTATTTTTGCATTTTCTGGTGTGTTTTTTTCAATATGTGGAATTATTCAGGTTGCAAAAGAAACCGTTGTTATAAGAAATGAAGTTAAAGCTCTGCTGACAGGAGAATTTATGATATCTGCAAAAACTGAAAAATTAAAGAATGCAAAAAAAAGAAGCGGCAGTCTCCGCATAAAGCTTATGGCATTTACTACGCTTCTGGTTCTTATGATAGTTACTCTTGTCGCTGCGTCTCTTGGTCGCAGAATGGTTCGTACCCAAGGTCAGACGCTTGCCGAAGGTTTGGAAAACAGAATCAGTGTTTTACTGAACAGCATGAGTTCTGGAGCAAAGGCCTATTTGCCGGCACAGAATGTACTTGAATTGAGCTACCTTCCTTCACAGTCTGAAGCTCTTGCAGAAGCAGAATTCGCCACGATTTCAGGATTGCCAGCGGATGCATCTTCTGAAAATTTAAATTATATCTGGGCAACAAATGACGGTCAGATTGCCTCCAAAATTGATGTAAATCCTATAAATTTAGGCATTTCAAAGCTTACAGACGCTGATATGGTTTCTATTGCAGAAAAATGTCAGAAACTCAATGCGGCTGCAGAAAATTCAATAGGCGAACTTTCTGTTCAGATTGCAGCTCTTACATCAGAAGGAGTTTCTCTAGCCTTGAAGAATGATTCAGCTTCAATCGCCCGCCGTGAAGAAATTTCCAGGATTACATCCGAATTAAATTCCCGGGTAACCAAAAAACTGGAAGAACTGGCAGCCGAAGCAAGCTCTTCCTTTCCGCGATTCGACAACACTCATCTGGATTCTGCAAATACAGAATATCTTTTTTACAGGCCTGTGCTTTTCAGGCAAGGTGCAGAAAAAGTTTACGTCCGTGGCATTGTTTTCTTGAAAGTTTCAACAGAATCCCTGTTAAAATCTGTAAATGAAGCCGGAAAAGCAATCGTTATTTCAGCTGTATACGTTGCATTTGCTGCAATTTTTGCAGGAATTATAGGCGCATTCATACTTGCAACAGTTATTGTCAGCCCTATAAAAATTCTTGAAAAACATGTTGCTGTAATTGGTGCAACTAAAGACAAGTCAAAACTTGTAAACAAAAAAATCAATTTTCATTCAAATGATGAGATAGGAAAACTCAGAGATGCAGTTAACACCATGACAGGCGAACTGGTACGTGCTGCGCTTGAAGAACAGCTTTCGCTTGACGGACGGGCTGTTCAGCAGGCTTTTTTACCACTTGATGCAAATCCCGCAGGCGGCAAGGCAACCCATGCGCAACTGCAGGACAAAACTCTGGAAGCATTCGGCTATTATGAAGGCGCTTCTGGTGTTTCCGGTGACTACTTTGACTACAAAAAACTTGATGACCGCTGGTACGTATTTATAAAATGCGATGCTTCGGGGCATGGAGTTCCAGCTGCTTTAATTATGACTGTAGTTGCAACCTTTTTCCGCCAATATTTTGAAAACTGGACTTTTAAATCAAAAGGTACAAGACTTAACGAACTCATTTCCCAAATCAACGACTTTATAGAGTCTCTTGGACTTCGCGGCAAATTTGCTGCAATCATTCTTTGCCTTGTAGACACCCAGACAGGAGATGTTTACATGTGCAATGCCGGAGACAACATTGTCCACATTTACGACAGAGACATTCACTCGGTAAAAACACTCACTTTGCCAGCCGCACCGGCAGCAGGCCCAATGCCTTCATTTATGGTCGACATGAAAGGCGGCTTCAAAATTGAAAAAACTAAGCTCAAAAAAGGCGACATCCTGTTTCTATATACCGACGGTATCGAAGAATCAACCAGAATTTGCCGGGATGCACACTTTAATCCTATTCAGTCTGTAAAAAAAGATGCAGACGGCAATGAAAAACTGGAAACAGAAAATGAACTTCTTGAGTCAGACAGAATTCTCCAGATAATTCAGGCCGTTATGAACAAATCAACATTTGAACTTAAAAAAGACAGAAATCCAGTAAACAGCGAAAAACTGGTCTTCGACTTTTCAAACTGCACAGGAACACTTGAAGAAGTTATTACAGCCCTTATTTCCGTTGAAAAAGTTTTCCGCCTTTACAAGCCTGCAGAACTTACAAAAGAGAATACTGTAAGGGTCGACAAAAAAATAGATACATTCCTAAAACAGCATTTTAACCAGTATTCAGCATACTGCTCTTTGCAGGATAAAGATTTAGAAAATTCTACCTACGTCTATTACACAAACCTCATGGAAGATGAGCAGCTGGATGACCTTACGCTTGTAGCCGTCCGTTTGAACATCTGACATTTTGAATGACAGCATGAATTATAGTTTGAAAATAATTTGCTTTTTGAAAAAAAATAAGTATATTTTAGAATAGGGAAGGGTAAGGAAAACCGTCAGTTCCGACTGTCAGAACTGAATTATGCAGAATAAAAAAGATTCAGGAGGCAAATTATGGGAAATTTTTCACAGCAGGTAAAAGATTATCTTGATAAGGGAATTTCCGCTTCGAAGGAAGCAATCGGTAAAGCTGGAGTTGTCGTTCAAGAACTTGGTGAACTTGGTGTTCTTCGCTATGAACTTGAAAAACTTATCAGCCAGCAGAAAAAAAAGCTTCGTGAGCTTGGGGCAGAAACCTATAAAGCCTTTTCGCAGGAAAAAAATGAGCAGATTTCAGCCTCTCAGCCTCCATTTGATGCAATTCTTGCAGAGCTTGAAAAACTTGAACAAGACATAAAAAAGCACCGTCAAAATATTGCAGAAAAGGAGCTTCTTTCAAAAAACAAACCCAAAGATTCGTAAAATTACTCTTTTCTTTTTTCTTCTTTTTTGGGGGGCAGCCAGGATTGCCAGACGGGCTTTCCACCCTTCGCTGTCCGCTCATCCCCTGCGCAGCAGGGGACTTTGGGGTTCCAGGCCCGGGCCCGGCGTTTTTGAAATCAGTTTTCCGCTTACCAGACCAGGTTTCCCTTTTATAAAAATCCATCTTTTAAAAAAAATCAAAAAAAATGCAAAAAAAAATAAAAAAAAACTATTTTGCCTATTGACAGAAAAAGGGAGTAGGGT